>JAEWOQ010000157.1 GCA_023460875.1 Pseudomonadota bacterium
CGAGCTCGGAGGGGTTGCCCTCCGCGTCCACGAGCACGCGCTGGTTCCACAGATAGATCGCCGGGGAGCTCTCGAGCTCGCCGTTGGCGTGTTGGATGATGGTCGTCATGTACAGCTGCGACGCGGGCGCCATGTGGCTGTCTCTGAGCTTGATCTCGAAGGGGGAATTTCGCGAGGTCGAGAAAACCAGGAAGTAGTAGGTGCGCTCGCCGTCCGAGGCGCTCGTCGGCGCCCACTTCGCCCAGCTGTTGTAGAGGGTGCCCGCCGTCCCGTCGCTCGAGCACGCCGGATCGTTGGACGTGAGGCGTACGGGCTCACCACCGCCGGCCGGCAGCACATAGATGTCCGAGTCCGCGCGGTAGTAAACGTGTTCGTGCTTCATCTCGCGCTGGGGATTCGCTTCGAACCAAGGAATCCGGTTGAATGCGATCAGGCTATCGTCTGGCGAGAGATCGGGATAGTACTCGAAGAAGTCGTCTGAGCTTGCGCCCGCGAGCGGTTCAGCGGTTCCGCCGTCGCCGCCATTGAAGGGGACGGCATAGATGTCCACGACGCTCGCCCCTCCGATGCGCCCGTCTTCGGGGAGGTCGGTCGATGTGTAGACGATCCTCTTCCCGTCGTGACTCCAGACGGGCAAGACGGGATGGCCAGGATCACCCGCGCGCTGAATGGTTCCCCATTCGGTACCCTGGAGCCCGGCGAGCGTGCTCTGCAGGGCTTCGTTCGGGTTGGTGTAGGTATCCGCGGTTGCGGTCCTCAGGTCCACTGGGACTTCCGCGTCAGAATCAAGATTCATCCACACCAACTGCGTGGGTTCATTCGAAAGAACGTTCCCGTCATGGGTTCGCCACAAGTTTCCGCTCCCGTCCAGGAGCCGCTCCGTCCAGGTGACGACCATGCGTCTTCCGCCGGCTGCCCAGTCTGCCTCGCTGAACGTCATCCCACCAAGCCAGGACATCGAAGCCATCGCAGCACCTGCGGGGCTCAAGAAGTCTGGAGCGCTTCCAGCGCTGCCGTCCTCGATGCTTGCGAGGCGAATGTTCCAAGGCCAGTGGTCGCCCGCTGCGACAGCTTTGCCGTCCGGCGTCGACGTGTGACAGCCCACGCACGTGGATTGTCCGTCCTCCTCGGTGAACTGCGATCGCAGCTGTGCGTTTCCTTCGAGAGCGACCCCGTCGATCTCACCGGGCGCAAGAGTGTGGATGACTGCATCATCCCCCGGACTGAAACCGTACAGGGCATTGGTATAGGGGCCGGCATCTGTCCCCGTCGAGCCCCAGAACACCATGCTGCCGCCGGGCGCCACGGGCACGATGCGGAACTTGCCCGTCGTCTCCGTGGGGGCGCTCGAGCCGTCGCTCGTCTTGATGGTGTAGGTGATGTCTTCGTTGAAGACGTTCGTGGAGAGGCCCTCCCAGATCTCCGCTGGCAGATACCAGGGCGACTGGTTCGTGTAGACGACGAGATCGTGGCGCTCCCGCTCCGCGCTCAGGGTGATCTTGTGCACGCTGCCGCCCTGGAAGTCGAAGCGCGGGCGCGTCCAGCGGGCAGGGAAGATGGTCCCGTCCGCGGGCTCCGACACGCACGGCCCCGCCCCGGACGCGGGCTGGTCGAGCACGGCGCGCTGGGCGTCGTCAACGCCATCGATGATCGGATCGGCGGGGAAATCCTCGCAGTCGGCCTCGCACTCCGGCACCAGGATGACACCGGTGGGAGGACCATCTGTCCCGGGATCGGGGATGATCAGGCCGCCGACGCCGAGCAGACCGCCGCTCCCATTGCCTCCGTTGCCGCCAGCCCCGCTGCCACCCTGTGGGCCTCCTTCCCGCCCGCCCTCGCTGGTGCAGGCGACGGCGATCCCAAAAGTCAGCACGAGTGGGGTGAGATAAGCAACGGTTCGCATCGTTCGGTTCCTTGAAGCAGACGCAGAAGAAGAGCCGCGCAGGCAGCGCGGGCGACTCCAGTGTAAGGCGTGAGCCGCGAGGGGACGAGGGAGACATGAATCGGCCCTCCCGCGCAAGGACCAGCGCCGTTGTCGTTGAAATAGTGCATACGACCCCCTGGCGGGGAGGTCCGCCCCGTCGAGAGCGAGGGCCATGCGCCGGTCCGCGCGGGACGGGGACCAGGCGGCTCCCTGTGTCCCAGCTCAGTCCCAGCTCTACTCGCGGCAGTCGGTGCACAGGCCCCGGAGCTGCACCTCGGAGACCCGCGCCTGGGCCGCCGCCCCTTGCAGGCGCACCGCGGCCTTGGGCAAGCACTCGACGGAGCCGCAGTCCGTGCACACCAGGTGCGGGTGCAGCCCGTGGGTGGCGCCGCCGCTCTGGGGGAGCTCGTAGCGCCACACGTGGTCCGACAGCTGGGTGCGCACGAGGAGGCCCGCCTCCATCAGCGCGAGGAGGTTCCGGTAGACGGTCACCCGGTCGAGTCCCTGCCCGGCGAGGCGCTCGGCCAGCTCTGGATGGCTGATCGGCGGCCCTTGCTTGCACAGCTCCCGCAGGACGCTGACGCGCGGTCCGGTGACCCGCAGGCCCCGGGCGCTCAGCATCTCGCGCAGGGCGCCGTCCGCCAGGGGCACCGATTTTCCAGCCATGGCTCGGGTATCTTCCCCCCCGCTCCGGGTGGGCGCAAGGCGGCCGGGGTCTCCGCGACCCCTCCAGCGGGCGCCCGCGGGGCGCGCGCCTTGCGCAACGGGGTTGCAACAGGCACCCTTTTTGGGCACCTTTCCGGTCCCCTGGACCGAATGGGGTGGGTGACCGTTCTACGAGGACGCGACCCCACGGCGCTCCGGGGTGGCGCGCTCCCGTCGGAGTGACGACACGGCTGATGCTCTCTGTCTCTTCGTCTCCAGCTCACACCTCCGCGTCCGCGGCGGCTTCGTTGCGCCTGGTGGACGGGTGCGGGGTCTTCCTCTCGGGGCTCTGCGCGCTGCACTGCGCCGTGACGCCGCTGCTCGTCGGTGTGTTGCCGGCTATCGCGGGCGAGGGCACCGAAGCCAATTTGCGCCGGGTGCTCATCGTGTTGGGCCTGTTCGGTGTGGCCTTCGGGGCCGTCTTTCATCGGGACCGCCGGGCGTTCGTGCCCCTGGCGGGCGCGTTGATGTTGGCTGCGCTCCTCGAGGTGGGGGCGATCGTGCCCGCCTGGGAGGTGTTCGTGGCCCTGGCGCTCTCGGGGCTCCTCATCTCCGCCCATGCCCTGAACACCCGCGCCTGCAACGCCCACTGTCACGGGTGCGCGCCAGCGCGCTTTTGGACCGCCCGGGTGGAGGAGCTCGGCGCGTCTCGGGTGAGCTCCGGTGTGCTCGCGGTGGCTGCCGCCATCCTGATCCACGCGGTCGTGCTCGCGGTCGCGCTGCGCGCCAGCCCGAGCGTCTCGGTCCATGCTGAGCCCCTCGTGTCCACGGACATCGAGGTGGACTGGCTCGTCCTGCCCACGGAGCCCGACGCGCCTGCTTTCGCCGAGCCCCTCGGCTCCGCTGGAGACACCGCGCCCAGCGCGGCGCCGGTGCCGCCGCCGACGAGCTCCAGCGCGGCGAGCTCCAGCCCCCTAGCGGAGCAACCCAAGACCTTCGACGATGTGCTCGTGGCAAGCCACGCCCCCACAGGGCACGTCGCGCCGACATCCTTCGACCAGCTGCTCGCGGCGCCTCTCGCCCCTCCGCACGGCTCCAGCGCGGTGAGTCCGTCGGGAGGGACCAGGAGGTCGGGCGCTCGCTTGCTGGACGGCTCTGCGAACGGCTCTGCGGACGGCGGCGCGGTGACGGCCTCGGAGCTCTCTCGTCAGCCCACCCAGCCCGCGGGACTCGGGGCACGCATCGAAGCGCATTATCCGTCGGGGGCGCGGCTGCAAGGGGTGAGCGGCGTGGGGCGAGCGCGGCTGCTCGTTTCGTCGCAGGGGGTCGTGGTGCGTGGGGAGCCCCTCTCGGAGACGCCGAGCGGGGCCGGCTTCGCGGACGCCTGCGTGGCGGCGCTTTCGGGTTCGGGGGGGTGGGGATTGCCCCTGGATGCACGCGGTCGCCCCGTGAGCACCTGGATCCGCTTCTCGTGCGAGTTCACCGATCGGCACTGAACACCCTGGCCCACCGGGAGTCGTGATACGCGCTGAGCGCGAGGGCGCTGAGCGCGAGGGCGCTGAGGGCGCTGAGGGCGCTGAGGGCGCTGAGGGCGTCGCTCCTCGGTCGCTCACAGGTCGAACGTGTAGAACGTCGCCCGCAGAGGCCCGCTCATCACGGTCTTCGTCGAGCGGGGGCGCGCGCCGAACCAGCGGGGGAACTCCGGGTGGGCCGCCAGAAAGCCCGCGCGCCAGCCGGGCAGCTCCCCACACCAGCGGCCCAGATCTCGGTAGAGCTGCAGCAGGCTGCGGTCGCCGGACATGCGCTCGCCCCAGGGCGGGTTGCAGAGCACTACGCCCCCGGACAACCCCGCCGCCTCCACCTCCCGGCGCAGCTCCCGCGGGTCGATGTCCCGGAAGTCACCGCAGCTGGCGCGCACGTCGGGCCCCACCCCGGCGGTCTCCACGCTCCGCTCGAGGAGCCGAAAGACCTCTGGATCCCGCTCGTTGGCGTAGACGAGGGGGCGCGTGTCGCCGAAGAGGGGCCGCAGGGGGCCTTGGAAGTGCGACGCAAAAGCGGGCAGCCGCTCCGCGGCGACGCGCCGCCCCGAGTACCAGGCGACGCGAGCGCGCGCCATGCTCGCGGCCTCGACGGCGAGGGTCCCCGAGCCCGCGCAGGGATCGATCAGGGCCTCGCGGCGCGCGTCGTGGCGCGTGAGCATGACGAGGTAAGCGGCGACGTCCTCCCGCAGCGGCGCCTGTCCCGCGCGGGTACGGTAACCGCGCTCGTGCTTCGGGCGCCCCGCCAAGTCCACGGAGACCGTGAGCTGGGGAGTGCCCTTCGGGTCGACGTGGGAGCGGGCGTGGAGCGTGAGATCCGGGCGATCGGGGCTGACGGTGATGGTCCAGCCGCGGCGCGCGGCGCCGTCGACGATGGCGTTCTTCACGGTGCCGACCACCTGGCGCTCCCCGGCCTCTACGGAGCGCGGCGCGAAGGCGAGCACGGAGATGCGCGCGCCGTCCCAGAGCCAGGGGCGCGCGTCGGCCGCCACGGCGTCCACCAGGTGCTCGTAGAGGGGCTCGAGGCGGCTCGCGTCGCTCTCGAACAGGTCCCAGAGGACCCGCGCCGAGGTGCGGTGATACATGAGCGCGATCGTCGCCAGCTCGGCATCGAACGGGTAGGCGAGGCCTCCGGAGCCGAGCTTCAAGGGGGTCGCCGCCCGAAAGCGCGCCAGCTCCTCTCCTTCGAGGGCCCTGCCCGCCAGGCGCGAGAGCTCGCCGGCCATGATCTTGCTGGAGCCCTGGACCCCGAGCACGCGCAGCCGGTCCACCCGGGTGCCCGCGGGCGGGATCGTGGAGGCGCGGGAAGGGCGAGAAGAGGAGGCGACCATGCGGAGAGACGGCGGGGCGATCCCGCGGAGCCGAGGGTGGGACGGAGCGGAGACTGCGTCGGCGAGGAGACTGCGCCAGCGAGGAGACTGCGCCAGCGAGGCCCTGAGCTTACTCGTCTTCGAGGGGCGCGAAGAGGTCTTCGACGTCCTCGAGGGAGAGCTGCCCCGACCCGGGGGTGCCCAGCAAGGTGTCCGCGAGATAGCGCTTCCGTCGCTGCAACGCGAGCATCCGCTCCTCGACGCTGGAGGCCGCGATGAGGTTGTAGACGAACACCGGCCGCTTCTGGCCGATGCGGTAGGCCCGGTCCGTCGCCTGCATCTGAGCGGCGGCGTTCCACCACGGGTCGTAGTGGACGACGGTGTCCGCAGAGACCAGGTTGAGCCCGGTCCCGCCCGCCTTGAGGCTGATCAGGAACACGTCGGCGTGCCCTCCCTCGAAGGCGTCGACCACCTTCTGGCGATCGGGCGTCGACCCAGTCAACGTGACGTGCTCGATGCTCCGCTCCTGCATGCCCTGGCTGAGCAACCCGAGCATGCGGGCGAACTGAGAGAACACCAACACCCGCCGTCCCTCCGCCAGCTGGGCGCAGAGGAGCTCGAAGAACAGCGCGTACTTCGCCGAGCGCTGGACCTCCCGCGCCGAGGGGACGGGCACTAGCCGCGGATCGCAGCACACCTGGCGCAGCTTGGTGAGCGCGTCGAGGATCGTCACCGCCGAGCCGGCGATGCCCTTCTGGGCGATGGTGTGGCGCACCTCCCCGTGGGCGGCCACGCGGATGCTCTCGTACAGATCCCGCTGATCTCCCTCGAGCTCCACCGCCCGCACGAGCTCCGTCTTCGGCGGCAGATCTCGGGCTACGCTCTCCTTGAGCCGCCGCAGGATGAAGGGCGTGACGCGGTTCCGCAGGGCGACCAGGGTCTCCTCGTCCCCGCTGCGCTCGATCGGGTCGCGGTAGCGTTTGCGGAACTGCTCGGGGCGGCCCAGGAGGCCGGGCATGGTGAACTCGAACAGGGACCAGAGCTCGGTGAGGTTGTTCTCGACGGGGGTGCCCGAGAGCGCGAGCCGATGGCGGGACTGGAGGGAGCGCACCGCGAGGCTCGCCTGGCTGCGCGGGTTCTTGATCGCCTGGGCCTCGTCGAGGATCACGTAGTGGAACGTGCGCTCCGAGAGTCGATCCAGGTCCCGGAGCAGGACTGGGTAGCTGGTGATGACGACCTCGGCCCGATCGAGCTGCGCCCAGAGCTTGTGGCGGCGAGGCCCCGCGAAGAGCAGCACACGAATGTGCGGCGCGAACTTCTCCAGCTCCCGCTGCCAGTTTCCGACGAGGCTCGTCGGCGTGACGATGAGCGTCGGGATCTCCATGCGCCGCCCCTCCTTCTCGCGCGCCAGCAAGGAGATGGTCTGGAGGGTCTTGCCGAGCCCCATGTCGTCGGCGAGCACGCCGCCCACCCCCGCGTCTCGCAGGTGCTCGAGCCACATGAGGCCCTCGTGCTGGTAGGGGCGCAGGGTCGCCTTGAGGGCCGCGGGCTGGGGGCTCCACTCGGGGCCACGCTGGAGGGACTTGGCGCGCTCGACCCAGTCCACCTCGCCGCGCCAGCTGAGGTTGCCCCCTTCGGAGGTGAGGGCGTCGTCCAGCTCCGCCAGGTCCATCACACGCGCCACGGGCAGCTCGAGCTGGTCGGTGTTCTTGCCGCCCTCCGGGTACAGATCGGCCAGCACCCGCAGGACCCGCGCCAGGCGCTCCCAGGGGAGCACCGCGTACTTGCCAGCCCCTACCGGGATGGCGCGGAAGCGCGAAGGGCAGTGGGCGAGGGCCCCGAAGCTGGTGCCCTCCGCCGTCGCCTCGAGCACCTCCAGCAGCGCGGGGACCAGGTTGATCTGGACGCCGTTCACCTCGATCCCGAGCTCGATCCCGAACCAATCGAGCTCGTCGTCGGGGGCGACCTCTGCGTACCAAGGCGCCTCCGCGGGCAGGACCTGGAAGGGATAGGAGCCGTCGATGATGACCTCGAAGCCCTGCGCCTCGAGCTCCCGTACGGCGTACGCCACGAAGGAGCAGCCCGTGTGCGCGTTGTCCTCGAGGCTCACCAGGTAGTCCGCCTGGGAGTCGAAGTCGGGCGTGCACCCCGTGAGGCACGAGAGCTCCACCGCCCCGAAGCTCTCCAGGATCCGCTGCGCCCGGGCCTCGGCCGCGAAATTGCGCTCGATGCCGACGACGTCTTCCGCCTCGTCCGAGGGGCGGATGCGCACCCCCTCGTAGTCGAGCTCGAGGCTCAGGACGGCGGCGTTCACCTCGTGCTCCCCCTCGCCGTCTTCCACCAGCATCCGCTCCCCGAACAGGCGCACCCGGGGAACGAACGGGAACGCCGCCCGCGGCCGGGCTCCACTTCCCGGTCCGCTCGCCTGCCCACTTCGGGGCCCATTTCCCGGGCATGCGGCGCTCTCGGGGCTCTCGGCGCGCTCGGATCCCTTCGCGGCGGGCCCGCTGGTGGGAGAAACGTCTACATCCGCGGCTGACGCGGTCGAACCATCCACACGCGCGTTAGATCAAACTCGTGAACAAATGTCGACGGTCCAGGTGATGAGAGTTGCACAGGTGTCGCCTGGACGGGCTACCAGGGCGGCGTCGGCGAGACATCGTGGGCGTCCGAAGGCGGGACGTTTGCTCGCGCCCGGCTGCGCCGGACCGCTTCACCTCGGTGCTCGACCGGGGGACGCATGCGGCAGGGGATTGGGAGTGGAACAGGGGGCCGCGGCGCGCTCGTCGTCGCAGGGGTGCTCGTCGCGGTGGCGTGCCAGCGGCGGCCGAGCGTCGCCGTCGGCGGGTGGGAGCCTGAACGGAAGAGCAGCGCTGCGCAGGTGAAGCCGCGCGATGGCTCCGTCGATGGCTCCGTCGATGGCTCCGTCGATGGGGGCGTCGGAGCGATCCGCGTGGGCGCGGGGACGGGCACGGAGGATCGAGGCGCGCTGGGGGCGGAGAACGCGGCGGCGCCCGTCGCCCACGACCCCCCGCCACCTGCTCCCTGGGGCGCGGCCACCGATCTCCTCGTCTACGTCACCCTGGACGTTCCGGGTCGGCTCCCCGCGGGCGCCGTGCTCCGCGTCGATCTCGCGGACGCCTCCGAGCTCCACGTGCCGGCGCCGGTCCTCGCCAGCCGTGAGCTGGTCGTGAGCCATGGCGATCGCCTGCAGGTGTCTCTCAGCGTGCCCACGGGGGCCCTCCGCCGCGCGAGCCGGCTGGCGTTGAGCGCCCGCGTCGAGGGACGCCATGGGAAAGGTCTGTTGGCGATCACGACCGTCCCGCTGCTCCTCACGCCTCCGCAGCTCGGCTCCCGCCTCGAGCTCTGGGTCCGCGCGCTCCCACCCTACGAGGCCGCTCCGAAATACGAGTCCTGGTTGCCCTCCCCAGACCAAATCATCCACTCCGACGAGTCACAGCCCTAGGGAGCGCTCGACGGGGCGCGCTCAGGGGGTGGAAGCTGGCGGAGGAGCAGACTCCTGCGGCGTGTCGCGCTGTGTCGGGACGAAGTGCATGGACCCCGTGTCCCAGCGCAGGGAGATCACCAGCTCGCCATCGACCACTCGAAATCTCGAGGCGGAGTTCACGTTGTCCACGAACTCGTCGGCGAGTGACGTCTCGCCACAGTCGTCCTCCGTGGTGCGCAGGATGCGCAC
>JAEWOQ010000158.1 GCA_023460875.1 Pseudomonadota bacterium
CCGAGGGGCGCGACGCGCTCCATGATGTCCCGGCGTCCGCCGTAGGCGGCCAAGGGCATGCCTCCTCCAACGATCTTACCGAGGCAGGTCAGGTGTGGGGTGATGCCGTAGCGCTCCTGGGCGCCGCCCGGCGCCAGCCGGCACCCGGTCATGACCTCGTCGAAGATGGCCAGCGCGCCCGCCTGATCGCAGAGGCGCACGATGCTCTCCAAGAACCCGGGCTCGGGGGGCACGCAGCCCATGTTGCCCGCGACTGGCTCGACGATGACCGCCGCGATGTGCGCGCCTTCCCGCGCGAAGAGCGCCTCGAGGGCGGGGACGTCGTTGTAGGGCAACGAGCGGGAGCTCCTCACGATCTCCTCGGGGACCCCGGCGGAGTCGGGCGCGCCGAAGGTCGCCGCGCCGCTGCCGGCTTGCACGAGCAAGCAGTCGGAGTGGCCGTGGTAGCCGCCGTCGAACTTCACGATCAGGGGGCGGCCAGTGGCGCCGCGCGCCGCGCGCAGCGCGCTCATGGTGGCCTCCGTGCCACTGGAGACACAGCGCAACATCTCGATGGACGGGAACAGCTCGATGAGCTTCTCGGCGAGGAGCACCTCGCCCTCCGTGGGTGCGCCGAAGGAGAGCCCGCGCGTCGCGGCGTCCTGCACCGCGGCGACCACCGTGGGCTCCGCGTGCCCAAGGATCGCGGGGCCCCAGGAGCCGACGAAATCCACGTACTCCCGCCCGTCGGCGCCGATGAGGCGCGCTCCTCGCGCCGACTCGATGAACACGGGGTGTCCCCCCACGGCGCGGAACGCGCGCACGGGGCTGTTCACGCCTCCAGGGAGGACGGCTTCGGCTCGGCGGTGCAGCTGCTCGGATCGAGGGTCGCTCATGAAGGCGTTTGTCGCAGAAATCGACGAAGGGTTCGAGGGAGGGGCTTTCCGGCGCTTCGGGCGGCTCTCCCGAGGCTCTCCCGAGGCTTCCCCAGAGGGGCGGCATCGTTGGTCGGCATCGTTGGTCGGCGCCGGCCGGCGTTCGGCCCAGGGCGAGCTCCGCAGCTCGGTTCAACGCCCGCGCAGCTTGGCTCAACGCCCGCGCAGCTCGGTGCGAGCTCCGCAGCTCGGCGCAGTCTGGCGCTGGGGGTACTGCGCCGCGGCGTTGGGGGCGGGGCGCCGCGACACGAGGAGCTCTGCGGTCGTGGCGCTGGCGTGGGCCTTCATCGCACTTCGTCCCGCAGCGGAGGCGCGCCGGTCCTCGTCGGTGGAACGATCCGCTCATAACAAATCTCTGTGCCCGCTCGTTCCGTCCTGAAGGAGTTTACGGAGCTGGCGCTTTCAGATCTGAAATGGAGGCTGAAGGATCCTGCGTTGTGGCCTGCGGATTGCAGCGGGACTCACGTTCGACGCTCGCACGAAAATTTTGGTATGCTCTTAGATTGTGCGGCTGGACCCATGCACTCGCAGCGAAACAGTTCGCCAGCTAGTGGGTTCGTAGGTCAGACTGATCGAAGGAACCCTCCATCGATGCTTATGCCCGGACGAAGATCGATTGATCACGGCGTCGCCCATCGCGGCGGCGCCCAAGATGCGTTTTCCAGAGCCGCCCTTCGAGCTGCCAGCGCGGCGGCGGCTCTGCTGGTGGCCTCGAGCGGTCTCACCGCCTGCAACGGCATGCTCGGTGACGTGGCCGAAGGGGGGACCGGAGACACCCTACAGGTCGACCAACCCGCCAGCTCCAGCCGGTTCCGCCGTCTCACCCACGAGGAGTGGAGGAACACCGTCCAGGACCTGCTCGGAGTGGACCCGTCGGAGCTCACCGCGGCCTTCCGTGACGACCCCCGAGCCGCTGGGTTCCTGTTCGACAACAACGCCGTCACCTTGGAGGTGGACCAGGCGCTCGCGGCTGCGTACCAGCGGGTCGCGGCGCAGCTCGCGGCCCAGCTCACGGCCGACTCGGCATCCTTGACGGCGCTGGTCCCGAGCGCGGGCGGAGACGACGAGGCGCGGGTCCGATCGTTCATCGAGGGCTTCGGGAAGCGGGTTCACCGCCGTCCGCTGACGGAGGCCCAGGCCGAAGGCTACTTCGATCTCTACCAGGTGGGCCTCTCCGCTTTCGACGACGCCCCCGGCTTCGTGGGCGGTATACGGCTGCTGCTGGAGGGCTTTTTGCAGTCGCCGTACTTCCTGTACCGCATCGAGGTCAGCGAGGGGGAGCGGGGTGGGGTCATCCCCCTCGACGGCTGGGAGCGGGCTCAGCGGCTGTCGTACTTCTTCTGGGCGACGATGCCCGACGAGGAGCTGTTCGCCGCCGCCGAGGCGAGCGCCCTGAGCTCCAAGGAAGAGGTCGAAGCCCAGGCGCGACGGCTCGTGGCGGACCAGCGCGCCGCGTCGGTGGTGGAGCGCTTCTACACGCAGCTGTTCGAGGTCGATCGCTACAATCGCATCCAACCCTCCGCCGTCGTCTTCCCGGAAGTGAGCGCCCGCGTGGCGTCCGCCGCGGCGGAGGAGACACGGCGGTACGTGCGCTACGTGATGTTCGAGGAGCAGGGGGGCGTCGCCGACTTACTCACCTCGAACGTCACCTTCGTCAACGCCGATCTCGCGCCCATCTACGGCCTCTCGGGAACCTATGACGCCGACTTCCGCCGAGTGGAGTTGGACCCCGGGCAGCGCAGCGGCATCCTCACCCAAATCGGCTTCCTGGCGTCCCACGCCACGAGCGTGAACCCCGATCCCATCCACCGGGGGGTCTTCGTGGCGAAGCGGCTCAACTGCTTGAACATCGCCGCGCCGCCCGACGCGGTGCCGCCGCTGCCGCAGGCCGGAGACAAGACCAACCGCGAAATGGTCGAGGACCACACGGAGGTCGACGGGACGAGCTGCAAGAACTGTCACGCCAGCGTGATCAACCCCTTTGGCTTCCCCTTCGAGAGCTACGACGCGATCGGCGCCTACAGGACCGAGGACAACGGCAAGCCCGTGGACACCGCGACGTCGCCGCCCATCGGGGGGGCGCGGGTCGAGGTGGCGGACGCGGTGGAGCTGGCGAATACGATGGCGGGCACCGCGGCCGTACACGAGTGCTTCGCCACGCATCTGGTGGAGTTCGCGCAAGGGCGAACCTCGGTCTCGGCCGATGAGGGCATCGTGGGCAAGTTGGGCACCGCGTCCCTGACCGGAGTGGATTTCAAGGAAATGATGATACGTCTCGCAGTGGCCGATTCGTTCCTGAACCGCGCGACGGAGGAGCTGCCATGAAGGTCTCACGTCGCGTCATCCTCAGGGGGCTCGGGGGCGCTACCCTCGCGCTCCCCTTCCTGGAGGGGCTCTCGGATCGTCGCGCGGACGCCGCGGACGAGGCCGCCGATCCCTTCGTGATCTTCCTGCGGCAAGCCAACGGGGTCGGGACGCAGCAGACGTTCACCCTCAACGAGGGGGCCCCGATCACCGAACCCGAGCGGTTCTGGCCCCACGAGGTCGGCGCTCTCACCCCGGAGAACCTCGCGGGCAGGGCCCTGGAGGAGTTGGTGGACTACACGGGCAAGCTGCTCGTCGTGCGGAACATCAACATGCAGGACTACGACTACGCCGATGGGCACGCGCGGGGCGCGCTCCAGTGTCTGACGGCGCGGGGCCCGGTGGTGCCGGGGGTGGGCGGCGACTCCGAGGCGGACGGCGAGTCCATCGATCACCGGATCGGGCGGGAGCTGAACCAGGGAGGGAGCGACTCCCTCTTCCTCTACGCGGGGCCCGCTGGAGGCTGGCTCGGTGGTCCGTGCATCTCCTATCGCGGGTCGGACAACCGCCGCAGCGCCCTGCACGATCCCCTCGTCGCCTACGAGACCATGGTGGGCCAGGCGGGGGGCCTCAGCCCGGAGGCGATCGCCCAGCTCGTCGAGCGGAACCGCAGCGTCAACGATCTGGTCCGTGACCAGCTGGTGGCCCTGCGCTCGAGCTCCCGCCTGAGCAGCAACGACCGCCAGCGCCTCGACCTGCACCTGTCGAGCATCCGAGACCTCGAGTCGACCCTGACCTGCCATCTCAGCCAGTCCCAGGAGATGGAGCTGGCGGGCCTGGGGACCCTGTACAACAGCGGCGACGGAGACGACGTGTTCGCCACCGTGCGCGCGCACATGGATATCGCTGCCATCGCCGTGGGCTGCGGCTATACGCGCTCCGTCGCGATCCAGGTGGGCAACGGCAACGACGGCTCCACCCGGTACCGTCACTCCGTCACGGGCGACCGGATGGAGAACTTCCACTACGTCTCCCATCGGCTGCTGACCCACGGCGGCGAGGGGGACGTGTATCAGGGCGCCGATGAGCTCCACCACGAGGTGGACCGCCAGTTCGCCCGGGTGTTCAAGTACCTGCTCGACAAGCTGAGCTCCTACCCGGTCGGTGATCAGACCTTGCTCGATCACGGGGTCGCGGTCTGGCTGAACGACCTCGGTAACGGGCCTGCCCACTCGCCGCGGAACGTCCCGTACACCATGGCGGGCAGCGCGAATGGTTTCTTGAAGCAGGGCGAGTACGTGGTGCTGGACGAGGGCGACAGGGAGCCGAACTTGGCTCGTGTCCTCAACACGATCGGTAGCGCGGCGGGGCTGCGCAAATCGAACGGGGATCTGATCGACGACTTCGGTGATCCGGAGCTCGACCGCCGGCCGCACCCCGCCCTGATGGCTTGACGCCGCGCGGCGCCGCTGCGATCGGCGTCGGGGGGGGGCGTGCGC
>JAEWOQ010000159.1 GCA_023460875.1 Pseudomonadota bacterium
AGTCGGCGCTGCTGGGCGCCGACGCCTGCACCATCCCCTTCAAGGTCATCAGCCAGCTGCTCCAGCACCCGCTCACGGATCGTGGGCTCGCCCAGTTCCTCGAGGACGCCAAGCGGATCCCGCGAGGCTGACCCGACGCGCCCGGCGCTCCCTCTGACAGCGCCGCAACCCCTCCGAGCAGCGCACGCCCCGCGATAGGGAAATGCCCGTCTACGTCACGCGCCAGGCCAGGAACTCACCACCTCTCGACGCACGTCGCGTCCGCACCATCGCGGCGCGCATGTTGCGCGCGCTCGAGCTGGGGAACGCGGAGCTCAGCGTCCTGCTCACGAACGACGAGCAGATCCACGAGCTGAACGCGACCCATCGCGGGAAGGACAAGCCCACCGACGTGTTGGCCTTCCCGCAAGACGTCGAGTCCATCGACGCGGGCCGCGACTTGCCCAACGGCGGCGCGGGCGTCCTCCTCGGAGACGTGGTGATCTCCCTCGACACCGCCGCACGACAGGCCCGCGGGCGAAAACGCGAACTGTTCGACGAGGTGCGCTTCCTCTTGGCGCATGGGCTGCTCCACCTCGTGGGGTACGACCACGCCACCCCCGACGAGAAGCGTGAGATGACTCGTAGGACCCGCCAGCTCGTGCGCGCGGCCAGCGCCTGAGGGTCTGGCACCGCAGGGTCTGGCGCCGCAGGGTCCGGCGCCGCAGGATCTGGCGCCGAACGTTCCCTCGGCACACGTGCTGGCGGCGCCTCCTCGCGTCGATCGCCCCCCTCCGCGCGCCGCCCCGCGCGCCGCTGGCGCCTACATGTGCCCCTCGTCTGCCCCCTTGGGAGGCTCCGGGAGCCCAAAACAAGGGGCTCGAGCTCTCGAGCAACATCTGCGAGATGGTCCATAACCCCATGGTCTTGCTCGAGAACTCGGCGCGCGCCGTCCCTGAGGCCGCCGGAGAAATGACGGCGGAGCGGCGACTCACGAGGGGCTAAGTAGACGCTCCGATCGCCGTTCCAGCAGAAAAAAAGCGTGATCCGCCATTGCCCTCCGACGCTTTCCGCTTGAAAGGCGAAAATTCCCTTGTTATCCGTCGCGGTGCCTCCGAGGATCGCGCAGCGGTTGCGTAGGTCACGAGGCGAGAGACGGCGTCTTTCACAGGAGATTTCAGGCATGGCAGGCAAGAGGCTGACGAAGGCTCAGATCATTACGGAGCTCGCGAACTCCACCGATCTCGACAAGAAGACGGTGAACAAGCTGTTCGACGAGATGTTTACGCTCATCAAGAAGCAGCTCAGCCCCCGCGGCGCCGGCGAGTTCGTTGTGCCCGGTTTGGTGAAGCTGCGCGTGGTCAAGAAGGCCGCCACCAAGGAGCGTCAGGGCATCAACCCCTTCACGAAGGAGCCCATGACCATCCCGGCGAAGCCCGCGACGAAGAAGATCCGCGCGACGCCCCTCAAGGCGCTCAAGGATCTCGTCTGAGATTGACGCGCTCGTAGAATGTCCCCGGTCTCCTCCTCGAGGGAGCGCCGGGGCTTTCTCGTTTGTGGGGGAGACTGCTCTGCGCCTCCCGCCCTCAGCGCGTGCTCACCAGTACACGACGACGCCCGCGCGCAGCAGGCCGCCCCCCGAGGTGTTCGTGACGAGCATCGTCTTCTCGTCGACGAACTCGGGGTCCTGCCGAGACGCACGATCCACACGGCCTCGCACGAAGCCGATCAGCTCGATGGGGAGGGCGACGCGAGGGCTCAGCCGGATCTCACCGCCGACCCCTGCGTGGGCCCCGAAGTACCCATACCTGTGCTCCTCGACGCCCGCCTCGGTCTCGCGCTCGACCCGGGCGCTCGATCCATGGAGCCCTAAGGGCATGTACACCTGGAACGTCGAGTCCGGGTTGAAGTAGACGAGCGCGCTCGCCGAGATGAAGCTCTCCCGTCGCCAGTCGCCGTGCCAGTCTCGACCTCGGAGGGAGTCGAGGCCGAGCTCGAGGGCGAAGTGGGGCACCGGGCGGTAACGGAGGCCAGCCCCCAAACCGCTCATCTCGACGTCCCGCCCGCGGCTGCTCCCGAGCGCCATCTGCACCCTCCCCGTGACCCCCCAGAGCGGCTCCCAGCGCGGGCGACGACGCACTTCGAGCTCCTCCGGGGGCTCCCGCACGCCGATCTCCTGCGGGGGCGGCTCACCCGGTCGGGTCCGTGGATCGACGATGATCAACGGCGGGGGCGCGTCCTCCTCTTCCCACGTACTCCCCCGCGTCGCGTAGATCACGGCGGGGGGCTCGGTGGGTTCGGGGACCTCAGCGCTCTCCGGAGCGGGCGCGCTGGGCGCTGGTGCTTCGCCGGGCGAGGCGCTGGGCGCTTCGCCGCGCGAGGCGTCGGGCGGCGACGTCTCCGGAGCCTCTAGAGGGGCTGCGGGCGCTGGCGGCGCCCCCGCTGGGTCGCAGCTCCAGTCGCCGTCCGCGCAGTCCTGCCCGAGCGCTGACCCGGCCATGAGGGAGAGACCCAAGATCAACGGAACAGCACGCGTCGAGTATCCCTGTGCCATGATCGGGCTCCGTTCCGGCGAAAGCTGCTGAGTGGGAGCAGCGCCCGAACGAGCCTAGCAATCGACCGCTCGTTCGCCAGCAGCCGCCTCTCCCGCCCTCGTCGGCGGCGCCGTCGTGCGCTCGGGCCTGGCGCCCGGAAGGCCCGCTTCGTCCTCTACCAGCGTGGATGTGCGCCCCTGTGGGCGGCGCCCACGTTTACAAGCTCGCTCGGACGGCGTAGGCCGCGCCCGTGACGCAGGTGATCCTCAAGGCAGGGCATGTTCAACCGGTCTGGGCAGGGCACCCATGGGTGTTCGCGCAAGGGATCGAACGGATCCGCGGCGACGTGTCCAACGGCGCGGAGGTGCAGGTGCGCGACGCCCGGGACAACGTGCTCGGGCGGGGTCTGTACTCGGCTCACTCCGCCATCGCCGTGCGGCTGTTCACCCGCGACGCCGACCGCCGCTTCGACGCGACCCTCGTGGAGGAGCGCCTGCGCGCGGCGCTCCGTCGACGGGCGCGCTTCGGGTTGCCGGGGCCAGAGACGACGGGGTTCCGCGCCGTCCACGGCGAGGGAGATGGGCTCCCCGGGCTCATCGTCGACGTCTACGGCGCGGCCGTCGTCGTGCAGTTCGGCACCGCGGGCATGTTCGAGCGCCGCCGCATCATCCTGGACGCCCTCGAGCGCGTCTTCACCCCCGAATCGATCCTGGATCGCACGTCGGCGGCCGCGGGCAAGGCGGAGCGCTTCGAACCTGCGTCCGGCGTGATCGCCGGAGCGCCCCTCGAGTGCCTGTCCTTCACCGAGCGCGGGCTCCGCTTCGAGATCCCGATCGGGCTCGCCCAGAAGACGGGCTACTACTTCGACCAGCGCCCACTCCGTGAGCGGATCGAGCAGCTCGCCGCGGGGCGCCGCGTCCTCGACGCCTACAGCTTCGTCGGCAGCATCGGCTTGGGGG
>JAEWOQ010000160.1 GCA_023460875.1 Pseudomonadota bacterium
GCGCTGGCCTTGGCGTTGGGGGCCTCGGTGCCGGTGGCGCTCACCGCGGGCGGCGTGCTGTGTCTGGCGATCGTCGTGGGCTTCTTGGCGCTGTTCGCTCCCGCGGGCGCTGGCGTGCGTGAAGCGCTCCTCGGCGTCGGGGTGGCGCCGCTCCTCGGGGCGCCCACCGCGGTGGCGCTCGGGGTGCTGGCGCGGGCCGCGTCGATCCTCTCGGACGTGGTCGTCTGGTTGGCGGTGCGTGCCCTCGGGCGCGGGCGTCGCGTCGATGTGAGGGGTCGATGAGGGATCCGGGCTCGACGCCGGAGGTCGTCCCCGGGCCGCGCTCGGTGCTGCGCCGACGCTGGCCGGCGCTGGTCGTCTCCATCGCGCTGGGGGCGTGCTTCGTCTGGTTGCTCGAGGCCGGCGCGCTGCCCGTCGTCCCCGCGGCGGAGGTGCGTGGCGCGGTGCGCTGGTGGGCGGTGCCGGCTTACACGGCGCTCTACGCGCTCTTGTTGCTGGTGCGGGCCGTGCGGTTTCATTGGTTGGTGGCGCCCATCCACCGCATGCGCCTCGGTGAGGTGATCGCGCTCAACTGGGTGTTCTTCGGTGCGCTCCTGCTCTTGCCCTTTCGCATGGGTGAGGCGGTGCGCCCCGCGCTGGCACGGCGAGAGGGAAAGCTCTCGCTGTGGCAGGGGTTCGGCATGGTGGGCGCGGAGCGGGTGATCGACGGCTTCGTGAGCAGCGCGCTGTTGCTGACCGCGCTCGTCCTCGCGCGCCCGCGAACACCGTTGCCCGATCACATCGGCGCGCTCCCGCTGCCCGTGGCCTTGGTGCCGCGGCTGGCTTACGGGATGTTGGCCGTCTTCGGCGCGGCCTTCGTCGCCATCGCGCTCTTTTATGGGTGGCGCGGCGCCGCGCGGCGGCTCACGGAGCGCTCACTGGGGCTGGTGTCTCGCAAGCTGGGGATCTGGGTCGCCGATCGGGTGGAGCACATCGCCGAGGGGCTGCGCTTCCTGCCCCGCTGGCGCTACGCGTCTCCATTTTTGGCCGCGACGCTCGCCTTCTGGGCGCTGAACGTCCTGTCGCTCTGGATCCTCATGCTGGGGTGCGGGCTCGACGGTGCGAACCTCGCTCAGGCGAGCGCGGTCATCGGCGTGCTCGCCCTCGGCACGCTGCTGCCCGGCGCCCCTGGTTTTTTTGGCACGTTTCAACTTTCCGTTTATGCGGGACTTGCCATGTACTTCGCACCAGAGACGGTCGTCGGCCCCGGCGCCGCGGTGGTCTTCTGGATGTACACGGTCCAGCTCGTGCTCGTCGCGGGTGGTGGCCTGATCGCCCTCCCCACAGCCTTACGACGCCAGCGATCGAGCAGGGCGTGGCAGGGCGCGGCAGGGCGCGGCCGCGCGTCGACTTCGCGTACGAGGCCCGAATCCCTGGGCTGACGACCCACAGGTGGTCGCCTTGGCGCGTCAGCGATTCCAGTGGAAGCGGTTCGCCGGGTGTGCGAGACTCCCACTGACCCAAGCGCATCAGCTTAGACCCTTCAAGGAGACCTTCCCGTGACACGCTTCATCTACCTCGCTCCGACCGTTCTCTTCCTGTTCGGCTCCGTTGGATGCTCGGGCGAAGACGAAGGGAGCCGCAGCAGGTTGGGCAACAACAGCAGCGGCAACACCGACGGGAACGGCGATGGGAGCGGCGGGGGCGGCCTGCTGCCTGGTGGGGGAACGGGCGCCAATGACGGCGGGGTCCTCGATCCCGGCGGTGGCGGCGGTGGGGACGACTGCGGTGCCGTTCTCCCGGTGACGTTCAGGGATTTCAAGGGCAGCGGTGAGCCGGGAGGGCACGCCGACTTCGAGCTGTCTGCGACGAAGACGTACCAGAACGATCAGGGGATGATGGAGATCTACCGGGGGTGGAACGACGTGGGGTGCGGCTTGGTCAACGCACAGCTCGGGCCCGATGGGAGGCCTGTGCTCTTCACGGGGACACCGGACACGGAGAATCCAGGCATGGTGCTCCCCAGCGGAGTGGGGTATCGGCAACGCGTCGTTTCTGGACCCGGCTGCTGGACCCAGGAGAACCCGAATCCGACGGGGGTCTGCAACGTGGGCACCTGTGTTCCCTGGAAGTTCGCGCCCCCCGTATCGGAAATCGGGAGCCCGACGACCTTCGGTCAGTGGTTCACCGACGTGCCCAACGTGAATATGACGATCCAGGGATCCCTCGAGCTCACCGAGACGCCGCCGGGGTCAGGCATCTACGTCTACGACACCGACGCGTTCTTCCCGATCGACGACGAAGGATTCAAGATTACGCCCGGTCACGCGCATAACTATCACTTCACCACGGAAATCCGCGTGAAGTTCACCTACCAGCCGGGACAGAAGTTCACGTTCCGCGGCGACGACGACCTCTGGATCTTCGTCAACGGCAGGCTCGCCCTCGACGTCGGCGGTCTCCACCAGGCCTTGGAAGGCACCATCGATTTCGACCTCCAAGCGGACACCCTCGACATCGTCGCTGGTCAAACCTACCAGATGGACATCTTCCACGCCGAGAGGCAAACCGATCAGTCGAACTTCCGCATCGAGACGGACATCACCTGCTTCGAGCCCGTGGTCGTGCGCTGACCGGCTCTAGTTGGGAAGCATCGTGACGAAGGCGGCGCCCAGAGGAGCGCCGCCTTTGTCGATTTCTCGACGTGGTGGACTGCGTTTGGCCGAACTACAGTCGGCCGAACTACTGTCGAACCGGACAGTAATCAGTCAGGGTGTCCGAGCGCAGCGAGCACCAACTCCCGGATACCGTTCTGACGGATCGGCAAAAGCACGCCCCCCTGCGGTATAGGTCGTTGCGTGTCCCTGACCGGTGATCGCCTCGAAGGAGCCACCCCTAGCCGGTCTGCCCGCGACTGAAAAGTCGATCACAACGCAATCGATGCAGGGAACTGGATACGGGCCACCGCAATCGAGAGAAAACTCTCGCATGCTCCCGACGAGATCGGCTTGGCCCCATCGGCCGTTTCCCAAGGGGCGCGCGCCGACAGGGGCGATGTTCACCACACCTGAACAGGTTCCGCTCCCGTTGTAGGAGCAGTCGTACACGGCGTGGTCGGCGTCGCGGGTGCCACCCCAAGGTACACTGCGCTGCTGGTCGCCGCCGGTGGCAGCGTACATCCACTCGGCCTCACTTGGCAGAAAGCCGCCATCCCAGATGCAGAAGGCATACAGCTGGTACCAGTTGGCGCAGTTCAAAGGACGGTTCTCGTTGGCGCCTGTGATGGGAGTCCAGGTGGCATAGGTTTCGTCGCAGGAGAGTGTGGCGTCCCAGACATCAGCGGAAGCAGGCAGGTGGTCGCTCCAATCTTGCAACCAGCCAGGTTCGAACGAGTCCGGAGCCTCCGAATTGACGAGCCCCTTGCCCATGTGGAGATGAGTGTGCTTCCCAGCACCCTCCTCAGGTCGCCACCCCCCGACGACCGCGGTGACGAAGCGACGAAATCGGCCTACGGTGACCTCGAATTTGTCGAGACGAAAGTTGCTCACGCTCGCGGGATCAGGCTGCTCGAGGAACGGGCTCCGTAGATAAGAACCGCCAGGGACGGCGAGCGACTCGCAGCAGCTCTCGTTCGCGGCCGCGCCGCACCTCGGTGCGAGCCCGCTGCAGCTCGGGAACTCGGTGCAGGTCCCCTCCTCGCAGAGGTGGGCAGCGAGGCACGCAGCGCCGGAAGGGGCCCAGCGTCCGCCTTCGCATACCTCGGGTTGGGCCCCGCTGCACCGGGTCTTGCTGGGGTCGCACTCACAACCCATCGATGGGCAGGGGGCGCTGTCGCCGGAGTCGCCGCCAGCATGGGAACCCGCGTTGGAGTTTGCCCGGCCGCCGCTCGACGGGGCTCCCGCGCCGCCCTCGAGTGTGCCGCCAGCGCCTCCCTGGCCGCCGTCCTCGGGATCTCCATAGTCGCGCAGCTTCTTCGAACACGCCGCAGCAGCTCCCAACGCCAGAAACACGCAAAGCAGCTTCGAAGATCGAGCGGACATCGTAGCCGAGGATGCCAGTGGGGGGGGCCGACGACAACTGGTCGAGCGGTCGAAGTGCCCTGTCATCGTGCCCAGCTTGATCCTATGCTGACTGTTCGCATGCTGGGTAGCGAGTGGCTCTTCGAGACGCCCTTTGGTGAGGAGGTGCGCCTCCGCTTGGGCAGCGGCGAAGAGGAGCCGCCGACGGGGCGCGCCCTGTGGGAGCTCGAGGGGCTCGTTCACAACCTGCTGTCGAACTTGCATGAGCCGTGGCATCGCAGGGGGCTCAATCACCTGTTCGAGGCGCTCACGGGGCGCCCGCCCCAGGGGTTGCTGCCCGGAGACTATCCGGGTGAGACCATCTACAGCCCCTTCGAGCCGAGCGGCGATCTCTATCGTCGTGAGCTGACGCACACGCTGCGGGCGGCGGTGGCGTCGGGGCAGCTGAAGGTGGAGCTCATCGAGCGCCCACGGGTGAGCG
>JAEWOQ010000161.1 GCA_023460875.1 Pseudomonadota bacterium
CCCAACGGCGCCGGCAAGTCCTGCCGCACGCTCACCCGTGGGCGCTCGATGAGCTCCACCTTCAGCTGCCCCGACGCCACCGCCGCACGAAGCGTGTGCGTCAGCTCACGACGATAGAGATCGCCGCTCGGCTCGAAGGGGCTGTAGATGGTCTCACCCGGATAATCTCCGGGCAGCAATCCCTGGGGCGGACGCCCCGTGAGCGCCTCGAACAGGTGATTGAGCCCGTTCCGATGCCACGGCTCATGCAAGTTTGACAGCAGGTTGTGAACGAGCCCCTCCAGCTCCCACAGGGCCCGCCCCGTCGGCGGCTCCTCTTCGCCGCTGCCCAAGCGGAGCCGCACCTCCTCGCCGAAGGGCGTCTCGAAGAGCCACTCGCTTCCCAGCATAACGGCGCGAGTGTAGGTCACCATCTCCCGTGTTGGGAACGGGTCTTCGTACGATCACCTGAGGAGGACTTCCAGGTCCTCTCGCGTCAGCTTGCCGCCGAGGCCGGCGCCGTCGCCGAGGATGGCTTCGGCGAGCGCCCGCTTCTCCTTCTGGAGGGCGATCACCTTCTCCTCGACGGTGCCGCGGGCGATGAGCTTGTAGGCGAAGACCGTGCGCGTCTGACCGATGCGGTGGCTGCGGTCGATCGCCTGGGCTTCGACGGCGGGGTTCCACCAGGGATCGAGCAGCAGCACGTGCTCGGCCGCCGTCAGGTTGAGGCCCACGCCGCCCGCCAGCAGGGAGATGAGGAACACCGGCGCGCCCTCGGGGCTCTGGAAGCGCTCCACGACCGCTTGGCGGTGGCGCGTGCTGCCGTCAAGATACTCGTAGTGCACCCCGCGCGCGTCGAGGCGGTCGCGGAGGATCGCGAGGAGGCTCGTGAACTGGGAGAAGACCAGGCAGCGCTCCCCCAGCTCGCCGATTCGCTCGATCTCCTCGATGACGCGCTCGAGCTTCGCGCTCGGCTCGCCACGCCGCGCCGGATCGATCAGCCCAGGGTGGCACGCGGCCTGACGCAGGCGCAGCAGCGCCTCGAGCACCTGGGGCGTGGAGCGGGTCAGCCCCACCTTCGCGACCTGATCCTCGATGCGCTTGCGGTAGTGCTGGAGCAGCTCGTCGTAGCGGCGCCGCTCGCGCTTTCCCAGCTCGACGAAGACGTCCTGCTCGACGCGCTCCGGCAGCTCTCGCGCCACCTCGCGCTTCGTGCGCCGCAGCAAGAAGGGCTTCACCGCGGGCTGCACGACCTGCAGGCTCTCTGCGTCCGCGCGCCCCGACAACAGCGCCTTCGCCAGCCGCGGCGAGCTGCCGAGGATGCCCGGGTTCAGGAACTCGAGCTGAGAGGCGATCTCGCCCAAGTGATTCTCGATGGGGGTCCCGGTCATCGTGAGCCGCGCGCTCGCCCGGAGCGCGCGTGCCACCTTCGCCGTCTCCGTCTCGTAGTTCTTGATGGCTTGCGCCTCGTCGAGGATCACGTAGTCGAACTCCGCCGCCGTGAAGGCCTGCGCCTCCCTGCGGAGCAGCGCGTAGCTCGTCACGATCACGTCGGCGCCTTGGAGCGTCTCCTCCAACGGCTGGCGCGCGGGACCCGAGTGAACCGCGACGCGGAGAGACGGCGCGAAGCGGCGGGCCTCCTCGGCCCAGTTGAAGACGACCGAGCTCGGCGCCACCACCAGGGACGGCGGCGACCTTCGTCGCCGTTTTCTGCCGAGCAGCAGCGCTAGCACCTGCACGGTCTTGCCGAGCCCCATGTCGTCCGCCAGGCACCCCCCGAAGCCCAGGCGGCCGAGCAGCTGCATCCAGGCGAGGCCCTGTCGCTGGTAATCCCGCAGCTCCCCCTGGAACGCCGATGGGGGGTCCGCGGGGGACAGCTCCCTGAACCCTCGGAGCTCCCCCCGCAGGCGCCGAAAGGCCGCGTCCACCGAGACCCCGGCTTCGGCGCTGGCCAGCTCGTCCAGGAAGAGCAGCTGTGACCGGGGCACGCGCACCTTCCCGGCTTCGACCTCGTCCGCTCCCAGCATGCCCAGGCGCGTGAGCCACGCCTCCGGCAGGAGCCCCAGGCTCCCATCGCCCAGCTCGACCAAGCGCTGGCCCCGACGCGCGGCGCGCAGGAGCTCGGGCAAGCCCAGGCGTTCGCCGTCGAACTCGAGGCTCCCTTCCACCTCGAACCAGTTCTGCCCGCTCCTCACCCGCGCGGCGAAGGCGGTCGCTGGACGGAATGGTTTTCCGTTCGCCAGCACCCGCCACCCCGCGGCAAGGAGCTCCGCGGCGGCCTTCGGGAGGTGCTGGGAGGCAATACGGACATCGCCCGTGAACGATCGGTACCCCTCGAACGTCCCCGTGGGGTTCTTCGAGACCAGCCCCCAGAAGCGCGCGGCGAGGAGCTTCTCCGCGATCTCCACTTCGACGGTGGGGTCATGGGGGTAGACGCGCCGCGCCGCCAGGTCGACGACGACGGGCGCGCGGTGCGGCAGGGACACCTGTCGATCGCCGTACTCCAGCTCCACGCGACCGGTGATTTCCTCACCGGGGCCGACGCGCAGGAGGAGCGCGGGGCGCGGCGCTACGGTCTCTTGCGCGAGCTCCAGCGCCGCGGGGAGGCGCAGCTCCAGATCGTCACGAGGGACGAGGTGTTCGTCGAGGAAGCTCTCCACGTCCTCCGCGGGGATCACCACCGGGCTCTCGACGCACAGGCTCTGGAGCCACTGCCACGTCAGCTCGTCGTCCACCTCCAGCTTCCCCAGCCCGTCGGGCCAGGCCACGATCCCGGAGTGGAGGGCG
This sequence comes from Pseudomonadota bacterium, assembly GCA_023460875.1. Classification (GTDB taxonomy): domain Bacteria; phylum Myxococcota_A; class Polyangia; order Polyangiales; family Polyangiaceae; genus NIC37A-2. Next base: position 2,767 of record JAEWOQ010000161.1, read on the forward strand.
AACACCGCCTCCGCGAGCGGCCGCACGTCTTCCTTTCCACCGCGGGAGCGGACGAGCACGCCGCGTACGTGCAGATCCCCGCCCTCCGCCTCCCCCACCAAGCGCAGACGCCAAGCGGCGCTCCCGTGCTCGAACGTCAGCGGGGGACCCGCGCTCACCTCGTTCGCGTGCCCATTGGCCTCGGGTTCTCCAGTCCGGAGACTCGCGGGCGAAGCCTCGCGTGCTCGTCCCGCGATATCGTCTCGAGGGGAGCTCGCGCGCGTGGTCACCGTGGACGCCGCGGGCTCCTCGTCCCGGATGGGCTTCGGGTGCCTGCCGAGCTGGACGCTTCGGACGTGCCGTGAGCCCATCGCGAACAGAGCGCCCAACGCCCCGAGCGCGTCCGCTTCCTGGATCACGGCCCCCAGGTGCTTACAGGGCGTGTCGTAGGCGTCCAGGAAGGGACAGTCG
>JAEWOQ010000162.1 GCA_023460875.1 Pseudomonadota bacterium
CGTCAGGAGAGCCGCGCCGTCAGGAGAGCCGCGCCGTCAGGAGAGCCGCGCCGTCAGGAGAGCCGCGCCGTCAGGAGAGCCGCGCCGTCAGGAGAGCCGCGCGGCGAGCTGATGCGCGACGACCTCGAGGAGCTTCCGCGCGGGGGACTCCTCGATGGGGCGCAGGGCGTCGATCGCCCTGGAGGTGAACTGACGGGCTCGCCGACGGACCTCATCGCAGGCGCCGCTCTCGACGACGCTGCGGCTGATGGAGGCGACGAGGCTGCGATCCCCGCCGTGGACACGTCGCACGTCGTCGTCGAGCCCCGGGACGGCGGCCACCGCGAGCACGAGCGGCAAGGTGAGCTTTCCCTCGCCCAGATCGGCGAACAGGGTCTTGCCCGTCGCCTCCCCTTGGTAGTCGAGGACGTCGTCCACCAACTGAAAGGCGATCCCGAGCGCCTCACCAAACTCCGCGAGCGCCGCCTGGCCTGCGGCGCCCGCCCCACCGAGCCGCGCGCCCATGCGCGTGGCGAACGCGAAGAGGGACGCCGTCTTGTCCCGGAGCACCCGCTCGTAGGTCTCCTCGGTCACGTCGAGCTCCGTGCGCCCCCGCAGCTGCACGATCTCCCCGTTCACCAGGCGCCGGAGAGTCCCAATGAGGGCGCCGAGCAGCTCCGGAGCGTGGATCTCGGTCCGCTGCAGGGCCTCGACGAGCAGGAGATCTCCCGCCAAGACGCTGACGCCGTTGCCCCAGCGCATACGCGCCGTCGCGACGCCGCGCCGCTCCATGCCCTCGTCGACCACGTCGTCGTGGAGCAGCGTCGCCGAATGGACGAGCTCCACCACGGTGCCGAGCTCGCGCACGGCCGGCGTGACCTCGCCGAAGCACTGGGCGGCGAGGAGCAGCGCCACCGGTCGCACCCGCTTACCCCCGTGGCCGACCAGGTGCCGGGCCGCAGACGCCGCGGGTTCAGGGGCGCCCGCCACGGCCTCCGCCAAGAGCAGCTCCACCTCCGCGAGATCCCGCCCCACGAACTGCTGAACTTGGAGGAGCCGATCTTGAAGCTTGGCGTCCGCCTGGCGAGCCTGGGCTCCGATGGAGAGGTGGGTCAGGGCAGCATCGAGGGGGAGCGACATGGGTGCGCCAGGTTTCGGTAGTTTCAAATTGTCCTGAAACAATCGAGCTGATCGGCTCCTGGGTCAAGCCCAGCCTCGCCGTTTCACGAAGTTTCGCGGCTGGCCCAGGCCCGCGCCGCCGGGCGGGGCCCTGTTAGCAAGGATGCGACCCTCTCGCGAGGGCATTTGACGCCGGGCGCCAGCGAGCACTAAGGCATCGGTCCGATGCCGCAGGAAGCTGGACCAGAACCTGCCCCCGCTGGACGCCCCCGCCTGAGCGCGGCGCGTCGAGCCGGGCTGGTCGTCGTCGGGTTGCTCGCGGTCGCGTTGTCAGCGACCTGCACCGTGCAAATCGTCTTGGCCGTGTGGTTCCCCACCCAGGGCGTCCCCGGAGCTTCGTGCCGTGACGGCGTCCTGGGCCTGGTGGCGGCCGTTCAGCGAGCCCGCGATCAAGCCGCAGCAGAGAGCCCCCAGGGCGAGCGCGCGGCCCTCGGCGTGTTCCGCCGAGCGCTGGAGCCCGAATGGCAGACGCTGCCGGATGTGCGCCTGGCCTGTGAGGGCGACGACGACGCGCGCCGCGCTCTGCGCACGGTGGAGCTCCTGCGCTATGCCGAGGAGCGGGCGGTGCGCTATGAAGCCCTCGGCCTGTCGCCGTTGCGACAGCGGGCGCTCGCGCTCCAACGCGAGCTCGGTCAGAGCGCCGAGTCCGCCCCCTCCTCCTTTTTTGGCGCAGCGGAAGACCCCTGAGCTCCGCTCCGCACTTCGATCACCCATAGCCGAAACGATCTTCGCAGTGAGCCCCACCTCCTCCGCCCCACCCGCCGAATCCTCCGAGCCCCTCGCCACCTTCGACGTCCTGCCCCTCGGCGAGGACGTGCGCAAGGCCGTCGACGAGCTCGGCTACGTGCACCCCACCCCGGTGCAGAGAGCCGTCTTCGAGGCCGCCGCGGAGGGCGCCGACCTCGTGGTGCAAGCGCGCACCGGCACCGGCAAGACCGCCGCCTTCGGGCTGCCCTTGGTCGATCGCCTGGTGAAGCCACAGCGACAGGCGGTGCAAGCCCTGGTGCTGAGCCCCACCCGCGAGCTCGCCCTGCAGATCAACCGTGAGCTGTCCGCTCTCGGCAAGTACCGAGGTCTGCGCTTCGCGCCCGTGTACGGCGGGGCGCCGATGCAGCGGCAGATCGACGACATCCGCGATGGCGCGCAGTTCGTGATCGGGACACCTGGCCGCGTCCTCGATCACCTGTCGCGAGGCACGCTCGATCCCAAGACGATCAAGACCGTGGTGCTCGACGAGAGCGACGAGATGCTCTCGATGGGGTTCTTGCCGCAGATCAACGAAATCCTCTCCTACCTGAAGCAAGCGCACCAGACGCTGCTGTTCAGCGCCACGGTGCCGCCCGACGTGCGCCGCATGGCCGAGACGCGGCTCAAGGATCCGCAGTTCATCACCTTGAGCGGCGATCACATCGGCGCCCTCGAGATCCAGCACTTCGTCTACCTGAGCCGGCGCGACAAGGGCGCGGAGCTGGTCCAGATCATCGAGATCGAGAACCCCGAGAGCGCCATCATCTTCTGCAACACGCGCGAGCAGACGAAGCGGATCGCCGCCGCCCTCCAACACCAGGGCTACGCCGCCGACTGGCTGAACGCGGATCTCGCCCAGAGCGATCGCGAGAAGGTGATGGCGGCCACCCGTGAGGGGAAGCTGCGCTTCCTCGTCGCCACGGACGTCGCCGCGCGGGGCATCGACATCTCCCACCTGACTCACGTCATCAACGCGGACTTCCCCGAGTCGACGGAGAACTACGTGCACCGCACGGGGCGCACGGGGCGCGCGGGCCGCACGGGGACGGCGATCTCGCTGATCACGCCCCAGGACGTGGGCAACCTGTACATGCTCAAGCTCACCTACAAGATCTTCCCGATCGAGCGTGAGCTGCCCACCCAGCGAGAGCAGCGCACGCGCCAAGAGGCGGATCTGGTGAGCATGTTCGCCGAGGCCTTCGGCTCTCAGCGCCCCCACCCCGACGACCTGAGTTTGGCGCGGCGCCTGCTCACCCACGAAGCCGCGGAGGTCGTGGTGGCGGGCCTGCTGCGGGCCCACTTGGGGGCGCGCCCGGAGGCTCAGGAGAGCGCCGCCGCGCTCCGACGCAGCCGCATCCCCACCCCCCTCCCCGAGGACGACGGCTCGACCCCGAAGGAGCGCAAGGAGCGCAAGGAGCGGCGGCGGGACGAGGCCAAGGCTCACGGCGAGGGCACGCCCCGCGCAGAGCGCGACGGGCACCACGAGGACCGGGACAAGCGCAAGAAGAAGGGCAAGGAGAAGCGCAGGAAGCCGCGCGACGAGGAGGACGACCGCCGGGAGGACGCCTTTCTGGCAGAAGAGCGGGCCTCCGAGCCCCGCACGGGTCGTGCCCCGGAGGCCGAGGGAGAGCCTCGAGGAGCCGGTTCGGAAGGGGACCTCGAAGGAGCCTCGAACGGAGAGCGCCGGCGTGAGCGTGGCAACGGCACACCACCGCGCGGCGAGGAGCGGCCCCGGGGGGACACCTCGCCCGACGCGGAGGACGATGTCGTGCGCCTCTTCGTGAACTTGGGCCGCAAGCACGGCCTGCGCCGGGAGGACGTGAACGAGGTGCTCGAGGAGCAGGGCTTCGACGAAGAGGACGTGGTCTTCGTCAAGGTGCGAGAGCGACACACCTTCGTCGGCATCCCCGCCGATCTCGAGAAGCGGGCGCTGCTGGCCCTGGATGGGGCGCTCATCCGGGGCAAGACGGTCCAGGCCGAGCGGGCGCGCCCCCGAGCACCCGAACACTCCGGCTCGGGGGACCCTGCGTCGGAGGACGAGCGTGCCGAGAGGAGCCCCGCCGAAAGGGAGCCAGCCGAGGAGCTCTCCCAGACAGCGCAGGAAGGACCAGGCGGCTCCGGCCGCCCCGACCGCCCCAACAGCTCCGAGAACCCCAGCGCGTCCGAGGAGGAGCAGGCTCCCCTCCACGGGCAGGACGCCTGGAAGCACTGAGGCCTGAAAGCCCAAGACCTCGGGGCACCGAGTAGGCGGTGCCAAAGCGCTGCCTCCCGGCCGCTCCCCCGAGGTCCGCCCGCCCCCCAAGGTTCCACTGGGACGCACCCGGAGTGCTCGGGGCGAGGCATGTCGCCGCGACGTGCTCTCCTTTTTCGCCGAGCTCCCAGGGGGCGTGGGGCCCGCTCGCGGCGCCTTTTCGTTTGCCGGAGGCCATCGTGAACGCTACGGATCAGTTCAAGTGAGCCAACGCGCGCCAAACGTCGACCGCCTCTACAGCGACATCGAGTGGGCCCTCGCCCACGGATTGCCGCCGCGGGAGCTCGTGCCGATGCTCGAGAAGCTGCTTCGGCACGCGCCCGGTCACTCCCCCCACGCCGTCTTTGCCAAGCGGCAGCTGGCCGAGCTCATCGTCCAGCGGGCGCCCTGGCGGGCGGCGCGGCTGGCCAAGGACGTCCTCGCGGTGCTCCCGGAGGACGATCGTGCCTGGGCGGCGCTGGGCCTGGCCCACACGCTGCTCGGCAACTTCCACTCGGCGGAGAAGGCTTACCGGGAGGCGCTCTACCTCGCCCCGTGCTCTCCCTGGTACGCCCACAACCTGGGGCATCTGCTCGACATCGCTCTCGATCGCCCCCGCGACGCCCTCAAGTACCTCGCCGCGGCCCACCGCAGCTTGCCCCATGAGCCCGAGATCAGCGGCTCCTACGCCCACGCCCTGGCCCGGGCCGACCGCTGGGCAGAGGCCGTGCCGCTCCTCGCGCGCGCCCTGGATCGTGACAGCGAGGCCGCAGAGGCGATGCTGCGCGACTGGCTGAGCCGGGAGCCCGTCGGATCGCTCCCTCGCCCCAGTCGGCCGCCGCCCAGCGGCGCTGGCGAGGAAAAACCCCGGCGCGGCGCCCAGGACTGATCCCCCGACGAGCCGCAGGCAGCGGCGGAGGATCCAGGCCCCCCTTTCCTCCCGAGCGCGCCGTCAGTACGGATCCCGCCATGGCTGCCTTCCGTTCCTTGGGCGTCACCGGGTCGGCGTTAGCGCTCAGCGCAGGACTGCTGCTCTCGACGGCGGCGAGCGCCCAGGAGCACACGCTCCCCCCGCCGGCCAGCCAGGCCACGCCCGCCCCCACGCCTTCTCAGACCCCCGCGCCCGCTCCGTCTGCACCGAGCCTGGTGGCCGAGGACCCGTTTCCTCCCGAGC
>JAEWOQ010000163.1 GCA_023460875.1 Pseudomonadota bacterium
CCTGCGTCCTTGGTGCGCTTCTCCGCCTCGAGCACGGAGGCGATCAGCTTGTCGCGGCTACCGAAGCGGTTCTTCGCGTCCTCGAGGGACGCGTGCAGGCGCAGGAGCTTGGCGTTGGACACGCGGGCGAGCCCGCGGTCGGCGTTGACGCGATCGAGCCACAGCTCGCTGGTGGTCAGCTGCTCGATGGCGGCGACGAGCTTTTCCTTGCTTTCGAACCGCTCCTTCACGATGCCGAGCGGGGTCTTGTTGTTCGTCATGACGACTCCAGCGGCGCCATCGTCCCAGGAGCTGGGGGGCCTACCGTGACCACCGTCGCTCCATCCGGCACCTCGGGGAATCCATCCGCGGCGGGACAGCCGCGGCCGCTCGCCTCCTGCAGACGCTGGGACGAGAGGGCGGGCTACGTAGCAACCCCCTCCGGCCCGCGCAAGCCGCCTGCCCTGGGCCCGCGCAAGCTGCACCCCTGCGAGCCCCGCCCGGTCGGGGGCCCTTCCTGACCACTCGAGCTTACCTGGGCGACATCCGACCGTCACACGGCTTCGCGATGCTCACCGACGGAGTAGCCGGTCGACCATCGCCAACCACAACCGCCAACCACGACGGCCACCAGCACCCTGACCGCATCGGTGACCATCCACGACCCGGGGATCGGCCGACGAACCACCGCCAGCGCACCAACAACAGCGCTTCACCGACAGCGCTCCACCGACAGCGCTCCTAGCCCTCCAGCCCGCACAGAACACCGACTCGGAACACCGACTCAGAACACCGACTCGGAACACCGACTCGGAACACCGACTCGGAACACCGCCATCAGAACAGCACGCTCGCTGGAAAGCACTCAGAGCAGAATCGCCCCCGCGCGCACCTACACGACCGCCGCTTCTCTCACAAACGCGTAACAAATGCTTGTGTCGGGCAAATGAGTAGTGGTACACCATAAGATGGTTGGCCTTCTAGGAACTCATCGCACCAGAAAGGGGACGTCATGCTCACACGTCGCGAAGCACTCCGAGGCGCAGTAGCCGCCGCCACGGTCATCGGGTTCAGCTCCGAAGCCCGCGCGTGGGTCAGCCACAAACCTCGCTCCCCGGTCGACCAAATCCCTCCCCTCGACGGCGAGCTCGTCACCGATCCGGCGAGCCTCAGCGCCGCCGCGGTGGACGCCGGCTACGCGATCTCCCGGACGCCGCTCGCCGTCCTGCGGCCGGGCTCCGTGCAGGACATCCAGAAGATGGTGAAGTTCTGCCGCAAGCACCGGATCGAGGTCGCGGCCCGCGGACAAGGACACACCACCTTCGGTCAGGCGTTGGTGAAGGGCGGCCTCGTCATCGAGATGTCCAGCCTGTCCACCATCCACTCCATCAACGCCGATCGCGCGGTGGTCGACGCCGGGATCAAGTGGACGGACGTGGTCACGCAGACCGTGGGCTTCGGCCTCACTCCACCAGTGCTGACGGGATACATCGGGCTGTCCGTGGGCGGCACCCTCTCCGTCGGCGGGATCTCCGTAACGTACAACTCGGGTGCCCAGATCGACAACGTCTGGGAGCTCGAGGTGGTGAACGGGCACGGCGAGCTCATCACCTGCTCACCCACCAGGAACCGGGATTTGTTCGAAGGGGTCCTCGGCGGGCTCGGGCAGTACGGGATCATCACCAAGGCCACGATCAAGCTGGTGCCCGCGCCGGAGTTCGTGCGCGTCTACACGATCGATTACGCGAGCAGCACGCCCTTCTTCAAGGACTTCCGCAAGATCCTGAACCGCGGGGAGGTCGAAGACGCCTACAACTACGGGCTGCCAGACGGCACCCAGACGACGGGCGGCTGGATCTACCAGCTGAACCTCGGCGCGTACTTCAACGCCGGGAACCCGCCCGACGACGCCCACCTCCTGCGCGAGCTGACGGTGCCCCCGAGCGCGGCGGTGGCCCAGGACGTCCCCTATTTGGCCTACACCCTGCGGGTCAATCAGGGCGTCGATTTCCTGCGCTCCATCGGCATGTGGGACAATGTCATGCATCCCTGGTTCGACGTGTTCCTGCCCAACGAGACCGTCGAGCCCTATGTGCGCGCTGTCACCTCTTCACTCACCCCCGAGGACGTCGGCGAGACCGGCTTCTTACTCCTCTTCGCGCAACGCCGTTCCAAGGCTAAACTGCCGATGCTCCGCAAGCCGATTGGCAAGAGCGATTGGTTCTTCTTGTTCGACATCCTCACCTCTGCAGCCGCGCCGGGCTTCGACGCGGACTTCGACCGCCGGATGCGCGCTCGGAATCGCCGACTCTTCCAGAAGGCGCGACTGCTCGGCGGTATAAGGTACCCCATCGGAACCCTCGACTTTAACAAGCTCGATTGGATCCACCACTACGGCGAACGCTTGCCCAGAATTCTCCTGCTCAAGGCGCGTCACGATCCGTCTCGGATCCTCACGCCTGGGCCTGACATCTTCTAAGTGACGCTCTCCTCGATCACGCCATGAACTCGGTCGCCTCTCTCCAACGCCGCACCCTGGGTCAGCTCGGGGCCGAACGACTCGATTCCCTCTGCGATGCATTGGGTTTCCACCCTCGAAAGGCCGAGATCGCTCGGCTCTTCGAGCACCTCTCCACTGGATGGGGGAAGCGCCTCGTCGGCTCCCAGATTACCTGGGAGTCGGCGGTCGTCGACGACGGTACGCCCTTCGAGTTTTCGGCAGCCTACGGCTCCTCCCCCGAGCTACGCATCCTCAGCGAGCCCTGGGGCGCCGAGCCTTCGCTCGCGTCGAACGCCGACGCGACGTGCGCGCTCCTCGAGACCTTGAAGCGCGAGTACCCCATCGACCTCCAGCGCTTCGAGCGGGTACGAGACCTCTTCCTCCCTCAGGATCCCAAGGGTCCGTTTTCGATCTGGATCGCCACGATCTTCAAGGGGAGCGCGCCCCCCGACTTCAAGCTCTACCTCTGCCCTCAAGCCCGCGGCGATCGCTGGGCAGCAGCGCTGCTCGAGGAGGCGCTCGTGCGCCTCGGCTTCGGGGGCGCCTGGGGTCTCGTCGGACCCCACATGGGCGCGCGCGGGCCCGAGCTGGACGTCTTCAACTACTTCTCCCTGGATCTGGCGCCCTCGTCCGAAGCCCGGGTGAAGATCTACGCGCGCCACCACGACTCCCACCCCGAGGACTTCGAACACATCGCCAGCGCCTGCGAGCAGCACCAGCCCGGGGATCTGCGCAAGTTCTTCGAAGCGGCGGCGCCCGGCCGCACCCTGTTCGACAATCGGCCACCATCCACCTGCTACGCCTTCGTCGAAGGCCGCGGGGACAGCCCCCTGTCGGTCACCACCCACTTCCCCATCAACGGCTACGCGCGCGATGACGGCGAGGTCGCGGAGTCCGTCGTCCGCTGCCACCGCGCCTTCGGGTTGGACGAGGCCCCCTATCGGAGCACCCTCGCTGCTCTCTCGAGCCGCGAGCTCCGAGACGGCATCGGCTTCCAGTCCTACGTCTCCTTCCGCAGGCAAGGACACAACCCCCGCCTCACCGTCTACCTCCCCTGTGAGGCGTTCCGGCCGGGCACCGTCGCCGGCACGGGTGCCGTGCTCAAGCCGAGCAACGTCTACGAGATCGTACGGCGCTACGAGGACGACGGCGACATCACGACGCACCCATTCATCCGTCGCCTCTCCCGCGAGCCGTTCAGCCGCAAGAACACCTGGATCCTGCTGGCGAACTTGTTCACCAGCGAGAACCACCGGCCGCGGCGGTTGGCCCAGCTCGCCGCCCGCGTCGAGTCGAACGCCCTACGCAGCGCGATCGCCGCCGTGCTCAGCGAGGAGCTCGGTCATGGCCAGTTCGAGCGCGCGCCGCTCCGCGGCTTCTGCGCGCTGATGCTGGAGCTCGAGTCCTGGCGGCCCGCCCCCATCAGCTCCTCCCAGAGGCAGGCGCTGCTCGACCCCGGCAGCCAACTGGAGGCCCGCCTCGATGAGCTCGGGGCGGCGGCAGATCCTCACGTGGGCACCGGAGCGCTCCTCGCAGGCGAGGTGTTCCGGCGCCAGCTCGCCGACTTTTTGAGGCTCCAAGTGTCGCGGGACGAGAGCCCCCGAACCACGGAGCTCCCCTGGCAGAGCAACACGGAGCGCTTCGATCCCACCACGGCGCTGTCGAGCAGCGTCCCCGAAGAGGCCTTCGAGCCTCTCTGGTCCGGCGCCATGGAGCGCCGCCGCGCCGAGTGGGCCTTCCTCGACGCGCTGTACGGGGTCTGCTTCGGAACCCCTTGAGCTCGACGAGCCGCTGAGAGGCCACGCCGAGAGGTCCGGCTCGCGCCGCCTCTCGTGAGCGTCGGCGTGGCTCCCTGCGCTGCTCATCCGAGGCAGCGCAGACGCGCTCGGGCCCGACGCGCTCGGGCGTTAGGGTTGGCTCACGCCTTCGCCGGCCAGTGACCGACCACACCGAGCGACTCGCTCAGCTCACTGAGTGTTCGTTCGGCGAGCTTCCTCGTGACCGGATCGAGGCCCAGGTGCTCGTAGGCCTCGTTCATCTCGTGCTTCGTGAACGCTCTGATGTTCGGGGTGATGAAGGCGATCGACGAAACGACGAACCGCGTGGCGACGCTGTCGGTGACAATCGACGCCTTGGGTTTGGAGTTCCCCAGCGTCTCCTTGAGACGACGGCGTTGGTCCGAGTTCGGCCCCGCTCCGTCCGTCACCACGAGCACGCGCAGGTTCTGGATTCCATCCCCTGTCGTCAATACACCCAAGAACGCCCCCCACTCTTGGTCGCTGAGCGGACGATTCGTCTGCCGATACACGACAATATCTTTGATTCTGCGAAAGGCGTGATTGCTGGCCACTCTGGTACCTCTATTCAGTCATTCGACTGGCGCGAATTTGGCAAAGAAGTGCCCGAGAACATCGGGATACTCGACCACCCTGTACCCCTTGCTCGATCGCGCTCCCTGCACCACCCTCTCCGCGATCGCACCTACGTACTCGAGCTGCGCCTTGGTGTAAACCCGCCGGGGGATCGCGAACCGGGCGAACTCGAAGACGCGCTCCACGATCTCGCCGGACACCGGATCGATCGTCTGCGTCGGAAAGGGGAGCGCCCCCACCCGGACCCCGCCCTCCAAATAAAAGTCCGCACAAAGCGCGATCCCGGGCAGCTTCTCCGGCGGCAAGTGCGGGTACATCGCCTGGACGTCCACGAAGACCCCCGAGCCCCCCGTCGGTGAGCTGACCACAGCGCCAGCGGCCTGGAGGCGCTCGCCCAGGTAAGCCACCTGCCCCGTGCGATGCTCGAGGTACTCCTCGTCCACCCCCTCGGTCAGGCCCACGGCGATCGCCTCGAGATCGCGTCCCGCCAACCCTCCGTACGTATAAAACCCCTCGTACAGGACGAGACGCTCCTGACAGCGGCGCGCGAGCGCCTCGTCATTGACGGCGATGAAGCCGCCGATGTTGACGATCGCGTCCTTCTTGGCGCTCATCCAGCAGCCGACGCCGTAGGAGAACATCTCCCGGGCGATCTCCGCGATCGTCTTCGACTCGTACCCCGGTTCCCGCTGCTTGATGAAGTATGCGTTCTCAGCGAACCGGCAGGCGTCGAAGAAGACGGGGATCCCGTACGCGTCCGCTAGCTTCTTCGTCTCGCGGACGTTCTCCATGGAGACCGGAGACGAACAGGCGAAATTGTTGAGCACCGTGATGATCACGAACGGCACGCGTTCGTGATGACGCTCCAAGGCCACCGCGAGCTTCTCCAAGTCGAAGTTGCCCTTGAAGGGCTGCTCCTCCTCGAACTTCCAGAAGCCGTCCGTCACGAGGTCCAGCGCCGTCGCACCCCGGTTGCGCACGTTGGCCCCGGTGGTGTCGAAGTGCGTGTTGCTCAGGACGACGTCCCCCGGCTTGACGAGCAGCTCCATCAGGATCTTCTCGGCGGCTCGCCCCTGATGCGTCGGGATGACGTGCGTGAACCCGGTACGCTCCTGCACCGCTTCCTCGAAGGGAGCATAGCTGCGCGAACGAACGTACGCCTCATCACCTCGCATGATGCCCGCCCACTGTTCGTCACTCATCGCCCCGGTGCCGCTGTCGGTGACCAGGTCGATGCAGACGTCCCGTGAGTCGAGGTATGCAGGAGAGTAGAACGCCGCCGCGAACGCTCGCTCACGTTCTTCCCGGCTCAGCAAGCGCAGCCGCTCGACGACCTTTACCCTGTACGGTTCGGCTACCACCCGCCGAAACAGGTCACGTGCGTCATCCACCATGTAACAAGTCGCTTCGGTCGAGGGGCAGCCCAGAAAGTTCCCGGAACTTCAGCACAGCTGACGCTAACTAAAGGCTGACACTCCGTCAAGTAGGCGGCCTGAATCGACGCCGCCCCGGGCAGCTCACAACAACGGCCTACAAGCGAGCACCCAGGATCACACCGTTGCCACGGACGGCGCGGAGGCCCCGGAGTCGAGGCACTTCGAGCACACCATCACCGGACGACGCACAGCTCGTCCAGTGCCTCACCTACGGCCTCGGCCACGGCTCGGCTCCCCGCCTCGGTGGGGTTGAGGCCATCTTCCTGGATATAGACGTCGTAGCGTCCCTCGAAGACCGGGCGCAGGTCGATGAAGTGGCAGAGATCGCTCGCGCCGCACACCTCCTCGACGAGGGGCCGCAGCACGTCGACGCGCTCCCGCACCGCCGGCACGAGGGGGTCCGGGTAGAAGACGAAGAGCACGCGCGTCACCCCCTCCTGACCGAAGCGCATCAGCAGGTCCCGGGCCGCGACGACGGCCTCCGCGATGACGGGGCAGCTGGCGTCCACCGCAGGCGATCCGTCCTCGGGCGGGAACTCCGGCGTCGGGCAAGAGCCGAGGAGCACATCCGCGCCGCCGCCCGTCATCACGATCAAGTCGACGGGCCGCGCCTCCCGCGCGCCCACGTACTGATCCTCGATGCCGCGTCCGCCCAGCGCGAGGGCGTTGAGGGTGAGCCGCGCTCGGTCGTCGTAGCGCTCTCGTCCGTCGAGCGCGTCCGCGAAGGGGACGCTCGTGGCGAAGAAGCTATCGCCGAGGACCACGCGCCGCTCCAGCGAGACGCGCCCTCCGCCGCAGAGCTCTGGCGCCCCGCCACCCGACGCCGCCGGCGGTTCCGAGGCTGGCTCGGGGTCGAGCCCCGTCTCGAGTTCTGTCTCGAGCTCCGGGCTCGCCGTGCTGCTCGGGGTCACGGACGCCGACACGCCGGCCCGACACGCGCCCGCCTCACAGCGGTGGGCAGAGGACACCACCTGACAGTCGTTGTCCTGGGCGCAGGGTACGTCGCAGCGCATGGGCGCCTCTGCGCCGTCCAGCAGGTCTCCCCGCTCCTCCACGCAGCGCGCCCCCGGCAAGGACGCACAGTCCGCGTCCCTGTCACACGACCAGGTGCACACGCGGCTCAAGCAATCGAAGGGGCCGCAGGTGTCCGACGGGAGCTCGCACGTGCGCAGGAAATGGGTCTCCCCGCCGATGGTCTCGTCCGCGCGTAGCCCGCAGCCCACGGAGCCGAGGAGCACGGCGAGCGCCGCGAAGAACCAACGGGACCGACGGCGCCGAGCACCGGGCCGCACCACCTGCGCGACCCACCGCGAGTCCCGGGACGACGCGCTGATCTGACCACGCTCAGCTCGCATGTTCCTGTCCCTCCTCGATGACGTTCTGCCCCACGTAGACCACGACGCGACGATGGTCCTCGGGGGACTCCAGCCCTGCGTTGAACTCGGCGACGCGCTCACGCAGGTCGCTCAGCTGAGCCCGCATCCTCGCGAGGGTGTTTTGCACCTCGTCTGCGTAGGGGTGCCCCTCCCAGACCTCCATCGTGTAGGTGCTCCCGCCGCGCAGCTCGGTCGGCGTGACCCGCCCGCTGCCGAGCCGCGCGAGGATCGTCGTCACCAAGGCCTTGTAGTGGTCGAACACGGCCGCCTCCCAGCCAATCTCCGCGCCGATGGGGATGACGAGGGAGCGCGCGTGATAGCGCTCCGTTTCCCCCTCATCGACGCGCTCGACGCGACCCGCGAGCGTGAGCCGCTCGAGGGACTCACGGATCGTCTCGACGTCCCGCTGAGCGAGGGCCGCGATCGCGTCGAGGGACAGAGGCCCCTCCCGGTAGACGAGGGCCACCAAGAGCTCATCGGCTCCCTGCTTGCCTCGGGTGGACTGCAACGCCGTGAGCTCCTCGCGAGAAGTCGGGCGATAGCTGACGTCGTTCCCAGAGCCAGTCGCCACGATGAGGCGGCTGTCGCAGAGATCCCGCAGCACGGCCCGGACCTGCGCCTCGTCATCATACAGGAAGCGTTCTAGCACCTCGTGCCGGGTCACGTTCCCGCTGCGGTCGATGTGTTCGAGCACCGCCTCCCAGAGCGAGCGCCCCCGTTGTGTCGCGCTCTCCCCCAAGCGCTGGATCTTGCGGCGATAGGTCCTGAGTCCGACACCGAACATGTCGGCGCTCACCTTGCGGCTCACGCCCTGCCGCTCGAGCTCACGCACCAGATCGAGGAACACCTGATTGGCGACCTGCGCCAACGGAGCCCGGCCGCCGTGCGCCGTCGCGAGCTGAGCGATGAGGATCGTCGTCTGACGGACGATGGCGTGGATGAGGAGATCGATGGTCATGACCGGCGGCTCCTTCAGGCTCCACTCTGCTCCCGTCGCCGTCAACGGATCGACTCGGATCTCCGCCTTCTTCGAGCGCCGCAGCAATCGTCCACGACGCCGCGGAGGGATGCGTGCAGGGCACCACTCCGACGCGTTGTCGCCGGCGTGGGCCTCATCCCCGATCACTGAGGCACAGGCGCGTGGGGGGACAAAAACGTCCCTTCTCCCACTCGATCGCGCCCGCTTATCGTGCCCCTCGCCATCATGACTCGCCTCTTCGTCCGACCTTCATGGAAGCTTCTGTTGACCCTGTCGTTCTGCGGCGCTTGCGGGTCGAACGCAGCCGACGACGACGTATCGAGCACGGGCGGTGCGCCTGCCGGTTGGGCAAATTCCTGGCTCCCCCGGGGCATCGTCCGGGTATCGGATCGTGCCCTCTGCGAAGCCTCGCTTCGCCAGCTGGTACCGCGCATCGAGCGAGTCCGGTTGCTTCGGGCCCGACCCAGGAAGCAGGTCGGAGAGCGGGAACTCCCCTCGAAACTCGATCTTCACCCCGAAGTCGACCCGCGCCCGTTCCACGGCGTTCGCGAGATCTCCGAAGTCGAAGTCAGCATCACACCCCGCATCCGACACGACGATGAGCTTCACCTGCCGACGAATCAGCTCGTAGAGGCCCAGGTTCTCGAAGTGTCCCCCGTCGGTCAGCTCGACCATCGACGCGTTCTCGTGAAGACCTTCGGCGAGTACGCCCGCGACGAGCCCGGGCGAGATGAAGTTGGGGATGCGGTCCTTGTGCTTCTTCGGGTTCGTCGCCCAGTAGCCCAGCCGCAGGTTCAGGGCCGTGAGGAGCATTGAGACCAGTCGGTTTCTCATGAGCCCCCGGCCCGCCACCCCAGTGTTCGGGTTCACGGCCGCCCCTGAGATCGCCATGGCGCTCGACAGCGTGAGCCCCCGCTCCGACCCGGCCATGTAGGAACTGGAGCGCACCCATCCCGTGGCTCGGCTCCCACAGTACAGGGGCGAGAGCACGAAGCTGTCTCCGCCCCTCGCTCGGAAATCGCTCGCCGATGAGTCCACCAGCACCACGTTGGCGTTGATCAAGTGGTAGGGCCGCTTGCATTTCCCCTCGGGGACCCCGCACACCTCGTGGATCCTCAGGCTGTCGGCACCACGGGCGAGCTTCCAGGCTTGGCGAGTCACCGCCTCCGGAGCAGGAAGGAACAGCTCCATGAGCCGATCGCGGTACATGCGATGTAGCCCCAGGTAGTTCGTGTTGCTCAGCCAGCCGAGGAGAAGCCCGGCAACGCCGATCCCCACCGTCACCTCCTGCAGCTTCTCGTTCCTGAGCCAGTCGGCAAGCGCCAAGGCGCTGAGAAGGAGGCCGGAGAGGAGGAGCACGACGGCGAGGTAGGGGCGGACCTTCGCCACAACAGACCTTGCACTACCCTCTTGGGCCTGGCTCCCGCCCTCGAACATCCCGAGGAGAGCGCCCAGGGCGGTCGCACCTGAGCCGCAGAGGGCCGACGCGGTCAGCTTGTCCTGGCTCAATAGCTTCGCCAGGAACACATGGGCCAGTGGAAGGGACCCCAAGATGGCAAGGGTCACGGCCACGGCGCTCACGCGCCCGATGATGCTCTGCACGAAGGTGCGGCTCGAATAGCTGTACTCGCGGCTGCCGAACCGCACGACGGGGGAGTAGACGAGGCTGCTCCAGGCCAAGAGCAGGAGGACGAGCGCCGCGGCGAAGAGCAGTGGGTTGGGGAAGTACG
>JAEWOQ010000164.1 GCA_023460875.1 Pseudomonadota bacterium
GCGCAGGGGTCCCTGGCTGCGCCTCGGGGGCGAGGTGGGCGAGCGGCCTGTGCGGGGGCTGGGCCGTGAAAGGCTGGGCTTCCGCCGTGGGTTGGCCTTCCGCGGTGGCCGACACCTGCGGATCCTCGGGGGGAACCGCCGTGGGCTGGACCGCTGGCTCCCGCGTCTCCTCCTCGAGAGCGGTGACCGACCACTTCGCCCCGCCCTGCACGTCGAAGCGCTGACCTGGCCGGAGCTCCACGGCCTCCTGGATGTCCGTGCCCACGATGCGCACGGATCCGCGCTCCAGGCGCACCGAGAGGGCCTGCTCCCGAGGCTCCCAGAGGGTCGTGAAGCGCGTGCCCAACACCCGCACCTCGTAGGGACCGGCGAGCACGCTCCAGCTCGCCCCCGCCGCGGGGACGACGTCCACCCCGAGCCCCCCGCGCTCCAGGACCACGGTGGCGCCGCGGCTCCGGACCTCCTGCAGGCGCGCGCTGGAGTCCGCGTGGATCTCCAGCTGCGAGCCATCGGAGAAGTCGACCCAAGTGGAGCGGTCGCGCTCGCCCTCGATGCGCGTCAGCGGAGGCGTATTCGCAGAGGCGGCGCTGGCAGACTCAGCGCTCGCAGACGCGGCGCTCGCAGACGCGGCGCTGACAGCGAGCGCCTGCTCCCCCCGCACGACGAAGCCCAGGGCACGCTCCTCGGGTTGCCAGGACCACAGCAGAGACACCGCCAGCAGCGCGCAGGCCGCGGTGGCGATTCCGGCCACCCACTGAGCGCGCGGGAACGACCTCTCCCGGGGTAGGCCCCGGACGGCGTGGAGCAAGCGGCGCTCCCCGAGCCGCTGCCAAGAGGGTGGCTCCCCGCGTCGATTCACGGGCGACCGCGCCTCGGGGTCCAAGAGCCGCCCCAGGGCCCGCGCGGCCTCCTCGTCAACCTCGCTCGTCATCGGAGCTCCCCGCGGTGTTTCCAAGGTAGTGGGCCAAGGCGGGCTCGCGCTCCGCGTGGAGCAAGACCCGCGCCCGCGCCCGGGCGATGTCTCGCTTGGCCGTCGCCAGGGACACGGAGCGGATCTGCGCGACCTCGGCCGGCGAGATTCCCTCCACGTAGCGCAGCACGAAGGCCTCACGCAGCCGGGTCGGCAGCAGGTCCAGGATGCCATCGAGCGCCCGCAGGGCGTCCCGCGGCTGCACGGGAGCGACCGTGTCCGTCGGCCGTGACCAGGACCAGAGGCTCAGCCAGTAGCGCCGCCGCCGCCGCGTGCGCAGCGCGTGCCTCGCCTGACGAACGGCCGCCCCCACCAGGTAGCCGCGGAGCCGCTCGGGCTCCGTGATCCGCGCCGCTGCCTGCGAGAAGGACAGGAACACCTCCTGGAGCAGATCGTCGACCAAGTGATCGGAGCCCAGGCACCCGAGCAGGGTGCGGCGCACCGGCTCGGAGTAGCGGTACCAGACGGCCCGCAGCGCCTCTTCGTCGCCCCCCGCCACGTGGCGCACCAGATCGCGATCGCTCATCCGTTCATAGGGGAATGGATGAACCACGGCGTCCGTGGAGCGGGCGGCTGGGGCGGACATCACACTCAAGGTTGCCGAGAGCGTACCTGGAGGCTCAGAGAAAGTCTGGTACGACCGACTCATGCGCCCCCTGGCCCGGCTCTGCGTGCGGCGGTGCGTGGAGCTCTGCGTGCGCCTGGTCGGCGTCGCGCCGCTCCTGGCCGTCGCAGCCTGCGGCGAGACCTCCCTCTATGCGTCCGAGCCCTCGCCCTCGGAGGCAGACCCGCCCGCTCCCCCCGACGACCCGGCGCCGTCGGACGAGCCCCAGGTGAGCTCCTCGACGTTCTACGTCGAGGGGGCGACCCTCCGGGATCGCTGTGGCTCCGAGGTCGTCCTCCGGGGCGTCAACGAGATGGTGGCGTGGAGCGACGGCCAGGATGGGGTCCCGGAGCTCGCCGAGATCGCCAAGACGGGCGCGAACGCGGCGCGCATCGTCTGGGTGAGCACGGAGCCTCCCGCCGCCCTCGAGCGCGCCATCGCGGCTGCAGGCGCCGCGGGGCTCGTCGCCGTCGCGGAGCTCCACGACGGGCAAGGGGATTTCGAGGCGCTGCCGCGGCTCGTGGACTACTGGACGCGCCCCGAGACGGTGGCGGTCGTCGCGCGTCACGAGCGCCATTTGCTCGTGGAGATCGGCGGCGGGCTCGGCGACGTCGTGGAACCATCCGAGTGGGTCGACGGCTACCGCGCCGCCCTGCAGAGCCTCCGCGCCGCGGGCATCCGCACGCCCATCGTCGTGCACGCCCCGGCCTTCGGCAACGACCGGGCTCGCCTGCTCGAGTCGGGGCGCGCCGTCCTCGACGCCGACCCTGCGGGCAACGTGCTCCTGGCGTTCACAGCGTGGACCGGCACCGTCCCGACGATCATCGAGGATCTCGAGGCGTTCGCGGCCGCGGATCTGCCCGTCTTCGTCGCGGAGTTCTCCGCGTATTCCATCCGGGAGTGCCCGACGTTCCGCTTCGACTACTCTTCCTTCCTGGAGGCGACGGCGCGGCTGCGCGTGGGCTGGTTCGCGTGGTCCTGGGGTGGCGTATCCAACTCGACCTGCTCGGGCGCCCTCGACATGACGACCGACGGGACCCTGGCGACCCTGACCGGCTGGGGCCTCGACGTCGCTTTAGGGGACCCCCACGGCATCTCCCACACCTCCGATCCCGTGCGCCCGCCCTGTGGCCCCTGAGCACGTCCGCGCGCGCTTCGACGGCGCACGCTTCGACGGCGCGCGCTTCGACGGCGCACGCTTCGACGGCGCACGCTTCGACGGCGCGAATCCTCGGCGCTCCCTCAGAACTCGCCGCGATCCGAGTGAGAGCCGAAGACCGAGCGCAGCACGTCGCACAGCTCCTGCTCAGTGCAGTAGACCCGCGCCGCGGCGATGAGCGCCGGCATCAGGTTCCCGTCTCCCTGGGCCACGCGGCGCACCTCCTCGAGGGCCCGCGTGACGTCCACGGCGCTCCGCTCCGCCTTGACCCGCGCCAAGTTCTCGACCTGACGCCGCTGGACGGACTCGTCGATCCTCAGGGTCGGGATGCGCGCCTCCTCCTGCGTCCGGAAGCGGTTCACCCCGACCACGACCCGCTCGCCGGCGTTCAAGGCGCGCTCGAAATCGTAGGCGCTCTTGGCGATCTCCCGCTGGGGGTACCCCTGCTCGACCGCCTCCACCATCCCGCCCATCTCGTCGATGCGTCGGATGTAGGCGAGGGCCTCCTCCTCGAGGCGGTTCGTGAGCCACTCCACGTGGTAGCTGCCCGCCAGCGGATCGATCAGGTGCGCGACGCCAGATTCGTGGGCGATGATCTGCTGCGTGCGCAGCGCGATGGTCACCGCGTCCTCCGTGGGCAGCGCGTAGGTCTCGTCGAGGGAGTTCGTGTGCAGCGACTGGGTGCCGCCGAGCACCGCCGCGAGGGCCTGCAGCGCGACCCGCGCCACGTTGTTGTAGGGCTGCTGCGCGGTGAGGGACACGCCGGCCGTCTGCGCGTGCGTGCGCAGCTTCATGCTGGCGGGGTTGCGGGCCCCGAAGCGTTCTTTCATGAAGCGCGCCCACATGCGCCGCGCCGCGCGGAACTTCGCCACCTCTTCGAAGAAGTCGTTGTGGACGTCGAAGAAGAAGCTGAGTCGCGGCGCGAAGGCGTCGACGTCGAGCCCGCGCTCCACACCCCAGCGCACGTACTCCAGCCCGTCCGCCAGCGTGAACGCCAGCTCCTGGGCAGCCGTCGAGCCCGCCTCGCGGATATGGTACCCGCTGATGGAAATCGAGTTGAAGCGCGGCACCTCACGGGCGCAGAACTCGACGCTGTCGGTGACGAGGCGCATCGCGGGACGGGGCGGCACGAGCCAGGCGTGCTGGGCGATGAACTCCTTGAGGCAGTCGTTCTGCACCGTGCCCCCCAACTTGCTCCTGGGCACGCCTCGCACGTCTCCCAGGGCGATGTAGAAGGCCAGCAGCACGACGGCCGGCCCGTTGATCGTCATGGACGTGGTCACCCGAGCGAGATCGATGCCGTCGAAGAGCACCTCCATGTCGCGCAGGGTGTCGACGGCGACGCCGCACATGCCCACCTCCCCCAAGGCCCGCGGCGAGTCCGAGTCGTAGCCCATCAGGGTGGGGAAATCGAAGGCCGTCGAGAGCCCGGTCTGCCCCTGCTCGAGCAGGTAACGAAAGCGCTCGTTCGTCTGCTCGGGGGTACCGAAGCCCGCGAACATCCGCATCGTCCACAGGCGGCCGCGATACATCGTCGGCTGCACGCCGCGCGTGTAGGGATACTCGCCGGGCAACCCCAGATCCCGCGCGTAGTCCAGGGGCACGTCCGCCGGGGTCACGAGATCGGGCACCGGCAGCCCGCTCCAGGTCTCGAAGGAGGCGCTCCGCGGCGGCACGCGCTCGAAGCTCTCTCGCACGGGCCCAGAGCGCCAGCGCTCCACCGCGGCCCGGAGCGCCGCGTACTCCGCCGG
>JAEWOQ010000165.1 GCA_023460875.1 Pseudomonadota bacterium
CGCCCCCTGCTCATGCTCGGGGCCGGCGCCAACCGGAAGATGACGGCGAAGATGCTCTGCGACTTCACCGCGAAGCTCGGCATCCCGTTCTTCAGCACCCAGATGGGCAAGGGCGTGCTCGACGAGAACGGCCCGCTGTGGCTCGGCACCGCGGCGCTCTCCGATCACGACTTCGTGCACCGCGCCATCGACGCCGCCGACTGCATCATCAACATCGGCCACGACGTCATCGAGAAGCCGCCGTTCTTCATGCGCGAGGACGGGCGCACGGTGATCCACGTGAACTACGCGGGCGCCGAGGTGGACCCGGTCTACTTTCCCCAGATCGAGGTGGTGGGCGACATCGCCAACGCCGTGTGGCAGCTCACCGAGGTGCTGGAGCCGCAGCCCCACTGGGATTTCTCCTTCTTCGAGCGGGTGCGGCGCGCCATGCTCGAGCAGCTGAGCCAAGGCGCCGACGGCCCGCGCTTCCCGCTGCGCTCGCAGCGGCTCGTCGCCGACGTGTCCCGGGCCCTGGGCCCCGAAGACATCGTCTCCCTCGACAACGGCCTCTACAAGCTCTGGTTCGCGCGTCACTTCCGCTGCCAGCGCCCCAACACCCTGCTGCTCGACAACGCGCTGGCCACCATGGGCGCCGGGCTCCCCGCCGCCCTCGCCGCGCGCATGGTCCACCCCGACCGCAAGGTCCTCGCGGTCTGCGGCGATGGGGGCTTCATGATGAACTCCCAGGAGCTCGAGACGGCGCTGCGCCTCGAGCTCGACCTCACGGTGCTCGTCCTGCGCGACGACGCCTACGGCATGATCAAGTGGAAGCAGGCCCACGAGGAGTATCCGGCGTTCGGCATGGACTACGGGAACCCGGACTTCGTCAAGTACGCGGAGAGCTATGGCGCGCGCGGTCACAGGGTGTCAGCGACTGATGAGCTCTTGCCCCTGCTGCGCCAGGCGCTCGACGCGCCGGGGGTCGACGTCATCGAGGTCCCCATCGACTACGGAGAAGACGATCGCATCCTCAATCAGGACATCCCGCGCCTGAGCAGCGCGGTGCAGTGACTCAACCCGGCTCGCCCCAAGGATCTTCATGGCCAAGCAGACCCCACCGCCCCAGCGTCCCGAGAAGCCCCGCGCAGCGGATCTACGCGAGAGCTATCCCTACTACATCGCGAATGAGCCGATCGCGGCCAACAGGGATCTCGAGGTCCGCGACAAGTACTCTGGAGAGGTCGCGACGCGCGTGGCCTTCGCGGACCGCGCCGCGATCGAGCGGGCCATCGCGGCGGCGCGTGGAGCGCTCCAGCCGATGGCGGAGTTTCCGCCCTACGCGCGGCGCGACGTGCTCGAGCACTGCGTGCGGCGCTTCCGAGAGCGCGCCGAAGAGCTCGCCCTGGCCCTCTGCATCGAGGCGGGCAAGCCCATCCGCGACGCGCGCGGCGAGGTCGAGCGGCTCATCGACACCTTTGGCATCGCCGCCGGCGAGGCCACGCGCATCGAGGGTGAGACCCTCGAGCTGCAAATCTCGCCGCGCGCGCGCGGCTACCGCGGCGTGGTCAAGCGCGTGCCCGTCGGCGTGTGCAGCTTCATCACGCCCTTCAATTTCCCCCTCAACCTGGTGGCGCACAAAGTCGCGCCGGCCATCGCCGCCGGGTGTCCCTTCGTGCTCAAGCCCGCGGCGAAGACGCCGGTCGGCGCGCTGATCATCGGCGAGGTGCTGGCGGAGACGGATCTGCCGAAGGGCGCATTTTCCATCCTCCCCTGCAGCAACGAAGACGCCAGCCTGCTGGTCGAAGACGAGCGCGTCGCGCTGCTCAGCTTCACCGGGGGCATGATCGGCTGGGACCTCAAGGCCCGCGCCGGGCGCAAGAAGGTCACCCTCGAGCTCGGCGGCAACGCCGCGTGCATCGTCGACGACGAACCCGGGGCGGAGCTCGACGCGATCGTCGATCGCTTGGTGCTCGGCGCCTACTATCAGTCGGGGCAGAGCTGCATCAGCGTGCAGCACGTCCTCGTGCACCAGGAGCTCTACGGCGCGCTGCGCGAGAGGCTGCAGGAGAAGGTGGCGGCCCTGCCCATGGGGGATCCCCGGGACGAGCGCACCTTCATCGGTCCGGTCATCGACGAGGCGGCCGCGAAGCGGATCGAAGGCTGGGTCAGCGCGGCCTGCGAGGGCGGCGCCAAGCGTCTGACGGGCGGCCAGCGCGAGCGCAACATGCTCCCCGCGACGCTCCTCGAGGACGTCCCCCGCGACAGCGATCTCTCCCGGCAGGAGGTGTTCGGTCCCGTCGCTTGCCTGCAGTCGTTCGCGCACTTCGACGAGGCCATCGCCCGCGTCAACGACAGCGCCTTCGGGCTCCAAGCGGGCGTGTTCACGGGGCGTCTGTCCCACGCCATGCGCGCTTGGGATCGGCTCGAGGTCGGCGGCGTCATCGTGGGCGACATCCCGAGCTTCCGCGTGGACAACATGCCTTACGGCGGTGTGAAGCAGTCGGGGCTGGGGCGCGAAGGCGTGCGCAGCGCCATCGAGGATATGACGGAGCCGCGCCTGCTGGTGCTGAAGGGCTAGAACAGGGCTGCCAGCTGGGGGTGCGCTCTGGTATGCGTGCCCCGTGAGCACGCGCAGGAAGCGGCCGGGTCGCAGCGATCCCATCCCCGAGAGCCCCGTCGACGAGGAGGGCAACCCCATCTATGCGGGACCGAGCCGCAGCCAGGTGCGGCGCGAGGCGAGCGCCGTCTCGGACGTCGCGCTGCGGCTGACCAGGCTCCCCAAGGCGCGCCTCGCCCAGCTGCCCCTCGACGAGCAGCTCCGCGAGGCCGTGGACCTCGCCGATCGTCTCACCAAGAGCGCCCACGCCCGGCACCTCCGGCTCATCGCCAAGCTGCTGCGAGATCTGCCCGACGAGACGCGTCAGGAGATCGTGCGCCTCACGTCTCCCCACTACCGCCCGGGGCCCACGCCGGAGGAGCGCAGGGCGGAGCGCTGGCGCACGCGGCTGCTCGCGGAGGGAGACACGGCGCTGAACGAGCTCGGGGCGGAGGGCCCCGCCGCGGACCGGCAACCCCTGCGGCAGCTGCTCCGCCAAGCGGGCGCGGAGCCCCCCACGGACCGCAGCAAACGCGCGGCGCGGGAGCTCCTGCGGACGATCCGCGCGTCGCTGCTCAGCGTCACCCCGCAGGACGTCGCCTCC
>JAEWOQ010000166.1 GCA_023460875.1 Pseudomonadota bacterium
GCGCTGGAGACGCTGGAGCGCCGCGCTCTCTCGAGCGGAGCACGTGCTGCGAACGCGGGTGCCCGGCCGGCTCGAGCTGCTCCGCGCCGCGGCGGAGCTCCTCCGGCTGCTTCGTCCGCTGGAGCGCGCGGGAGCCTCCTGAGCCCGCCCCTGGTCACCCCAGTGACCGGCGGCGAGGTCGCCAACTCGCCGTTCCAGCTCGATGGCGCTGCGTGCCCGCTCCTGGCGCGCTCTCGGGAGCACCTGGCACAGGGTTCGCATGGTAGCCTGCGATGGCGATGACCCTGCCCACCCCTCCTCGCTCGCGTCGCTCGACCCCAGCGGTCCTGATCGCGGCGCTGCTGGCGGGGGTGCTCACGACGAGCGGCTGCGCAGACGTGCTCGGCCTCGACGGACTGAGCTTCGATCGGACCACGGAGCCCCAGCAAGCCGACCCTTCCCTCGGCGGCGCGGGCGGCGAACCCAAGCTCGTCCCCCCCGGAAAGGACGAAGAAGACGAGCTCGATGGTCAATCCCCGCCTCCACCCACCCAGGAGGAGCTCTGGGGATTCCCCGCCAAGTGGCCCGGCGTGATCCCCGTCGCGGCGCAGCTGCCGCAGAGCCTCCATCCCTCCTCACCGGAGGAGGAGACGGCCTCGGCCTTCCACGTCTACGAGCCCGCGACGGGTCGGCTCACGAGCCACAGGCTCCTCGAGGACCGCCGAGAAGAGATCGCCGCCAGCTGGTCTCCGGGGTTCGATCTCGTGGACCCCCGTCCCGGCACGACGGGGGTCCGCCTCTTCGGGTACACGGCGGAGGACGGGCGCAACGAGCTCAGCCCGCCTTGGGATCCGTGGGGTGCGCCCGAGGACGATCTCGCCTCGCTCTACGGTGAGGCGCGCTACGGCAACCCCGGGTGGACCCACGTGCTGCCTCTGCGGCACGGGGGTGGGTGGCGCCTCGTCGTCCACAATGAGCTCACGGGACGCTACCGGGTAGGGCCCGCGATCACGGACGCTCCGGAGAGCTACGATCACCCCAGCATCGGCGGGGCGTGGGAGCCCGGCTGGTCTTCGCTGCTCCCTTACGACCTGGGAGACGGCGAGCACGGTCTGCTGAAGCTCTCTCTCGGGACGGGCCTCGCCCAGCTCGACGTCTTCTCCGAGGTCGACGGCGCGCCGGCGTCGATCGCCGAGATCGACTGGCGAGGCGAAGAGTGGTTCTCCCGGAGCGATGAGCCGTGGACCCACGCGCTGACGTTCGTGGTCGGCGAAGCGCGGGGGCTGCTGGTGTACAGCGCCGGCTCGGGGCGCGTCCTGCGAGGCAGGCTCGACGCCGAGCTCACCTTCACCGTCGACGCGGAGGCCTTCTGGGCGGAGGGTTGGACGTCCCTGACCCTCGTGCACGCGCGTGGGAAAAACTACGCGCTCGTCTACGACGAGGAGCGCTCCGTCGCGCAAATGTCGACGCTGGATCCCTTGAGTTCCGCCGGCATCATCGTGATCCGCTGAGCCGCGGTCCGTTGAGCCCTGGTCCGCTGAGCCGCGGTCCGCTGAGCCGCGGTCCGCTGAGCCCTGGTCCGCTGAGCCCTGGTCCGCGGCTCCGACGTCGGTTCCCTCGGCAGCACAGCGCCCCGGGGGCCCGCACCTGTGCCCCTGCGTCGCCACACCGGAGCAGCGAAGCCAAAGGGCCCCGTGCTAGGCTCCCGGGCGGTGTCGCAGGAGCCCGGCCAGCTCGTCGCCAGCAAGTACCGCCTGGAGCGCCCCTTGGCGCGGGGTGGCATGGGATCGGTCTGGGTCGCGCGCCACGTGGAGCTGGACGTCGACGTCGCCCTCAAGTTCCGTCGGTTCGAGGACGACGTCGAGCTCGCCGTCGAACACCGCTTCAAGCGAGAGGCCCAGGCCGCCGCGCAGCTCCGCGGGCCCCACATCGTGCACATCCACGATTACGGGGTGCACCAGGGGACGCCGTACATCGCCATGGAGCTCCTCCCCGGAGAAGACTTGGGACAGCGGCTCGACCGGGAGGGCACCATGTCCCTCGCCCTCGCCTTGGGCTGGCTGCGCCAAGCGGCCAAGGCGCTGCGGGTCGTGCACACCGCGGGGATCGTGCATCGGGACATCAAGCCCAGCAACCTGTTCCTGGCGGAGCAACAGGGCGAGACGGTGCTGAAGATGCTCGATTTCGGCATCGCCAAGACCCCGAACGAGGGCGGCGGCGCCACCACCAGCGCCGGGCTGCTCCTGGGCTCACCGGCGTACATGAGCCCCGAGCAAGCCCGCGGGCAGCGCGTCGACGCGCGGAGCGATCTGTGGTCCCTCGCGGCGGTCCTCTACCGCATGCTCACCGGGCGCGCGCCCTTCGAAGGCGCGAGCTCGGGCGACATTTTGGTCAGGCTCTGCACCGAGGACGTGAAGCCGCCCTCGAGCGCGGCGCCGCACCTCGCCCCCGAGGTGGACCGCTTCTTCCAGCGCGCTCTGGCGCGAGAGCCCGACCGTCGCTTCCAGGACGTGGACGAGCTGCTGGCGGAGGCGGAGGAGCTCGCGGGCCTCCCCGGGTCGGCCTTCGACGTGGAGCGAGCGGCGCCGAGCACGCAGTCATCGCCGCAGCGCTCCGCTGAGGGCAGCCTGGGACGCTCGACGCCGACGGCGTCCCTCCGCGTCCCACTCCCCGCCGGCGAGCGCACCCTCTCCTCGGATGCTCCTTCCCGGGACACCTCCACCCTGCCGTCCCGGGCCTCCCAGCCGTCCCAGCCGTCCCCGTCCTCGGCGCTCCCTTCGCTGGACGGAGCCGAGCAGCGCGGGGCGTCGGAGCGAGTCGAGGAGGCGCGCCGCTCCGCCTCTTGGTTCTCGGTTCTGGGTGTCGCTTCGATCGTCGCCCTCGGCGGCGGCGTCCTCTGGTGGTGGAGCGAGGGCCCGGAGCCCAAGCCGCCGCTCACGTCGACCTCGGTCTCGACTCTCTCGAACGCCGGGGACACACGCACCGCCGTCGAGGCCACCTCTCTCTCGACAGGCTCGCTCCCTGGCCGCGCCCCCGGCCCCGGAGCGACACCGGGGCACGACACACCTGGCCGCGACACACCGAGCGACCTCGAGGACCGCGTCGCACGGAGCCGTGACCTCGCGCTGGCGACGACCGCTGCCCCCCTGCCCGCCGCCGATGCACCGTCGCCCCTTCAGTCCGCTGCGTCAGCGTCGCGCTCCCGAGCCGTCACTCCCCCTGCAAGCACCGCTGCTCGCGAGCAAACTCAGGAGCCGCGCGGCGTCCCCGTCCCGCCGCCCGCGGATCCCGTGTTCGGCCTGCCCCTCCAGGAGCGCGCTCCTGACGAAGGGACCCCATGAGCAGCGGGCGACACGGCAAGCCCTTGCTGGTCCTGCTCCTGAGCGCGTCGGGCCTGCTCCACCCGGAGACGGCGCTCGCGGAGGACTCCACCACCCCGCAGACCACCCCGCAGACCACCCCGCAGACCGCGCCGCAGTCCTCGACGTTTCCCTCGCCGAGCTCCGAGGCGACCCCCCTCGAGCGGGCCGAGGCGGCGCGGGAACGGGGACACCTGGGGCTGGCCGCCTACGCGGAGGGGCGCTGGCGCGCGGCCCTCGAGCATTTCACGGCGGCGGAGCGCTGGATGCACTCACCCGTGTTCGTCTTGTATGCGGCCCGCTGCCACCAGAGGCTCGGCGACGTCGCGAGTTCTCGCGGGCTCTACGAGCAAATCCTCCATGAGCGCTGGGCCGAGGACGCGCCGAGCGCCTGGGCCGAGGCGCGGCAGAGCGCGGCCCGTGAGCTATCGGAGCTCACGAGCTCGGACGAGCCCATCGACGCCGCGCCGCACGCACCGCAAACCGACGCGCCCCGTGACCAGGGACGGCACGGCCCCGCTGCCCGATCGGACGCGCCCCGAGGTCCCGTCCCGCTGGGCTCGCAGGGCTTGCTCCCGCCCGCCGCGACGACGGGGCTCACGCGGCCGTACCGGACCGGGGCCTACGCGGCATTCGGCGTGGGGGTCGCAGGCTTCGTCGTCGGAGGCCTTGCGGGTGGCCTGGCCTGGTCCAAGGCTCATGACATCCGCAGCCGCTGCGAAGGCGCCAGCTGTCTCGTGGACGACGCGTCGGAGGCCCA
Source organism: Pseudomonadota bacterium (assembly GCA_023460875.1). GTDB lineage: Bacteria > Myxococcota_A > Polyangia > Polyangiales > Polyangiaceae > NIC37A-2. Next base: position 4,099 of record JAEWOQ010000166.1, read on the forward strand.
GGAGGCCCGCCGCCTCGCCCACGTCGCCACCGCCGGCTTCGTCGTCGCGGCGACCGGCGCCCTCACCGGCGTCACCCTGTGGCTGCTCCCTCCCTCCTCCGATCGCGACGTCTCCGTGAGCCTTTCCCCCACCGGGGCCTCCCTGCGCGCCGCCTTCTGAACACCGTTTCCTCGAGTGACGGACTTGATCGCCTTCCTGCGGAGCTGAGCCCCGCAGGGCGCCCCTGAGCGCCGCCGGGACGAACGACGGCGCGCGGTAGAGGGCCGCCGCCGCGCCGCGCGTGGCTCAGCCCAAGCCGTACTTCTCCAGGAGGCGCCGCAGGTAGCCTCGCTGCAGATCGGCGACCCGCGCTGCCTCGGAGCGGTTCCCTCCCGTGCGCTCCAGGAGCTGCTCCAGGTACACTCGGGTCAGCCGCTCCACGATCTCTTCCTTCAGCTCCGCGTAGGGGCGTTCGAGGTCGACAAAGGCCCTGAGCATCGCGTCGAGGCCGTCGACCTGCACCCCCGCTCGCGCGCCCTCCTCGGGCAGCTCACCCAGGGCCGCATAGGCGGCCAACGCGTGCTTGAGCTCACGGACGTTGCCGGGAAAGCTCCGCCGCTGGAGCTCGGCGACGACCTCGTCGGGGAGCTCCAGGATCCCCAAGTTCGGCGCCAGGTGCCTCGCCAGGACGGGGATGTCTTCGGGGCGGTGGCGCAGCGGGGAGAGGGACAGGCGCACCACCATCAAGCGATAGTAGAGATCCTGCCGGAAGGTCCCCTCCTCCACGTCGCTCTGCAAGGAGCGGTTGGTGGCCGCGATCACGCGCACGCGCGCGAAGCGCTCCTTGGTCTCGCCGACGCGAGTATAGGTGCCCGACTCCAGGACGCGCAGGAGCACCGGCTGCACGTCGAGAGGCAGCTCTCCGACCTCATCGAGGAACAGCGTCCCGCCCGCGGCTTCGCCTAGAGCGCCGATGCTCTCCGACACGGCCCCCGTGAAGGCGCCCTTCTTGTGGCCGAACAGCTCGCTCCGGATCAGCGCGCGATCGAGCGCTCCGCAGTTGACCGCGACGAAGGGGCGTCCGGCGAGGGCGGAGTGATCGTGAAGCGCTCGGGCGACGAGCTCCTTGCCCGTCCCCGACTCCCCCTCGATGAGCACGTTCACGAGGGATCCTTCGAGGCGCTCCAGCAGGGTGTACAGGCGCTGCATGAGCGGTGACGTGCCCCGGAGCCCGCCGTACTCGAGCAGGGGGCGCCCCTGGGTGCCCTCGAAGTCCTCCACGTCCGCCTCGAAGCGCAGCTCTGTGGTGCCGAGGGTCACCGCGCCGCCAAGGGCGAGGGTGATCTCGCCGATGCGCTGCCCCGCGTAGAACGTCCCATTGCGGCTGCCGAGATCGCGCACGTGGATCCCCTCGGGCACCACGGTCAGCTCGAGGTGCGCGCGCGACACCGCCGCGTCGTCGAGCACCAGATCGCAGTCCCCCGCGGCGCCGACACGGCACGTCCCTGCGGTCAGCTTCATGGTGCGGAGCACCCGGCCCTGTTGGACCACCTTCACCAAGGCCGAGAGCGGCGCGGGCACACTCCCCCGGCGCAATCCCTCCGTCTGCTCTCCTCGCCGCGAAGCGCCCATGTTGCCGGTATAGCGAGGCGCCCGCGGGCTGACCACACGGGACGCGCACCGACTCGGCCTCACGTCGTTGGGCTCACGAGGTCGGAGCGCGCCCGTTCAGCGCGATGGCGCGGCGTGTCTGCTCGCAGGGCTCAGGGGTTCGGCGCGACGTCCCGTGGAAAGGCGCCGAGGGGCTGCCCAGCGGACACCGACGGATGCTCGGTCCGCCTGAGTCGTTCTACGGGGTAACCATCCCGCCGCAGCCGCTCGATCAGGCGTGTCATGATGGCCTCGTCGAGCCGCGCGGCGCGGGAGAGGATCCACACGTGGTCCCGATCCGGCGTCCCCACGAGGGCCCACTCGTAATCGGGATCCAACGCCAAAATCCAGTAGTCCCCCCGGAAGGGCCAGAAGAACTGCACCTTCAGCTTCGCCGGCTCCTCCGGGTTCGGGATGGTGGCGGTGCCCTCCGCCTCGCGCAGCTCACCGCCCTCGGCGTCGCGACACGTGTTCGTGACCGCGATCTTCCCGTCCTCCTCGAGCCGATAGTCGGCGCGCGTGTCGACGCAGTTCTCCTGCTGGGACACCGGGATGCTCGCGATCTCATACCAGGTGCCCGCGTAACGCTGGAGGTCTACCCCCTGCACCACCTGGGGCTCTGGACCCGATTGGCCTCGGCACGCGGGCGCCCCCATGCAAGTGAGACCGAGAAGCGCTCCCCCGAGCCATCCAATAGCTCCGCGCATCTCCCATTCTACCCCGAACCCGCGCGCTCTGCCTCCGCGCGCGCTGCCTGCTCCGCTCTACCGCGGTCTCTTTGCGCCACCCTCCATTCACTTCGTGCCACTCGCCCCTCCTGGCCCTACCATCCGGGCCCCGTGGGCCGCGTCCTTCCAGACCCTGCTCGTCGCCGCGCACTCTCCCACCACGTCCGTGAGCTCCTGCTCGCCCATGGTCACGAGGCCGCCGCCTGGCAGATCCTCGAGCCGAGCTATCGCTGGTTCTTGCACGGAGCGGACGCCTGCGTCGGGTACGTCGACACGGGTGGGGCTTGGGTCGCCGCGGGCGCGCCGATCGCTCCCCGGGCGCGGCTGAGGGAGGCGGCCTGCGCGTTCGTCGAGGGCGCCGCCGCCGAGGGACGGCGCGCGTGCTTCTTCGGGGTCGAGTCCGATTTCGGCGCCGAGGGCTTCGATCGACTGCGCTTGGGGGAGCAGCCCGAGTGGACGCCACGCCAGTACGTCGCGCAGCGGCTGCGCTCGAGCCTCCGGGAGCAGCACCGCAGGGCGCGGGCGAAGGGGGTCGAAGTCCGCGCCGTCGCGCCCGCCGAGCTAAGCCCGGAGGGAGGCCTGACGCTGCGCGCAGGGATGCAGCGCCTCGGGCGACGCTGGCTACAGACCCGCCGCATGGCGACCCTCGAGTTCGTCGTCTCCCTCGAAGCCGCCCTGGGGGGACTCGCCCAGCACCACGCCGCCCAGCACCACGCCGCGCAGCACCACGCCGCCCAGCACCACTCCGCGCAGCACCACTTCGCCCTGGGCAGCCGCCTCTTCGTCGCGGAGCGCGCGGCCCACGATGGTCGGGAGCTGGTCGCGGCGGCGCTGCTCCTCCCCGTCCCCCGGCGCAGCGGCTGGTACGTCAAGCACGTCCTGCGGGACCCCTCCGCGCCGAACGGCGCCGTGGAGCTGCTCATCCACGAGGTCCTCACCCAGCTCGCCAGAGAGGGCGCCGAGTACGCGACCCTGGGCCTCGCTCCCCTCGCCGGAGACGTCCACCCGGCGCTCCGGCTCGCCCGTCGCACCCTGTCCGGCGCCTTCGACTTCGAGGGGTTGAATCGCTTCAAGGCGAAGCTCGCCCCCTCCCGCACGACTCCCATCCACCTCATTCATCCCCACGGCTCGTCCACCGCGCTGGGCCTGTACGACAGCCTGGGCGCCTTCACTCCACGGGGCCCCCTGCGCTTCGCCCTCGCCTCCGCGGGCCATCACCTCGCACGGCTCGGAGAAGGCCGCCG
>JAEWOQ010000167.1 GCA_023460875.1 Pseudomonadota bacterium
ATCCGCGGCGGAACGCGACGAAGCAGCGACAAAGCCCACAACTCCAACCCCACCAGCGCCACCACGAACCCCAACACCGCCGGCTCAGCGCCCGCTCGCGAGAGCCCGAACAGCACCGGCCCAGCGAGCAACATCAACGGCCAGAATCCCTTCACGGAGCCGAGGTTTTCCTGCTTGGCGACGTAGGTGAGGCCGATCAGGTGGCCGAGCAGCAGGAGCGCGCCGACGAGCAGGGGCCAGGGCACCTCCAGGGGGCGCGGCGCGAACAGGAGGCCCGCCGTGGCGTACACTCCGACGCGGCAGAGGCCCATCACCAGGGGGGAGAGGGGGTTCTGTTTGTGATGGACATTGTAGAGGACGATCACGCCGCACAGGGCGAGGGCGGCGACCACCGCGGGGAGGTTGAGGGGGCCGCCCTGGAGGGGCCCGAGAGCCGCGACGAGGAGCACACCGACCGAGAGCTGGCCGAAGCCGAGGGTGAACACCGTGGGCGCGCGGATGTCGCCGGAGGGGATGGGGCGCTCGGGGCGCTCGCGGGCGTCGATCTCCCGGTCGAAGGCGTCGTTGAGGAACATGCCGCCCGTGTAGGCGAAGGACATGGCGAGGGCCGCGACCAGAAAGGTGAGCGGCTCGAAGGTGCCCCCGGCCAGGGCGAGGGCGGCGAGGCAGTTCGTCCACACGGTGGGCAAGTTGGAGATGCGCCCGAGGCGTAGCAGCGTGCGCAGAGTCGAGCTCCGTGGAGCGCCCGGCGGAGTGTGCGGTGCGCCGCGCGGTGTGCTTTGCGGTGTGTCGCGAGGGAGCGCGATGCGATCCTTTTCGACGAGCGTTGGCTGGGTCATGGCTGGCTCGGCTCCGGCTCTTGGGTGTCGGTGCTGGGCGCGGTGTCGAGCTCCCGCAGGGTCCACTCGAGCTCCCGGGCGATCGCTTCGGTGACGCTGCTGGGCTTGAAGCGCTCGGGCAGCACGTCGAAGGTGTAGGTCTCGACCTCGAGGTGCTCGGTCAAGGGGCGCTCGCGATGCGCGGCGAGGATGGCGCGGACATAGGGTTGCGTGCTCTCGAAGGGCGGCAGGGCCCGCTGGAACACGGGGACGTGGAAGTGTACGCGCCAGGGGCGGTCCCAGAGCTCGGCGCGGCCGAGGGCCTCCGGCAGATCGACGAAGCGCGCCACCTCGTCCCCGAGATCCACGCTGCCCTGATGCAGGTAGATCCCGTCGGCGAACTCCGCGAGGCGCGCGCGCTCCTCGGGTCCCGCCTGCGGCACGCTCAGCCCCGCCGTCACCTGGATCTTGGCGAGGGTGACCCCACTGGAGCGGATGAGCGCGAGCGTCTCGTCGGGCTCCTCGAACTGCACCGCCGCGTGGCACGTGTCGAGGCACAAGCCGAGGTGCCGCCTCAGTACGGCCTCGGGCAAGGCCGCGCGCGCCCGGAAGACACGATCCTCGAGGAAACGCACGCACTCCTCCGTGGTCTCGAACAGACAGGCGGGCTCGGGTTCGAGCGCCAACAGGACGCTCACACCCGTCTCCTCGGCGAGCTGGTGCAGGACGACCGCCTGCTCGACGAGCTGCGCGGCGATCTCGATCGCGACATCGTCGTCGCCGAGGGCGCGAAAGCAGCCGGGCACCGTGCTGATGCTCAGGGTCCGCGGCATCTCCGCGTGCCGCTCCGCCAAGCGGGCGAGCAAGCGCGCCAGGCGCGTCGTGTACTCGATCCGCTCCGGCGCGCGCCAGTCGGGCAGGTACACGTCCTCCTTCACGCGCGCGCCGTGGAACGGCCCGTAGGGGAAGCCGTTCACCGTGAACACGTAGGCGTCGAGCTCCCGGAGCAGGGCCGAACAGCGCTCGAAGGTCTCGGGCTGCTCGAGCTCCCGAGCGGCGCGCGCGGAGAGTCGCAGGCCCAAGCCGAAGGCCTTTTCGGGAGCGACGCGCCGCCGAATGTCCGGCACGTGCTGGCGGAGGTTTTTCTCTAGCTCGTCCCAGGACTCGCCCGGGTGGATGTTGGTGCAATAGGTGAGGTGTCCCGACGCGACGCGCATGGTGCCGTCCTACGCGTGGCTCGCGAGCGCTCGACCGGCTGGCAGCGCTTCGCTCGTCAGTCGCTGGGCGGCTCGTTCCATGAGCGCCTGGTCCACCTCGTGCACATCGACGCTGCGCCCGATGCCCGTGAGCAGGGTGAGGGTCAGCTCGCCGCCGAGGTGTTCGCGGAAATCTTCGAGGCCCTTCAAGATGGACAGTCGGCCCTGCTCCCGTTCGGTAAGCGCTCCGTGAGCGAGGCGAAACCCCAACGCTCGCAATAGAGCGCACGCCCGCGCCGCGTCCGAGCGCGGCAAGAGCTCGATCTCCGCCGCGTAGAGGCAATCCAGCGCCATGCCGATGGCGACGGCTTCGCCGTGGCGGAGCTCGTAGTTCGAGAGGCTCTCGAGTTTGTGCGCCGACCAATGGCCGAAATCCAAGGGGCGGGCGCTGCCGCTCTCGAAGGGATCTCCTCCCGCGGCGATGTGCTCCAGGTGCAGCTCCGCGCCCCGTCGCACCAGGGTGGCCATGGCCTGCGGTAGGAAGGTCCTCAGCTCCGCCGCGTGCCGCTCGATCCACTCGAAGAAGGCGGGATCGCGGATCAGGGCGACTTTCACCGCTTCGGCCATGCCGGCGCGTTTGTCCCGGGGGTTCAGGGTGCGCAGGAACGTCGAGTCGTTCAGCACGGCGAAGGGCGGCGCGAAGCAGCCGAGCAGGTTCTTCACGCCGAACGCGTTGATGCCGTTCTTCACGCCGACGCCCGCGTCGTCCTGGGCGAGCACCGTGGTCGGCACGCGCACGAGCCGCACCCCCCGATGGAACGTCGCCGCCGCGTAGCCCACCATGTCGAGAGCGGCGCCACCTCCGAAGGCGACGACGGCGGAGTGCCGATCGAGCCGCAGCTCGAGCATTTGCCCGTGCAAACGTGAGACGTGATTGGGGTCGTTCTTCGCGGCCTCACCGCCCGGCACGATGACCGGCGGCGCGGCGAGCTCGAGTGCATCCCGGTGGGCCGCGAAGTAGCCATCGATCCGCGCAAACAGCTCCGACGTAGCCTCCGCGAAGCCCGCATCACAAACCACGAACACACGGTGGCGCTGCCCGGGTCGCAGTCGACTCACGGCCCAACGCAGCGCCTGACTCCGCGGATCGAGGCACCCGTCCTCGAAGATCACGGGATAGTCGAGGGGCACCGCACCGCGTTGCTGATGGACATGAGCCGGCGGCTGCACGAACAGCGCCGGCTCCTCGAAAGAAGCACACACTCCAACCCCTGGCTCCATCCTGGTGCGGCACCGTAGCACACGCCCGGACCACGAGCCGCGCGCGCAGGGCGCGACATCGACGACTTACAAGGCATACGTCGACGCCCAACGACGCTGCGTCGCGAACTTTTGCAACACAATGAAAAGTGAGCCGTTTTGCAGACTCGATGGTCGGGGTTCGCAAGTACCAGGCGACGGGCGCGGAGTGAGGGGGCCACGGCTACCTGCAGAGACACCCCAGTCCCACGCTCCCCGCCGCAGGCGCCGCAGCTTCGGCTGCACGGTGAGGCCCCGCGGCTCCCCCCGGCTCAGGACGTCTCCAGCGGGGCCTCACGTCCGGGGGGGGGGGGGGGG
>JAEWOQ010000168.1 GCA_023460875.1 Pseudomonadota bacterium
CAAGCTCGGGTTTTGGCGAGGCTTTCGCGAGCACCGGAGCGGAACGTACGTGGGTACTTGAGCACCGGAGCGCAGGGAAAACGAAGCCAAAACCCGAGATCGGCGGGCGTCCTGGTCCGTTAAGATACCGGCGATGGGTCGGGTGCCAACGAGCAGAATCCCAGCCCGTCATCGTAGATGCGGCAACCAGATCGCTCGGCGGTTCAGCCGCGAGGAGCACTCCTCCGTGCCAAACATGCGGTGAGACGCTGCGGCGGAAGGTGTAGAGGCGCTCGCCGCGTTCGGACGCGGCTCGTCATGCTGGTCGTGCTCGGGGGCGCGTGCGGTGCGGGCTCTCGCGATGACGTTCGACCTTGTGTCCCGTCGACTCGACCGATCGTATCGGTGGGTCGGTGGGGGAGCGAGCCACGCTGTTGCGGCGTCGAGGGGCTCCAAGGGTTTTGCCGCGGCGATCTGCGTGATAGTGTGCTTGGCGTCGCGGTGTCAGCTATCGCCGCCGCGCTGACCTTCTGAGAAGTCGAATGAAGTCGAAGCGTTCCGCGTGGGCCCTGCTGGCGGCAGGTGTGGTGTTTGGAGTAGCGGCCTGCGGCGGTAGCGGCGGAGGTGGCGACGAGGTGCTCGGCGGCAACGACTCGGGCGGCTCGGGCGGTGGCGGGACGGTGGGCAGCGGCGGCGGGAGCGGCCTCATCGACAACGAGGCGTGTCTTGCCTGCGGCGAGACCGCGTGCGCAGGGGCCTTCAACGACTGCAAGTCCGCTGGGACCTGCGTGGAGCTCGTCGATTGCCTCCTCGGGTGCGTCGAGGGAGACGAGACCTGCGTTCAGGATTGTGCCGCCGGATACGATCCCAACGACGCTGCCCATCAGCAGGCCGCCGGGGCCGCGGCGACCTACTGGGCGTGCGTTCTTGGGCAGTGTTTGGAGGAGTGCGTGGTGGTCCCGGATGGAGGGGTGGGGGGAGACGGCGTCCCGCTCCAACCGATGAACGGCTCGATCTCCGGTGACAACCCGGCGGGAATCGAGGGGTCGTTCTTCGTGACTGCTGATGCCTCGGGGAGCACGATCTCGCTCTCGGCGGTCGGGAGCACGTTGTGTGTATCGGGGAGCGTGACGCAGGTGCCCGACTGCCCAGTGGGTGAATGCGAGGCGGACTCGTGGGGCGCGCTCCTGGGCCTGAAGCTCGCAGACGAGGGAACCGGCGCGCCCTACGATGCCGCTGCGGCGGGCGTGAAGGGGTTCGCCTTCACGATCACGGGACCGGTGATCCCGCCCGTGATCCGCTTCAGCGTCCAGGAGGTGGAAGTTCCGGAGAACCACTGCACCGACGTCGGCGCCGGAGACAGCTCCGTGCCGTTCTCGAGCTTGGCCCGGGAGTGCTGGTCATCTCAAGGCGCGCTCTGGACGCTCGACGAGAGCAAGCTGGACGATCTCGCCTGGTTCATCACTTCGGACTCCAACGCCGTTCATCCTTTCGACTTCTGCCTCGAGAACTTCCGGGCGCTCCGCTGAGCGGAGCGGGCGGCGGACGCCTCAGTCGTGGCCTGGGGTGGAGGTCGATTCGCAGGTGACGGTCGGGGGAGCGGAGGTCTGGAAGCCGCAGCCGTCCTGGTCACCGCAGGTCTCTTCGCAGGCCTGCTCCGCCGTGATGCAGAGCGGGGTCGAGCAGCCGCGGATGTACATGCACTGGAGCGGCGCCTCACACTCGTTGGTAGCGGTAGGCGCACAGATCGGATGCTCCGAGCACGTGACCCCCGGGGGAGCACCACCGTCCCCGTCGCCTCCGGACGAAGCGCTGCAAGCAGCGACGCCGAGGATCGAGCCGAAGAGGGGGAGAAGGACGCGTGCTCTCCACGGGCTCCGCTCGCTCCAACGCCTCTGCACCCCCTGCGACTTCGGACTCGTTTGGATCATCGCCGGAGCGTACCTGCCGACGCTCTGGTGACCAAAGGGCGGAGGGGTTGAGGGCGAGTGAGCGTGGGGATCGGGGACTCCTGCGGGATATGCGCCCTCCCGGAGCGGTATCGCCGCGCAGCTCGCGAGCTATGCCGCGGGCAGCGTGGAGCTCACGGGCTAGAGGCTTGTCGGGCGCCTCAGCCCACGGCCTCTACGGGGGGCGGCGGGTGGGAGGGCAAGGAGGGATCTTCGGACGTCAGCTCCACGAAGGTCTCGCGTTGGGCGTCCCACTCGAAGAGCTCGACCTGCCCCAGATCGTAGAACCACGCGTGGATCTGGAGCTCGCCGCGCTCGTGCTTCTCGCGCACCAGGGGATAGCTCAGGAGGTTGTGGATTTGCCGCACCGTCACTGCGCGGGCCGCCTCGTCGGGGGTCTCGAAGGGGGCGACGTCTCCGGCGAGCTCGGCGGCGTGCTTCGCCCACACCCCGAGGGTCTCTAGCTCGGGGGGCACCTTCGCCGTCTTGAGCGCGCTGATGGCGCCGCAGCGGCTGTGGCCGCACACGATGATGGTGCGGACCCCGAGCACGCCGACGCCGTACTCCACGGCGGCGCCCTCTTGAGGCCACACGGCGCTGCCCGAGGGGGCCACGAGGGCGCCGATAGCGCGCACCGTGAAGAGGTCGCCCGGGTGGGCGCCGGTCAACAGCGCGGGCTCGATGCGGCTGTCGGCGCAGGTGATGAACATGGTGTGAGGGCTCTGGCCGTCCGCGAGGTGGCTGAAGAGGGCGTCGTAGTGGCCGCGCATCTCCTGGCGGAAGCGCGTGATGCCCGCCAAGAGCTGCGGGCGCGCCATCCGCACGATGGGTTTGCCGAGGACGGCGTCGAGCTCGCGATCGCTCACCGCGACCGCCTGCTTCAGCGCGCCCGGGGCGACGCCCTCCGGGAGGCGCCGCCGATTCTCGTCGGTGCGGAGGAGCCGCTCGCGGACGGTGAGCGAGGGACCGAGCAGCGCCACTTGCCCGCCGCGCCCGCGCCAGAGATCCAGCAGCTCGACGAGGGCGCTCGCCCCGGTGCCGTCGACGGCCACCACGTTGCGGAGATCGAGGACGAGCCCCGGGCGCGGATCGAGGTGCGCGAGGACGGCGCGCAGGCGCTCGAGCTCCAGGGAGGCGAGGAAGGTGATGGGGCCGCTGAAGTTCACCTGGTGGGGCCCGCTCGGATCGCTGCTGCGGTGGAGCAGGGCGCGGGTGCGCGCCATCTTGATGGCCACGACGGCGAAGGCCACGGCGATGCCGAGCAAGAGCCCGGTCACCGTGCCCGTCACCAGCATGGTGACGATGGTCGCCAGGGCGAGCCAGAGGTCGAGGCCCGAGACGCGGCCCAGCGCCCACAGGGGGCGAATCGTGAGGAGCGGGATCGCCACCACCACCGCGACCCCCGTGAGGGCAGCCACCGGGACGAAGGGCAAGAGGGGCCAGGCGGCGAGCCCGAACACCAGCACGAAGAGGGCTTGGACCAGCGCCGGGCGGGGCGAGGTCACCCGCTCGCGCACGCCGAGGTTTGAGCGCGCGACGAGCTGCGTCGCGGGGAGCCCTTGCACGAAGCCCAGGACGAGCGTCGCCAGGCCGTTGCCGATGAGCTCCTGATCGGGATCGGTCTTGGCCTCCGCGCCCGCGTCAGCCTGGAGACGCTCGAGGGTCACGGTGTTGATCGCGGTCGCCACCGTCATGGTCACCCACAGCTCGAGGGCGCTCCCGAAGAGCTGCGCGAGCTCGCTCATGGGCAAGAGCGGCGCCCGCGGCCAGGGGAAGCCGGGCGCTTCGTGGACGGTGGGCAGCCCGAGGCCGAGCATCGAGTTGGCGACCGCGACGAGCACGAGGGCCAACAGCGCGCCGGGGACGAATCGGATCTTGAGCGCGAGCCAGCCGAGCAGGGCCGCGCCGATGCACAGGGAGGCCACCTCCGGGACGAAGTCCTCCATCTTCAGGGCGATCGCGTCGAAGCGCGCCAAGAGCCCCGCCCCCGGATCGACGTTCGCGCCGAGCGCGTGCGGCAGCTGCCCGATCAAGATCGTGAGGCCGATCCCGATGACGCAGCCGCGGAGCACCGGCAGCGGCACGAAGCGGACGAAGCGACCGACGCCGAGGGCGCCCGTCGCCAGCTGCAGCAGCCCCGCGAGCACGAGCGCGGCGCCCAGACCGTCGACCCCGTAGCGGGCGAGGATGGACGAAGACACCAGCGCGCTCGCGAGCCCCGGTCCCGACAACGCGACCCGCGTGCCTCCGAGGAACACGCAGATCGCGCTGCCGATGACGGCGCTGAAGATCCCCGCCGAGGCGGGCGCCCCGGCGAGGCTCGCGAGCAGAATGGAGAGCGGCAGCGTGTTGGCCGCGAGCCAGCACCCGCGCTTGATGTCGTTGGAGAGGCCCTCTCGGGAGAACAGGGGCGCCCACCGAGGGGCACAGCTCCGCACTCCGAGGTCGAAGCGGGGGCGAAGTAGGCGGGAGCGCTCGGGCGAGGCCATGGGTCGGCATGCTTCCACGGCCCCGGCCCGGTCGACAATCGGCGCGCCGCCACCCGTGGTTTGCTCAGCCCGGCGCTGACAGCGCCGAGGTCACGACGTAGTACATCGCCCAGGCCACGATGCCGATCACGATCACCCAAGCCCAAGTCGGTACGGGCGCGGGGATCTCCGCCTGCTCAGGCTCCCAGTTCTCCTCGTCCCCTCCACCGAAGGCGTGGACAGTCAGGGAGAGCTGCCCCTCCACGACCTCACCCGCGTCGAGGCCGCGCACCGCGATCGCAGGTCCGTTGCGTACCACGAAGGGAATGAGGCGAACGCCCCTCCGCCCGCGCCGATCGGTGGCTTCTACGCGCAACAGGTGCGCGCCGTCCTCCAGGCGGCGCGTGTCGAGCTTCAGCTCCGCAGACGACGCGTCGGTGAGCAGGGGTTCGGCGGCGTCGTCCAGGTAGACGACGATCCGATCGGCGACCTCATTCATGGCGCTGGACCTCGGCGGATGGGTGAGGACTCGGGAGGGAGTCGTCTAGGACCGAGCGTTTGACGTGCTGGGTCCCCTCCTCGCCCGGGAGCCACAAGAGCTTGAGCGCGGCGGTCAAGGCGGCGACGAGGATCACGACGGAGACGGCTACCAGGACCCAATCTCCGAGGCCCCGCGGCTCCGCTGCGTGCAGCAGCGGGTCGGCGGCCGCACACCGCGGGCAGTAAGCCGTGAGCGCCGCGAAGAGCTCGCTGCAGCTCATCATTCCGGTCATGGCTGCCCTCCGCTCGCTCGCACTTTCGCCACCTGTTCTGCCGTGACAGGCGTGCCTCGATTCCCCCAGCTCTCACGCTCGTGATTGACGATCGCGACGACCTGGGCGTCGCTGAGGAGCTCCGCGAAGGGCGGCATGGCGACGGCGTAGTCGACTCCGGCGATCGGTGTACCCGCCATGCCATAGAGGACGATCTCGACGTGGCGCGTCGGGTCGGCGTCGTTCACGACGGGATCCCCGCGCAAGGGGGGGAAGGTCCCAGCGATTCCTTCGCCGTTGACCTGATGGCAGGCTGCACAGTTGGTGACGTACAGCTCGGCGCCTTCACCCCCGCGCGGCTCGCCCACGTCCGCAGGAGGCGACGCTGCGCTGGCCGCTGGTTGTCGAAGCGAGGCCAGGTACGCGACCAAGTCCAGGGCCTCCTGTCGGGCTACGAGCGCGCGCGCGCCGTCACCTCTTCTGAACGCCTTCGGCACCGGCAGGACCCTGGCGCCCTCAGGCGGCTGCTCGAGCTCCTCGAACAGCCACGGAAACGACGGCATGATGGACCCGGGCGATACGGAGCGGGGATTGTACAGATGGATGAGCTGCCAATCCGCGCTCGGCTGCCGGGTTCCGATGTCTGACAGGTCCGGGCCCGTGCGCGCCGAACCGGGCGTGCTGGGCGTCCCCTGCCACCAGGCGAGCGGCTCTAAGTGGGCGTAGTCCTGCGCCCGCGTGGGACGCCCCCAGGCAGCGTCGATTGAGCCCGAGCGCACCTGTTGCGTGTGACACGTCGCGCAGCCCTCGCTGAGATACACCTGCAGGCCACGCCGCTCCTGGGCGGTGAGCTGCCGTGAGGTGGGCGGGTACTTTGCCTGCACCTCGATGGCCGGCCCCACCGCGACCAAGACGCTCAAGGCGAGGAACCCGACGAACACGATGGCGTACAGTCTCGCGGGGCTCTCGTGCAAGCTACGCAGCATGGGACACCTCCCGGCGAGCCGTCGCGGCGGCGTTGCTCGCTTTCATGGGCAGCATGCGCCACACGTTGAACGCGAACAGGATGTGGGAACCGAACATCAGCGTGCCGCCCACGGCGCGCCAGACGAAGTAGGGCACCAGCAGCGTGACCGACTCCAGGAAGGGAGCGCCGCTCTGCCAGCTCAAGCCTTGCAGAGTCCCGCCGATGCTCAGCGACACCCCGTAGATGAGCACGCCCACGAACGCGAGCCAGAAGTGGATCCCGATCGAGAGCTGCGGGGCTTCGCGGCCCGACAAGCGTGGGAGCAACCCGTACACTCCGCCCCAGATCAGGAAGGTCACGAAGCCGTACATCGTGATGTGAGAGTGCCCCACGGTGTAATGGCTGAAGTGCCAGATCAGGTTCAGCGATCGCAGCGCCTCCAGGGTGCCCTGCATGGAGCCCAGGAAGTAGTAGACGAGGCCGACGAGTATGAAGGGCACGGCGTAGCTCGTGCGCAGGACATGGCCGCTCCCCCGTAGCGTGAGCAGGAAGTTCGCCGTACCGGCGACGACCGGTACGATCATGCCGACGCTGAACACCACCGCCACCGTCTGAAGCCACCACGGGATGGGGCTGAATAAGAAATGGTGCGAGCCGATCATCGTGTAGAAGGCCATCTGCGTCCAGAACGCCAGCACACCCAGCGAGTACGAGTAGATCGGCTTGTTCAGGAGCTTGGGCAGGAAGTAGTAGCAGAGCCCCAGGACCATGGGCGTGAACCACATGCCGACGCCCTGATGCATGTAGTATCCCTGGATGATGGTCTGACCGAGCCCCCGTTGATAAAACGGCAGGTAAGCGATCACCGCGAGCGTCATCGTCCACAGCAACGCCGCTACGATGTACCAGTTCGAGATGTAGATCTCGCGAGTCGTTCGGCCCGCGACGGTCATGTAGAAGTTGTAAGCGGTCACGCCCAGGCTGAGCCCGAACGGGAGCATCGCCGGCCAGACGTACTCACGGTACTCCTGGGCTCCGTTATTGAACCCCGCCATGAGCGCTCCGTTCCCGAGCACGACGGACAGAAACATGAGGGCCAAGGCGGCCCAGCCGAGGCGGTAGCTGTACAGCTCGCGGCGACAGGTGCGAGGAACTACGTAGTACGCGAGCCCCACCATCGCCTCAGAAGCCCAGCCCCAGAACACCGTGTTGGTGTGGACGGGGCGCAGGCGCCCAAACGCCAAGTAGCGCACGTCGTCGAGCTCCGGCCAGACGAACTTCAAGCTGAGATAGAGGCCAACGAAGGTCCCGAAGACCAGCCACCAGGTGGCGCCCAGCACGTGCGCGAAGACGAGGCGCGTCAAGCGTCGATCGGCGTCGATCAGCTCATCGATCGGGGTCTTGGCCACCGTGAGGGGGCGCGCGACGCTGCGTATCGGCGGCTCTTGGCTGGTCTGCGCTCGTTGAACGTCGACCTGCATGGCTGAGGCTCCTTCTGTGCGGCCGCACGGGGGAACGTCTCCGCTCGTCACGGTCGTGGCGCGGCGCTGAGGCGTCCGCTCAAAAGCTTATGCAGTACACATCTCTAGGAAGTTGTCGGTCACGACGAATGTCATGGCACGAGCCTCCCTGCGCTCAGCGCGCCTCCGAAGGGGACGATGCGCTGTGCGCTGGCCAGATGTCCTCGAGCCGCGGCGAGGGAGTCGTTGGGGATCTCTCGTCGGCGGGCCCGAGTAAAGGCGTATGTTGGCTGCATCTTTACCGCTGGTGGCCGCGCGGTGCAAGGGGAACCATCGCCTGGACGCGCGGAGAGGGTATCGAATGGACTAGGTGAGCTGCAGCAGACGCTCGAGGGGCGCCACACGGCCTCTGACCAGATCCGCCAAGGTGTAGCAATCGAGGGTGCCGAGGAACGATTGCAGAGCCTCCGCGAAGATCCCCTTCAACTTGCAAGACGGCTCGATCCGACAGGCTGGTTCTCTGGAGGGCACCGAGAAGCACTCCACCAAGTCCAGGTTCTCCTCCATGTGCCGGAAGAGCTCTCCCAGGCGGATTTGTTCTGGAGGGCGTCCGAGCAGGAGGCCACCGCCGCGGCCACGCAGTGTCTTGACGTAGCCGAACTGACCCAGCCGCTGGACGACCTTCATCAGGTGCGTGCGGGAGATATCATAGGCCTCGGCGATCTCTGCGATGGTCGCCATCTCGCCGGAACGCACCGCCAGAAAGGTGAGGACGCGGAGGCTGTAATCACTGTGCCGGGTGAGCTGCATCCGTCCGACTATAGCTCCGATCCGTCCACGCGCTCGCGCAGGAGAGCGCACCGGTACCGCGCGGAGATCAGCGGTTGGATCAGCGTCGACCTCGGCTCCGCACGCCTGCACGTCCGTCGCCAACGACCTCCCTCAGCGGAGGCAGGATGTGGTTCATGCGGGCGCGCTTGGCTGCCAGGTAGGCGTGGCTGAGCGGATGGGACGGGACGACGTGCGGGATCCGTTGTCGCACGTCGACGCCCAGCGCGCGCAGCCCCTCGACCTTCGCGGGGTTGTTGGTCATGAGCCGCACGCTCTGGATCCCGAGGTGCTCCAGCATGGCCGCTGCGGCGTCATAGCTGCGAGCGTCGTCGGGAAGATCGAGCTCTCGATTCGCGTCGACGGTGTCGGCCCCCGCAGCTTGGAGCGCGTAGGCACGGATCTTGTTGGCCAGGCCGATCCCTCTGCCCTCTTGGCGCAAGTAGAGCAATACTCCATGGCCTTGTTCGCCCATCGTTCGGAGGGCTTCATCGAGCTGCTCGGCGCAATCGCATTTGAGCGATCCGAACACCTCGCTCGTCATGCACTCGGAGTGAACGCGCACGAGCGTACCTTCCGTATGCGCCGTCCCGGCGATCATGGCCACGTGCTCTTTCTTCAGCTGCTCGCCGTATCGGAACACGACGAGCCTGAACGTCCCGAAGCGTGTCGGGATGGTCGTCTCGGCGTCGACGGACAACCGAGCGGGCGACGGCCCGGGAAACAGTGCCTTGGCTTGCGTGTTGGCGATCATGGCGTCTCGATTTTGCGAAGCACCGCCGCGACGACCCGGTCACAACGAGACAGGTGGAACTCATAAACAGCAGGTAAAGAAGGCTCGAGGCTCTCGAGCAGGGCTTCTCGAAGGCGCCGCCGCGCGCGGGAGAGGCGTGTCTTGACGACGTCCTCCGAAACCCCCAAGCACTCCGCGGTCTCCGCGCCGCTCATGCCCTCGACCGCGCGCAGGCCGAAGACAGCATGAGAGTCGTCGCTGG
>JAEWOQ010000169.1 GCA_023460875.1 Pseudomonadota bacterium
CGTGGCGACTGCGCAGGGGGCGGCCGCCACGCCACCGTCCGCGTACCCGCCGCAGGCCGGACTGGTTGACGGGCCAATGACCCGACTCGGCGGTCTCTCCGTCGACCATGGCACAGGCAGGAATGGAGGCGGCGCAACCGCCTTCACCGAACCCCAGCCATCCGCGACAACGGGCAGTCGCGCGTGCACTGCGTCGTGACCGCCGAGTGGTCCTCTCGCCCCGCACCGAGCATCGCGGGTGGCACCGTCTCTCAGCGGCGGCACGGTGATGCCAGCGCCAAGGCGAATCCCTACCGCTCCGGCATTCCGGAGCGCTAGCATCACCGTGCAGATCAGGAGGGGCGATGGCACACCGTGACGTTGCGCAACTCAAGCTCGACTACCCCGACAGGGACTGGCAGGCTCGATATGCCAGGATCCTCGATCTGATCGAGATTCTGGGAGATTGCATAATCTCAGACACCTACACAATCTCCGACGCCCTCAACGACTCGGTCTTCCTCACCCCTGCCGGCGCAAGCATCCGGGACAAGCTCGTTACAAAGAGCGATGTCAACGCAAAAGACGCGAAGCTCATGTGCGCTCTCACCGTTGGGCACACTGAACTCTTCATAGATGTCGACAAGACAGACCCGGCGCGACTGGCCAACGCGGTCGGCGCCGAGTTCGAGAAGAAGAGGATCCGGTTTCCGTTCATCTTCGGTCGAGCACTCTACGACCGATACTCGGAGATGCACGACGACGAGAAGCAGTCTCTGACAAATGAAGAGACACTCCAACTAATCGATCCACTCCCCGCCGGGGTGTTTCAGTACGGCCGCTACACTCTCGGCCCCTTCGGCCTTCAAGAGGCCCCCACTTCCCGGAGCCTGCAGTCAACCAGACAGGTCCCCGCTTACCACTGCTCGCAGAGCGCGTGCCGCCGGATCCACTCCGTACTCCTGGAGACGAGCCACAGCGCTCCCATCAACAGCGACCGGGAGAAGCTCAACACCCTTCTCCGATCGAGAAGCGAGGAGTCTGCCGAGTGGTGGCCGTTCGCCGCGGAGGTCAGCGGGCTTGCTGATGCCCAGTACGGAGATCAAGCAACAGGGACTCTGATCCCCCTCATCGGCGATTGCCTTGATATCG
This sequence comes from Pseudomonadota bacterium, assembly GCA_023460875.1. Lineage (GTDB taxonomy): Bacteria > Myxococcota_A > Polyangia > Polyangiales > Polyangiaceae > NIC37A-2. The sequence goes on from JAEWOQ010000169.1 coordinate 1,132, forward strand.
ACGAGCTCAGGGCCCTCCTTGCCGAACTCCTCGACGCGGGGACGTCCGGGGAACTGAGGCGGGCGGTCGAACCTTTCCTCAAGGTCGAGTCCGCAGCGGATGCTGTTGCAGGGTTGGACCGGGCCAGCCTCCTGCAGCTCGCCTTGTTTGCGCAGGAGAGGCATATCACCGCTTCCCTTGACAAGCTTGTCCGCCGTGATGTCATCCATGTGCCGAAGGGAGAGGTGCGCCGCGCCGTTACCACCAGCATGATCGTCTCGGGTGCGTTCCGTCTGCGAGGGGAGTTGGGCAGCCTCGGCGTTCGCTTCGAGGCAGAGGATCCGGGGTTCGCGCTGCTCCGCGAGCGTCGTCTTCTCGCCAGGCTTTATCCTCGCGACTCGGACACCGACGTCGAAGAACTCGAATGGCAGCTTCGAGGGGTAGACGTCGACGACCTCGAGGAGCGACTCGATCACTTCTTCCAGGGCACGGACCCCAGGCGCGCACTTGAGCGCATGGTGCTCGCACGCAAGACGAACCTCATTGCCGCTTGCGATGAAGTTGGGCTTGAGGACTACTCAGAACTCGACGATCAGGCACTAGTCGATACGGTGCTCTGGAAACTCGGATTCGCGGTCAGCGAGGATGCGGATCCTCACGCGGCTTTCTGGGCGCGACATGAACAGCTCTGGGCGCTGACGCAGTCTTCCGATATCGGCGCTTCTGAGCGCTTCCTGGAGTCAGCGACACCGTACTTCAGCCAACTGGAGGGCATCCTCCTTGAGTCTTTGGCATTCACCGCGTGGGCTCTGATTTCGGACCACACGACCGCTGACAACCCCTTCAGCTACGACGACGACGATGACCGCGGTGCAGGCTTGCAGCTGATGGAAAGCATCGCCCAAAGCCCAGCAGGCACCGCGGCTTATACCGGGAGCCGTGTCGACCTCACCAACCTAATCAGCGGGTTCAGTGCGCTCGGCAACCATCTAGCCAAGTGCGCCAAGGCACCGCAGCCGTACGCCCGCCCGCCCGCCGAGTTCCCCGACTACGACGGCAAGACGTCGATCAAGGTCTTCCTGCTCCGGTCCACCATGCCGTTTCTCGATCTCACCGCACCCAGCCAGCAGCGCGTCACGGCCGGGTTGCGGGAGATCACCAGACTCCTTACTTCTGCGGACGTGAGTGCGGTCAGGAATGACTACGTTCACTATCGCCGCAACGGACCGGACATCTCCAAGATCGAGTCAGCCCTAGAGGCCACGCGCCGCGCGGTGACGCGCATCGAGACCCTGGGCTTCTGCCGCCTGCTCTTCACGCCCGTACGGGTGACTCGGGATTCTTGGGGACGGAGTCTCCACGAGTTCGCCGGTCCCCGGAGCTACGAGCACACCTTCTCGCGGCCTTCGCGCTTCGACTGGATGGGCTTGCCGCGGCTGGCCGAGCCGGCGTACCTGGTTCGGGCGGCAAGCATCGGCGAACCGACCGAAGTTCTCCGATTCACACCCCGCCATCGCAGCGCCTACTCCGAGCTATGGGCTGGGTATCCCGTTCGTCGGCGCCGTCCGCGAACTTCAGCTTCAGATCAGACTCAGGCCCACGACGGAGCGGAGGCCGCCCGGATTCGGTAGTTGCACGCGTGCTGAGGAGCCGCCCGTGCCGCCGACCGAAGCCGAGTTGCGGCCTCTCCCGAGC
>JAEWOQ010000170.1 GCA_023460875.1 Pseudomonadota bacterium
TTTCTGGGCCTCGTCAGGCCACGCTCCGCCTTTCCCGCCGCAAGCCTATTCTTCTCCCCACATTTGCCGATGGAATAGTCCGGAGGCGTGGGGCATGGTCGCGTTTCGCCGCTGGGGCTACTTCGGGGCTGACTCAGTCGGGGAAGTCGGGCTAAAAGCCGGTTCGTCGTTCGGCGGGGGGCGACGCTGAGATGCTGGGCATGAAGATCATCGGTACAGGGGCCTACCTGCCCGGCAAACCCATCACGAACGCCGATCTCGCGCGGGTGATGGACACGAACGACGAGTGGATCCGGCAGCGCACGGGCATCGCGCAGCGCCACTTCTGTGAGCCCGGCGAGGGCCCGGCGGATCTGGCGGTCCACGCCTCGCAGCGCGCCCTGGACGCCGCCGGCATCGGACCGACGGACATCGACTACGTGCTCTTCAGCACGATGACGCCGGACCACATCTTCCCTGGCTCGGGCCCGCTCCTGACGGCGCGCCTCGGCTGCGGCACGGTCCCGGCGCTCGATCTCCGTACCCAGTGCGCGGCGTTCCCCTTCAGCCTCCAGGTCGCCGACGGCCTGCTGAAGTCGGGCGCGGCCCGCCGCATCCTCATCGTCGGAGCAGAGGCCCACGCCGGGCTCATGCCCTGGCGCGACTGGGACATTCTGCGCGGTGAGCGGGACGGCACCCCCGACAAGGGCGCGTTCGCCTTCGCGACCGCTCACCGAGGCTGGTCGATCCTCTTCGGTGATGGAGCCGGGGCGCTCATCGTCGAGGCCAGCGCGAACCCCCGCTCTGGCTTGGTCGCCATCGACCTCCACACGGACGGGCGCTACGCGGAGCAGCTCTACGTCCCCGCTGGCTTCAAGAATCAGCCCTACGCGTCGCCGGCGCAGCTCGAGGCGGGCGCGTTCTACCCCTCGATGGACGGGCGAGAGATCTTCAAGCACGCCGTGACCAAGCTACCTCGCTCCGTGCGCGCGGTGTGCGCCAAGGCCGACATCGCCCTCGACGATGTGGACTGGTTCATCGCGCACCAGGCGAACGCCCGCATCAACGACGCGATCTGCGACCGGCTCAAGGTGGACGCCAGCCGCGCGCCCGCGAACATCGATCGCTACGGCAACACCTCCGGCGCGACGATCCCGATCCTCGTCGACGAGATGCGGCGCGACGGACGCCTGCGTGACGGCCAGCTCGCCTGCTTCCTCGCCCTGGGCGCCGGGCTTCACTGGGGGAGCGCCCTGGTACGCCTGTAGCGGCGCGTCACAGAGCGGCGGCGCGTCACAGAGCGGCGGCGCCGGCCTGTGGCGCTGCGTGCCGCCTCAGGTCTCGATGGTGACGCGCCCCATCGCGAGGCGGCGGAGCGCCTCGAGGCTCCGTCGCTGCCAGTGGTGGGCAGGATCGGTCACGAACACGATGGGCATCCCGCCCGCTTGTCGCGTCCGCTCGATGAAGGTGACGAACGCCTTGAAGCAGCTCGAGTTCATGAACTCGAGCTCCCGAAAATCAAACCGGACCTCCGCCGAGGACAGCCGCTGCACCTCGTCGAAGGCACGATCGAGGTACTCGGCGAGGGGCTCCACGGCTTCGAGGTCACCCGTGCCGCGAAATTGAAGCACGAGGCGCGCGCCATCGAGCGCCGGTTCGATCCCGAACGAGCTCTGACGCAAGACGCCCAAGGTCAGCCCGCCCATTGCACCTCCCTGATCGCCGACTCGGCTCGAATGGTGATCCGACTTCCAGCGACACGGTGTGAGAGCTCCATCTCTCCCTCGGCCCGGATCCGCGCGAGCCCCAACCCCGAGCCCTGTCTGCGATTCGCGCTGGCGCGGATGGTCCGATCATAGAACGCCACGGGATCCGGAGCTTGCTGGAGCGCCACCAGGTGTTGCTCCAAAGCCTCGAGCGCGTCCCCCCCGATGTCGTTGGCCGTCTCGATGCTGACGATCGGCGTGGGACCGTCGAGCCTGAACTCGACCCGGAGCTCACACATGCCGCCCGCCGAGTACTTCACGACGTTCTCGACGAGCTCGTGGGTGGCCATGTTCACTCGGCTGAGCCCGTCCCCATCGCCGATGAGCTCGCGACAGAACTGGCGCACCATGTTGGCGATACGAGTGACGAAGCCACGTCGCGGCGGGAAGCGGAGCTCGATGCTCGGCCGCAACAACCCAGGGCGGAGAGAAGGCTCTGTTCTCTTCACTCCCGACCCGATGCGGCTTTGAAGCGTTCTGCGAAATCCTTGCTCGACCCCATCTCTGCGGCCGGCCGGTCGGCCGCACCCTCATCTCTGGACGCCGCGTCTCCCGCGCTCGGCGGATTCCCGGGCAAGGTCTCGTGGGCGTCCGAGCGGTAGGGAGCCACGGACACGCCGATAGCGGGCTTCGCGCTCTCGCTCGTGACGCTCGGCGTCCGTGTCGCAGCCTTCTTCTCGTCTCCCTCGCTGGTCGCGTAGATGACGCCACCCATCACCACGACGACCGCGGCCGCCGCGGCCACCGCCATCATCACCCCGCGGGGCGACCGCCGCCGAAACGCGGCGTGGGGATCCCGGAGGGTCGCTGGATCGAGGCCGACATCGGGCAACGGCGCCGGACCGGGCAGGTTCACGGCGACCTGAGGAGCAGGTGGCGCCGCCATGACCGCTGGCGCAGCCGCCACGGCCGGCGGTGCGGGGGCAGCGGGCGCAGGAGGCGCAGGAGGCGCAGGGGCAGCGAGCGCCCCATCTGAAGGCAGGAACGGGTTGGCGCTCTCAGAGAAGGCGGGGGGCCCCCGCGGGCCGCGGGGGCGCGGGGGGGGGGGGGCGCGGGGGCCCCGGCGGCGC
>JAEWOQ010000171.1 GCA_023460875.1 Pseudomonadota bacterium
TCCGCGAGGACCTCGAGGCCTCCGAGCTCTACTCCACAAATCAAAAGAGGTACTGGGCGCGCATCGCCCTCGACGCCGCCGGTCTCGACGTCGACTACGATCCTTGGGCCAAGACACCCGTCCGCGACCTCGGCGACTTTTCCCCTCCCCAGCAGGAAATCATCCGCGAGCTCGCCCCCTTCTTCATCGAGTTCACAGGAACGGGCGTGCCCAGGGGCCGCCGCGCACGACTCCGCTGGCTCAGTGTCGCCCCTCCTGGCGTCCTCGAGCAGCTGAAGGAGTGGACCGTCGATGGCCAGACCGTCCGCTGGCCACTCTGGAGAATCTGGCAGCACGAGCGCTCCGAGGGCCCTCCCCCGGCAGAGCAGTCCTGCCTCCCCCCCACCGTCGCTGCCGTCCTCACCGATGCGGAGAGAGCCGAAGCGCTCCTCGAGACCTGCGACTTCTCCTACGACCTCTCCCGCCGCTTCAGCGCCGATGAAGAGAAGCTCTTCACCGACCACGTCGTCACCGCCCACGCAAATGACCGCCTGGTCCAGGTCCTGCGCGAGATCCTCGACAGTCACACGAACGAGCCTGCATCAGAACCAACATTCTCGGCCAGACCTCTCGATCTCTGGGCAGCGCGAGGCAGCGAGATCCCGCTTGCCTGGGATTGGTACGTCAGATGGGAGGTGAAGGAGCATATGGCGCTCCTGCCCATCGAGCGCCGCGAGGCACGCGTCCTCGCCGACCCCCTGCCAGAGGATCTCACGTCCAATGAAACCGACCTGCGACTTCCGGACGTCATCGGTATTCTCGACCTCGTCCCCACACCGCGGCTCCTCACCTGGGTCTTCGATGCGATCGCCGCTCAACGCGCTCACTGCCTCGCTCGAGGGCGGTCGCTCGGCAACGTCGACGACGCAATCTCGCAGCTCCTCGAGCTCGCCAAGACGGTGCCCGAAGTCAAAGCCGCCCTCGACGACGCCCGCCGCTCCCACGACTGGATCCCGGAAGCCGGGTGACACCTCCCCAACGACTCTTCGCGAGCTTGTCTTCGTTCTTGGCGGCGTCTCGAGGAGAGCGGGACGAGGCGCTCCAGGGCTTGCTGGCCTCCCTGGGGCCCGACTTCGTGCCAGGAGTCGACCCTCGCAGGGACCGTAAGGGGGAGACCGTCGACTACGGGCTCCCCCGGGTGCACCACCAGCCCACGGGCGTGTGCTTCGTCGTCGTGCCCGGCGGCACCTTCGAGATGGGCCTCAGCGAGACCGACGTCGACCAGGCGATGGAGCTGGTCGACTGGACCCCGGAGGTCGCGCGCTTCGTCGAGCAGCTGAAGTCGCGGGCTCGGCCGCTCAGGGAAGTGCTGGTCGAGCCGTTCCTCTGTGCCGTCGAGCCCCTCCTCGTCCCCCAGGTCTCTGCGTGGACGAACGAGGGCCATGCGCGAGACACCTTCACTGGCCCGGACGCGGAGCGCTGGGTCACGCTGCGCCCCGGGTTTCGCCTCCCCTCAGAGGCAGAGCTCGAGTACCTCGCCCGGGACGGGGTGCGGCAGTCCTTCATCTATGACGGCGCGAGGACCTTCGAGGAAGGGATCTGGCCCGAGCAGGGCCGCTTCGGAGCGCGCCGTCTCACGGACAACGAGTGGACCGCGGACGAGTGGCACGACGACTACACCGGCGCGCCCCCGACCAGCGCGCCCTGGCGCACGGGGGACGGCCCGCCCGCCTTTCGGGGGCTGTCCCCGGACCCGCCCGAGGTGAACACCGCCCTCATCCTCACCCTGGCTCCGGCTCGCGGAAAGCTGGTGGCGGCCGATCACGATCTGTGCGCCCGCCCCGTCTTTCCGCTGGGATCGCTGATCTCCTGAGCCGGCTCCTCCCGATCTCAGCCCCCTTCGTTGCTGGGCGGCCGCAGGCGGAGCAGCTTACCAACCTCCAAAGCGTCCGGGTGCTGTGCGTTCACCTGGGCCAACGGCTCGAGCCCGAGCCGCTCCTGGATGGACTCCACCGTGTCGCCGGGCTTGACGCGGTAGTAGAGACCGTCGCTCACCCTCGGCGTAATACGCTTTGGACTCTCGATGGTCAGGAACTGCCCGCTCTGCACGTAGGATGGGTCGGCCAGCTTGTTCTTGCGGGCGATCTCCGGGTACCGATAGCCGAAGCCCCACGCGATCTTCGCCAGGGTGTCACCGCGGCGCACGCGATAGAGTAGCTCGGGCGTCTGCGCGACCTGCATCAGCGTGGACCGACCGTCATCACCTGGCTCTGCGACGAGGAGCACCGAAGACGCAGACTTCTTCGAGGGTGCGCTCTGGGGAGCGCTCCGTGCGCCAGGTGTCGGCAGCAGCGTCGCCTGAGGTTCCGGCTTCCGCGCGTCCGGGGCGAGGGACAAGGCCAGGTTCGTATGCTCGAGCCGAGACTTCCCATCAGAGCTCAGGTCGTCGCGCCCCCAGTCGAAGTCATCACTCACCGCCTCGCGGACCTCGTGGTCCGGACCGAGCAGCTGAGGCAACATCACCTTCGCGCGGGCCAGCCCTCGACTCGGGATACGTACCTTGACCTCGCTGCCCTTGTCAGGGGTCGTCTTGCCGCGCAGCTCGGGGTTGAGCTCCCGGAGCACGCGCACGCTCGTGCCTGCCGCGCGGGCGAGGGTCGCCAGGGGGACCGCTGGCGGCACGTCGAGGGCTACGGCGTCCACGGGCTCGAGCCGCTCGACCGCCCCGAAGCCAAAGAACTTCAGGTTCTTCATGAGCACGGCCACCGCCAACACCTTGGGCACGTACAGGCGCGTCTCCCGAGGCAGCGCGCCGAGCGCCGAGAGCTCCCAGAAGTCGTCGGTGCCGTGCTCGGTCATCCGACGCTCCAAGCCCGCGTAGCCCAGGTTATAGGCGGCGAGCGAGAGCTCCCACGACTGGAAGCGCGTGTGCAGGTCCGCCAAGTGCTCCGCCGCCGCGTCCGTCGAGCTCCAGACGTTCATGCGCTCGTCGTAGTGCTCGCTGACGGTCAGGCCGTAAGCTCGCCCCGTGTGCGGCATGAACTGCCAGAGCCCCACGGCGCCGGCGGAAGACTTTGCCGTCGGCCACCAGCCGCTCTCGATGAACGCCACGGCCTGCAGGTCCCGAGGTAGCCGTCGCTTGTCGAACGCCTGAGCAACGATGGGCTCGTACTTCCCGCTGCGCCGCAGCCAGGACGTGAACATCTTTCGCCCCTTGGGGTCCTTCGTGAAGTACTCGATGTACTTCCTGACCTCCGCGCGCCGAGCGATCGGGAGCTCGGGCTTCTGCAGCCCCTCCAAGAAGTCGTCGGAGTCGAGCCCATCCGTGAAGAACGTGGTCCTCTCCTGGCGGAGCTCCTCGTCGCAGGAGCTATCCGGGCAATCGAGATCGGCGGGGTCCACGAGGCTAGGCCGCACTGCCGAGTCGACGGGATCCGGGGCGAACATCTCCAGCTCCGCCAAACGGAGCACCCGCAGCTCAGGAGACTCCGCCCCGAGGCGCCCGAACTCGACGGGGCTCAGCGCGGCGCGGGCGCTCGACCCGGTCGCCTCCGCGGCTCGAGGCTCGGCGTTCTCGAAGCCGAACACCTTGAATTGCGGATTCGTGCCCAGGGCGAATCCGGCGAGCAGCGCCAATGGTACCGACAGCTTCTTCTCGTGCGACACGAGCGCACGCTAAACCACCCATACCCACACGCCCAAGTTTTCGGCGCGCGGTTACTCTCGTCGGCGCTCGCCATCTCTCCGTGCTGCCCCCCACAGGGAGCTCAGCGGTGGCGTGGGAGCGCCCAGCTACCAGCACCCGCGGAGGCCCCCGTCGTCTCGCGGAGCTTCTCGAGAAGGAGGCTCTGGTCGTGCACCCAATCGCGAACGTCCAGGGGGATGTCGTGGCCGAGCCGACAGGTCAGCTCGAGGGTCATCAGCTGCCGCTCCTCCCGGGGAGCGCGCTGGAAGAGCAAATCCTCCACGAGGATGATTGGTTCGTGAGGCCAACCACGGCGATACCGCCGCCCTGGGTCGAAGTTGGGCCCGTAGGAGTGCCAGTACTGGCGCCACGGGGCAGCGCGGAGCGTCGGCAGCTCGATGACGTCGTCCGAGCCGGGCTCCGGCGCGTCCCGGGGATCCTGGGTCGCCTGCAAGGCAGAGGGGGCGGGCGGCGGGGGCTCACCTGCGACCCGCTCGGGAGAAATGCGAACCTCCTCCCAGAGCTCCACGCCGGTGATGCGAATGAGGGCCCGTGCCGCCGCGAGCTGAAGCTCGAGGTCGTCCCTCTCGAGCAACCCTATGAGCACTGGCACAGCGTCGGGCAACCCCGTAAAGCCCAGCGCTTCGGCCAGCGCGGGCGTCGGCGCCGCGGACGCCTCAGCAAGGAGGAGCTCTGCGTCCCGGCGCTCCGCGTGGATCCCCAGGATCCGCGCGGCGTCGTCCTTCTCGGCCGAGCGGAGCTCTGCGGCGAGCAGCGGGCCGAGCCGTGGGTCGCCGAGCAGGCACAGGCTCCTCCAGGCGGCGACTCGGAGCCGCGATCCGCCCCGCCGTAGAGCGTCATCGACCAGCTCTCGGGCGTCGGGCGGGCGGCGCACCACGAGAGCGGGCAGCGCCAAGGCCGCCACCTCTGGTTCATCCGCGAGCGACGCGCGCAGCTGCTCGTCGGAGACCTCCCGGCGCCAGATCAGCACCTCCAACCCAGTGGCTCGGCGGCGCACCCTCTCCGAGCGGAGCAAGCGTTCACACAACGAGCTCACGTCCGGATGGGGGACGAGGCCAAGCCCTTCCGCGAAAGCTCGGTGCAGCGCCTCCTCCTCCTCGGGATAGGCTCGAAGCAGCACCTCGAAGGCCCACTCTGCGAGCGCCAGCGAGTCGGCGCCGTCGAACGCACCACACAGCACCGTGAACGCGAGCAGCCGGTCCGGATCGAACGCCGGCGCTTCGAGCACCTGATGTTGGATGCACTGCAAAGCAGGCCGCCCGAGGGCGGCGATGGCGTCGACACATGCCCGCAACCGAGCCTCGAGCACCTCCACCGTCCGCCATGCTTCGCCGAGCTGGGGCGCCCGCTGGGTGCACAACATCGCGAGGTCTTCGAAGCAGATTCGCGCCTGCTCCTCGACGAAGATCCGCGCGGGATCCGGCTCGGCGTCGAGCGTCGGCTCCTGCTCTTGCTCCCTCGAGGCCTCCGGCTTCTTCGCCTCCGCCCGCGCTTCGGCCCGCTGCCGAAGTACCGCGATCGCCTCCCTCAGCTCCTCCACGTTCGCCGGAGCTTCGAGTGGCTCTGGCGTCTCCGTCACCTCGGGCAGCGGCGGTGAGAGCAATGGGAAGTGGGGCAGCACGGGGGGGCTCAGCCTCCCGTGCAAGCGCAGCGACGTGGCGCTGGCTCGCAGCTCTTCGACGCTCGGCGGCGCCGACCACACGGCGCTGATCGACGCGTCCGCGGCCTGGAGCGCCGCGGCGCGGCCCGCCTCCAAGCCCGTCCGCAGAGACTGCAGAGACGGCTCCTGCAAGAGGCCCACGGGAGCCAGCGCCCGATCGAGCAACACCACCGCTGACCGAAGGGAGCTCGTGGGCTCGGCGTCGAGCCGCTGCGCTTCGAAGAGCCGCGTCATCGCCTCGGAGAGGCTCTCCACGACGAAGGCGACGTCGACCACCTCGTCCGCCTCCCCGCCGCGCAGCTTCACGAGGACGCTGATGAGCTCGGAGACGCAGTCCTCCGCGGCTCGCTTCCAGCGAGGCCGGCCCGTAGACGGCCCATCATCAGGGAAAGAGGGTGCCCACACGTCAGCGAGCTCCGAAGGAGGAACGGTAATGTTCGAGGAGGCGCACGAACCGCGCCTGCAAGGCGGGGTCTCCCGCGAACTGAGTCTGGAAGCGGTGGCGGAGGGCCTGCACCCCGGCCACGTCCAGCTCGTAGCGTTGAAGCACGACCGCCTCTCGAGAGGGATGGGCGAGCAGCTCCGCCTCGAGGCACGCGTACTGTTCGACGCTGAGGCTGCGCAAAGCAGCTTCCACGCTCGGTGACAGTGGCGCCGACGGCGCTGCCCCCGCCGGCACCGCGCCTGGGAGCGGCGCTCCCCCAGGGACGGCGTGGGCGGGGTTCATTCCGGCTGCGAACGGTGGACCCCCAGGCGAGCCTGAGGGCGTTCCTCTCGGAGGTGAGCCTCCGGGGCGTGAGAAATCGAACGATGGCGCCAAGGGACGCAGGCCAGGACCCTCTCCAGGCCCACCGAAGCTGGGATTCAGGGGGCCAAGACCTGCGCCGCCCACTCCAGGTGCGCCTCCCGTGGACGGGGCATAGCCTGCTTCGACGGAGCCGGGCGTGACAGGGACGGCACGAGGAGGCGCCTCCTGACCGAAGGTGGGAGCCAGCTGCGGGAGAGGCCCGGGGCCACCTGTCGGCCCAAGCGCTGGATTCACCGCAGCAGGTGGAGCTGGGGCGGCCACCGGAGGCGGACCCCCGGGGATGGGTGGGGTCACAAAGGCAGGAGCTGCGGGCGGAGGCGCCAGCGCCGGCGCCGCGCCAGGGG
>JAEWOQ010000172.1 GCA_023460875.1 Pseudomonadota bacterium
GTCTGGCCCCGGGCGTAGAAGGTGCGGGAGACCTGGGCGCCGCCGAACGAGCGGTTGGCCAGCAGGCCGCTGTACTCGCGGGCGAACGGGACGCCCTGCGCGACGCACTGGTCGATGATGTTGACCGAGACTTCGGCCAGCCGGTGGACGTTGGCCTCGCGGGCGCGGAAGTCGCCCCCCTTGATGGTGTCGTAGAACAGGCGGTGGACGCTGTCGCCGTCGTTCTGGTAGTTCTTCGCCGCGTTGATCCCGCCCTGCGCGGCGATGCTGTGAGCGCGGCGCGGGCTGTCCTGGTAGCAGAACGCCGCGACGTTGTAGCCCTGCTCGCCGAGGGTCGCGGCCAGCGCGCCACCAGCGAGCCCTGTGCCGACGACGATGACCTTGTGCTTCCGACGGTTGGCCGGATTCACCAGCTTCATCTCGAAGCGGTGGCGCTCCCAGCGAGTCTCGATGGGACCTGACGGTGCGTTGGCCTTGAGTTCCATGTTCCGCGTTCTGCTGCTCGGGGTGTCGTCGAGGATGTCTGCTCTGCTCTATCGGCGGCTCCGCCCTACTGAACGAGGCCGAGCAAGACCGAGAGGGGGAGGATGATGTTGCCCACCACCACCACGAGGGCGAGCGTGCGAGCTCCGCCGTGCAAGGTCGCGTTCCGCAGTGGGTTGTTGAGGCCGAAGGTCTGCAACAGGCTCCAGGAGCCGTGGTAGATGTGCAGGCCCAGCGCGACCTGCGCGGCCACGTACAGGGCGACCACCCAGGGAATGCTGAACCCGTTGATGAAGTTCGAGTAGATGTCCCCCCCGTGGGAGTGCTCGTACGCCCCCATCGCCACCCCAGGGAAGGTGAAGTGAGCCAGGTGGTAGAGCACGAACAGGAGCACGAACACACCGCTGTACAACATCGTGCGCGCGGCGAAGGTGGTGATGGCGTCTTTGCGCTTCTTGTACCCGACCGGCCGCGCCGCGCTCGACAGCATCGACAGCTGCACGGCCATCGAGATATGCACCAGGAAAGACACCAGCAAGAGGATGCGCACGCCCCACAACAGCAGCGGGGAGTCACGCAGCGCCACCCCGTAGGCGTTGAAGACCTCAGGCCCCAAGAAGACCTGGAGGTTACCCAGCATGTGGCCGATGACGAATCCAAACAGGACAAGTCCGCTCACGGCCATGAGGACCTTCTTGCCGATCGTCGTGTCGCTGAAGGAGAGGGCCTTGATCATGATCGTTCCGTTAGGGCGCTGAGCGACTCGGGAGCCTGCGTGCGTCGCAGGGCGTGGAGACGCCGGGGGAGCTCCGGAGGACCGGAGGCGGGTCGGCCACCTCGGGTCTTTCGCGTGGGTCCTATCCAAGTGAGCAGGAAAATACAACCACCCGAAGTACGGGACCCGTGATGTTGGTCATTGAAGCGCACCCGAGGGCACACGCCCAAGAAAAAAGGGCCGCCCGCGACGGAGCGGAGCGGCCCTTCGGTCCTGAGCGCAGGGCGCCTTTACTTGGCCGCCGCCAGGTTCTTCGCCACGAAGTCCCAGTTCAGGAGCTTGTCGCAGACGACCTCGAGGAACGCGTTCCTGTTGTTGCGGTGATCGAGGTAGTAGGCGTGCTCCCAGACGTCGGTGGTCAAGAGGGGCACGTCGTCCGTGGTCAGGGGGGTCTCGGCGTTGGGCGTGGTGATGATCTTGCCCTTGCCGCCGCTGAGAACCAGCCACACCCAGCCAGACGCGAAGCGGTTGTTGCCCGCCTCGATCCAGTCAGCGCGGAACTTGTCCCAGCCACCGAGCCCCTGGATCAGGTCCCCCACGTCACCGGCGGGAGGCGCTCCGCCCCCACTGGGCTTGAGGCTGTTCCACCAGAAGGTGTGGTTCCAGACCTGGGCCGCGTTGTTGAACACACCACCGGAGCTGGTTCGCACCACCTCCTCCAGAGTCTTGCTGGCCTCGGGCTTGCCCTCGAGGGCCGCCTTGAGCTTCGCCATGTAGCCCTTGTGATGCTTCTCGTAGTGGTACTCGAGGGTCTCGGCCCCCATAGCGGGCGAGAGAGCGTCCTTCGCATAGGGAAGCGCGGGCACCGTGAAATCCATCCTCTACTCCTTTCTTTCCGTTAATTTCGGAGTTCCTCCAAACGGGGTGGCCAGTATAGGCAGGCTCTCGAACGGTGAACAACGGCCACGGAGAGACGCGCCTCACGGGCCCCTGTGCACCCGCGCGGAAGCCGGCTCTCTGCGTCCGTCGCGTCCGGCGCTCGCCGTGCGTTCGGGCGGCCCCGAGGCTCTCTCCATGGACCTATCATTGCCAACACCCCGTTTCGACGCCACACCTGAGCTATGGAGCGCCGCACGTTTCTCCAGGCCAGCGCCATCGCTGCCGCCGTGGGGGGGCCGCTCGCCTACGTCTTCAGCGCGCGTGAACCCACCAGCTCGCTCCTCGTCCCCGACGCGAACAAGCTCCTCGATCTCGCCCCCGGCTTCTCCTACCAGGTGCTCGGCCGAAGTGGCGATCGGCTGAGTGACGGCCTGCGGGCCCCGGCGCTCCCGGACGGCATGGCTTGCTTCGCTGGCGAGGACGGCTCCTGGATCCTGATGCGAAACCATGAGGTCGAGCGGGATCCGCGTCAGGGCGCGTTCGACGGCCCTGCCCCGAGTCTCCTCGCCCATGACCCGCACGCGCAGGGCGGCGTGAGTCGCCTCGTGCTCGATCCCGGGACCCTGGCAGTGCGCTCGGGAAATATGGTGCTGGCGGGTACGCTGCGCAACTGCGCGGGTGGACCCAGCCCCTGGGGGTGGCTCAGCTGCGAGGAGACCGTGGAGGAGGGACACGGCTACGTGTTCGCCTGTCCCATCGAGGCCTCGTCGCTCATGAAGGCGGAGCCGATCGTTGGCTATGGTCGCTTCCGCCACGAAGCCGTCGCGATCGATCCACGCACCCACGTGGCCTACCTGACGGAGGACGAGGGAGACGGCTGCCTCTACCGCTTCGTGCCTGACGATCCCGCGCACCCCTTCGTCGGGAAGCTCCAGGCCATGAAGGTCGAGGTATCCAGTCAATATAACACATCCGAGCGCATGGGCGAGGACCAGCGGGTGCGCGTCGGCTGGGTCGACGTCCCCGACGCGACGACGCCCGGGGATGGCTCGTGGCGGGACCGCCTCCGCCGCGACACGTTGCGCGCTCGGGCGCAAGAGGCGGGCGCGGCCATCGTCCGGCGCGGCGAAGGCATCTGGTACCACGAAGGTCAGGTCTTCTTCACGTCGACCAACGGCGGCAAGGCGGGAGCGGGACAAGTGTTTCGTCTGCGGATCGCCTCCGAGACGCTCACCCTCGCGAGCCGCGGGGTAGCCGAGCGGGAGCCCGCGGGCGCTGTGTCGGCGGGCGCTGTGTCTGCGAACGCTGTGTCGGCGAGCGCGACCAGCGGACAGCTCGACGTGTTGGAGCTCGTGGCGGAGTCCACGGGGCGCCACGAGCTCGACGGCCCCGACAACATCACCGTCGCGCCCTGGGGCGAGGTGTTCGTGGCGGAGGACGGCGGCGGTGAGCAGTTCATTCGCGCCATCGACGCGGAAGGCAAGATCCGGGACGTGGCGCGCAACGCGAACAGCGGCGGCGAGCTCGCCGGCGTGTGCTTCTCTCCAGACGGCTCGACCCTGTTCGTCAACTTCCACCGGGAAGGGCTCACCGTCGCCGTCCGCGGGCCCTGGCAGCGAGCGCACGTCTGAGGTCCCCGCAGGCGGCGCCACCCACCATTTGACATCGCGGCTCACGCGACGCATGCCCGGGCAGTGCCCGTTCGCTCTCCCTCGCCCTCGTCGAACCCGGCCACCAAGCACCCCATGTCGCCGCCCCCGCCGGCTCGCGGCGACGAGCGCGCCGGCGGCGCGGAGGCGAGCGCCTGGGGTCCGGAGGAGGCCCGCGCCTGGGCGCAAGAGCTCGGACTGCGGCTGCGTTACGACTGCAGCATCGACGAGCTGAGCCCGACCCTGCAGGGGCGCTTCGTTCAGCTCGGCGTCGACCAGAGCTTCGCGGAGTACGCGCTCCGAGCACGCCAACGACGCCATGGGCGTCTACTCACCTGGCTGCATCGGTCGCTCCGAGGACTGCTCTCGGACTTTGACATCAACGGCCTCCTCGATACGTACCCGATGCACGTGCTGGGGCGACGCCAATGGGAGCACCTGCTCCCCGACGCCGGAGGGCGCCTGCTCGACGTCGGCGCGGGCAACGGCGACGTCACCGCCACCTTGGCGCCACTGTTCGACGAGGTGACCGCCGTCGAGACCTCCCGCTGGATGGCCCGGCGGCTGCGGCGTCGCGGCTACCAGTGCCACGCCGTCGACCTCGGCGTGGAGCCGGTCCCCGGCGGACCCTACGACGTGATCAGCCTCCTCAACGTCCTGGATCGCTGTGATCGCCCGCTGAGCCTCCTCGGCAACCTGCGGGCGGCGCTCGCGCCGGAGGGGCGTCTGGTGGTCGCCTTGGTGCTACCGTACCGACCGTTCGTGTACGACGGCCCCGTCAGCCGCGCGCCGACCGAGCGGCTCCCCCTGCTCGGCACGACCTGGGAAGCGGCCACCAACGAGCTCGTCGACGAGGTGCTCGCGCCCCTCGGGCTCGAGCTGGAGGCGTGCGCACGAGCGCCCTATCTCTCCGGTGGGGATGCGTACCGACCCCTCTACGAGCTCGACGACGTCGTGGTGGTGTGCCGCGCTCGAGGCAGCGTCGCGCTCATCGGGTAGGCCGGTAAGCGTCAGGTTCGGGAGGTTCCGCTCCACGCCGATCGGAGCGCGACACACACCGTCATGGACGGTTCGTCGCGGGGCTGCTCCTTGTGCCGAAGGTGAGACTCGAACTCACACGAGGGGTTGCCTCGGCGGATTTTGAAACCGGCCCAAGGCGCAGCAAGCGCCGTGCCAGAGGGAAATTTGCCTGCTTCCGGAACCGGAAGGGTCGGGAACGGGCAGGCTGACTCACCCCCTGACTCACCCCCAGGGACAAACAATGTCCCACCCCTCGGCGGATTTTCCGGGTCTGACTCACCCCCCCAGGACAAGGAACGTCACACCCCGGGGAGCTCCTCCCCTGCCCCGGCCGATCCGGTAGAGCAGGCCCTCGCCCGGGCCCTAGAGCTGGCCAGCGCGGCCGGTGAGTGGGCGACCGTGGCCGAGCTCGCCAGGCAGCTCGAGGCCCGCCGCCGGGACCGGGAAGCCCGCCCCGGGAACGTTGTCGACCTCGACGCCAAGCGCAGGGGGACGCCATGAGGTGGGCCCTGCTCGTGCTCGTGGCGCTGGGGAGTGGCTGCTCCTACCCGGTCGCCGAGCCCTTCGAGCTGACGATTGGGCCCGGGTTCACCACGGCGGAGCATGCGGTCATCGAAGAGCGCGCCTTGGAGTGGCTCAGCGTGGGCGCCACCATCGGCCGCGTGCGGGTTGAGTTCATGGGGCCCGAGGAGGACGGGCGCACGGTCGGCTTCTTCGGGGACGGTCTTCTGCAGATGCACCCCGGCGCCCGCGGGGCGATGTTCAGCGCGGTCATGCTCCACGAGTTTGGGCACGCCGCGGGAGCTGAGCACCACGAGGGGGACGGTTGCATGCATCCCCACGTCACAGAGGCTCGTGACTGCATCACCCCGGAGGATCTGGCGACCGCTGGCCTCGACGGGCCCGGCACGTGTGGAGGTGCGACGACTGACGAGTGAGTCGCCTTCGGGGCCAGTCGCGGTGCTCATCGCTGCAACTGACCTCGACGGCGGGATACCCGCAAACAAGTGGCCCCCGCGCTGTGCAACCAGCCGAGGGCCTGGCCAACCCCTGCAACAACCAGCAGCCGACAAGTGAAGACAAACACATCAGCCCACAATCCGCCAACGTTCCGACCCGATGAGGAGCTAGTTCTCCGGGCCCGACATGCCATCGAGCGCGCCATCACGAACCTGAGCGTCATCCGCTCCGAACCCGACGCCGGAGACGTGGCCAACGGGGAGCGGTCCGCCTGGCTACTGGACGACTTGTTGACCGTCCGCTTGCAGCTGGAGCTACTCGACGACGCGCCCGAGTTGCAGGGCGGCATCCCCCACGAGGTGAAGCGCGCGGATGGTGCGCAGGTAGCTGAAAACAGCCACGACTCTGTAGCGGGAGACGAGGCCGCCGAATGGCGGCGCCGGCACCTCCAGTGGGGACACGAGGACGAGACTTCCGACCGGGACGCGCTGCTCGAGGTGCTCGCGGGAGACATCGACAAGGATGCCCCCAACATCCTCCGGCAGCTGGCGTGTGATCTCGCCGTTTGGCAGACCGCGGCAAGGAGTGACGAGGATCTCAGCGACGAGATCCTGGAGCGCTCGCTGAGCACGATCATCGACCGGGCCCGCGCTGCGGCTGGGGCCCTGGAGCGCGAGCGCGCCGAGAGCATGGCCCGTCGGGGAGGTGACCAGTGAACCCCTTCGACGAAGCCCGGGCCCGGCTCGTCAACGTCCGGGAAGCGCAGGCCAGCAAGTGGGCCGAGCTGGAGCGCAGCATCACGGAGTTGGAGCGCATCGTCGGCCGCACCTTCAGGGAGGCGGACGCCGTGGTTTCGCGGTGCGCTCAGCTCGAGGCCGACCTCGTTCCCGGAGACAAGGGGCACGTTTGCGAACCCCTCATGGATCTACAGGCGCGCCTTTTCGAGGCGCAGGAAGGGGGCGACGATGGCATCTGACCGACGCCCCACGATGCCGCCCGCGCTTCCGGAGCTCCGCCACGATCTGCCCAGGATCGAATGGGAGGAGCGGCGCGCGGCAAGGGAGCTCACCGACGCCATCGACGGGTGCCCCGAAGCGCGGGAGGCGCTCCGCCGGTGGGAGTCCGTTCGGGAGCGCCGGATGGTGGTGGAGGCGCGGATCGCTGAGTTGGAGGCGCGCCATGGCTGACCAACTGGACCTTTGGGAGCGTCCCGAGGTGTCTGGAAGTGGGGCCGCCTCTCGTAAACAATTGTTTACGTTTTCCGATACCGTCGCCGCCCCGGTGCTCGTGGTCGAGGACCAAGGCGGGACGGTGCGCCTGCATGTCGAAGGCGCACCAGCGCCCAAGTACGGCCCCGGCAAGGGCAGGAAGCCGAGGGGCCGATGACTCGCGATCGGCGTGGGCTGCGGCTCATCCCCGGCGGGAGCACGGCGCCCGCGGAGCCTTCGGAGCCGTGGGCGGTTCAGTCGTCGGGAGGTTCCGTCACCCTCTGGATCGGCGGGCACCGCGTGCGCCTGACGCCCGACGATGCGACCCGCATGGCCGCCGCGCTCCTCGTTGCAGGTCACGGGAGGGCGCCGTGACCCGGCGGGAGCGGGATGCGCTCGTCGTCGAGCTCGTGTCCGCTGGGGTTCCGGTCCGGCGGGTCGCGCGCCGGCTTGGGTTGTCGAGGTTGACGGTCCGGCGGATCCTTCGGAGGAGCGCATGACTCCTGATGAGCGGATCGCCGCGCTCGAGAGGCGAGTGACCCGGCTAGAGGCTGCTCATAGATCGATGAGACATCGTCAGCCAGCTCGGGGAGGTCTCGTCCGCCATGTTCGACGACCTTGAGGACGACGACGAGGATCTGGGGTAGACTCGACGCACACGAAAAAGCCCCCAGCGCCGCGGTAACGGCCTGGGGGCGGACCAAAGGGGCAGCCTTTGACCAAGCGAGAGAATAGCACAGGAGAGCCCAGCGCGGCCGTCGAAAGGGCATGGGAGCAGCTGGGACTTGCTCTCGCCGACTGCCTTTCTGGGCGGCCCGCGGGCGCTGCGCTGCGGAGCCAGCTCACTGCGATGGACGCGGCGGTGCGCGCCGCTCTCGCCGATCTGAGCGGCCTGGATGCCGCGTTGGCCACCTGCCAAGCACTCGCCGCCCACCTGCGCGGGATCGATGCGACGCTCATCAACCGCACGGACGCACTCTCGGCGGCTCTCGAGTCGCTCCGGCCCGCTTCGGAGGGCGAGCCCCAAGCTGCCGAACAGGACCCCGAGGAGGAGCTACGGGAGCGCGTGGCGGACCTCATGGAGGAGCGGGCGCGGCTCAGAAAGGCGGCCCTGGCTTCGACCACGTTCACCACGGAGGAGGCCGCGATCTGCGAGTGGGTCTTCTCCTCCGCTGGGGGCTACTCCGAGCTCAGGGAGCGCTTCCCGCACCGCTTGGAGGGCGTTTCCGACCGAGAGATCGGCTACGTCCGGAACGTGGTTGCGATCGCGCTCGAGGCGCTCCGCACGAATGATCGCGAAGCAATCCAGGAGATTGCCGGCTTGCGGGACCAGGTCGCGGGGTTCGACGGCAAGCACGCGAAAGCGCGCCTTGTCGTCCGCGGGATCCGTTCCTGGCTGGAACGCATCGACCGCGACGACCCCGCGAAAGCCCTCGGGGACTGTCGATGGATGGCGTTCTGGCTTGCTGGGCACGACGAGGAGCTCGCGATGGACGCTGACCTGTGCAGAGAGCTGACCGATCTTGCGCTCAGCAAGACAGGGAGCACCTACGAGCGAGGCGCCCCCGCCCTGGGAGCGTGGATGCTTTGGCGACTGGGCTGGGCCGCCACGGAAAAGAGCGCCCGAAATCTCGTGAAAGACGCTCAGAAGTCTGAGCGATAGCGCTGGGGGAGCATGACTCCCCCACAGTGCTCTAGCGCGTCATGGTGCCGCATGGTGCGGACCATATGGATCACGCACACCAGGCGAGCCGCCAGGCCGCCGACCTCATCCGCCTATCCACCCTGACCCGTCGAGAGCTGCTCCAGCTGGCTGTCGACGCCGACGCCGATCCCCGTTCCGTCGCCCGAGAGATTCGGGCGCTCCGGGGAGATGGGCCCCACGTCCGCGGACGAGCCGGGGAGCGCATCCGCGCCGCCTTGGCCGCCCGTGGCCTGCTCCCTGGGGGCCAGTCATGACCCCCCACGACATCCGAGCCGAGCTCGACCGGGCCCTACGGGCCGGTGATGACACCCTGGCAGAGATCCTGACGGAGCAGCTCGCCGACATGGTCGAGGAGGCTCCCGAGTTCGCCAGGTTCGATGAGGTGTGCTCATGCGGGCGCCCCTTGGAGCCGAGCGACACCACGACGTGCGAGGCGTGTAGGAGGCTCCCATGAGGCTGGCTGACATCGGATCTCGACTGTTCGGTGACCTCGACACTCAAG
>JAEWOQ010000173.1 GCA_023460875.1 Pseudomonadota bacterium
GGCCCGTGCGCGCCCCCCGCCCCGCCCCGCCCGCCCCCCCCCCGCGGGGGCCCGGACTCCAGGCGGGCGTTCTGCGCAGCGAGGCGCTCGTTCGCCCGAGCCAAGTGCAGGACCTTGTCGTGCAGCAGCCGCCGCACCTGGGACTCTGAGAGCTCGTTGAGCACCCAGTGGTCCAGGAGCGCGTCCGGCATGAGCGCCACGAGGATCGGGAAGCGGCCCAACGGGCCATGGCAGGCGCACTGCAGCTGATAGGCGCGCCGCAGCAGCCGCGCTGAAGACTCCTCACCGAAGAGCTCGCCGAGCACCTCGAACAACGCGACGGACATGCGCTGGAAGAGGAGCAGCCACTGACCGTGGTCGAGGGGCTCCTCGTAGGCGACCTGGAAGGGCGCGGGCCAGCTGAGCTCGTCCGGGAAGCTCTCGAGCCAACGTCGGGCCCGCCGCAGCGAGCGATGCTCACCGCCGAGCACGTCCGAGACGCAACGCAGCACCTCGAGCAAGAACTCACGACACAAGAGCTGCTCCTGCAGCTCCGGCTCGGCCAAGGCGACCTTGAGCTCTCGCCCGGCGACCTCCGGGAACTTCTTCCGGATCACCGCGCGGAGCTGGTCACGCTGCCGTGTGCCGTCGCTGGAGTCCGCGACGAGCGCCCGCTCGAGGGAGGCGTAGAGATACGCGACCCGCCGCGCTCGTTGCGCCGGCTCCCGCTCGCTCCGCGCACGCTCCAGCGGCCCCGACAAGGTGTGCCCGAGGGGCGACTTCGGGATACGACGCTGGAGGAGCACCAGGAGCTCATCGCGCGCGCCGAGCTCAGGACTTCGATTGCGGCCCCACCGCCACATGCGCCACCGGCCAGGGTTCCTCATACCTGTGCCCGCCCCGAGGGCGACACCCGCTAGATAGAGCGTCCAGCCCTGTAAAATTCGTAGATCCCCAAGCCCGCCAACACCCAGGCGACCAGCGGGACCAAGCCCCATCCGACCTCCGCCAGCCCCGTCGTCCACGCCCCGTCGGCGTCCGCGAGCAGGACGATGGCGCGGACGCTCTTCCCGGCGGCCACCACCAGGAGGGCCCACGCCACCCAGCTGGCGGCTCGCCCGAGGGTTCCCCCGCGGAAGGACGCAGAGATGCGGAACGAGAACATGGCCGCCAGACACCACAGGGGCAGGTCGAGGACCTCGAGCCAAGGCCCGACCGCCGCTCGGACGAGCCGGGTGATCTCACCGAAGAATGGGAGTGTCTCGGAGCCCGCCATCACCTCAGCGGGTTGCCGCACCGGACTCCTCCTGAGAGCGCGAGGTCAGGGAGCCGACGGCGAAGGGCGAGCTGGGCGAGCTGGGCGAGCGCATTCTCTCGTCCCTGACGGCGTACGAGATCCACGCCTAAAGGACGCCAGGGAAGTTAAGTGGACGACTCTGGCGCCGTTGTCCCCTCGTGGGCCCCCCAAGCCGACATCTGCCGACGCAGAGCTTCGCCCCTCTCTCATGATGACTGAACCGCTGACCCGGGCTCGACGCAGGGTGGACTCCGTCCTGTGTCGGCGCTGGCACCTCGACCGAGTCCTCGGAGGCGGGGACACCTCCGTCGTGTACGCGGGGAGCGCGCGTGAGCGACGTAAACGCTTGGCCGCCATCCGCGTGCTGCACCCCGAGTTCTCCGCCGACGACGTCATCCGCGCCCGCTTCTTTCGCGAAGGCTACTTGGGCAACGAGGTCCCGCACCCGGCGACCGTCCGCACCATCACCCATGGCCAGGCGGAGGACGGCTCGGCGTTCCTGGTGATGGACCTCGTCCCTGGGCAGACGCTCCGAGAGCGGGTCGCGCGTGGACCGCTGCCCTTGACGGAAGCGCTCTGCGTCGCCGACCAGCTCCTCGACGTGCTCGTGTCTGCCCACGCCAACGGGATCACGCACCGCGGCCTGGCGCCGCACCACCTGATCCTGGAGCCCTCGGGGCGGGTGCGCGTGCTGGACTTTGGCGGCGCTCGCCTCCGGGACGTCACGTCGGGGAGCGGACGCGTCGGTTCGTTCTCGGGACCGATCGGCTACGCCCCGCCCGAGCAGGTGCGAGGCTGCGCGGCGCCCGACGATCCCCGCTGCGATCTCCACGCCGTCGGCGCCATCCTCTATCACCTCCTGTGCGGGCGGCGGATGCACGAGGCCGTCACCTCGTCGGAGCAAATCGCGCGGACGATCTCCGCACCACCGCCGTCCATCGTCGACGCGGCGCCTCACCTGCCCCCCTCCGTGGTTGCGGTGGTCGACACCGCGCTGCGCTACTTGCCCGAGGAGCGCTGGCCCGACGCGCCCACGATGCAGCGGGCCCTGCGCCAGGCCATCCCCGAGCTCTCCCCGCACGACGCTCCGGCGCTCCAGGCCCGGCGGCGCCCCTCGGCCCCTCCAGGCGCCGCGAGGCAGTGGGGAGCCGCCCCAGAGAAGCAGCTCGCCCTCGGGACGGGCGCCGCGTCCGAGCCCCCTCCATCCACGGAAGCCCCCGCCGAGCGAGGCCGAGGCACACCATGGCTCGCGGCGCTGCTCTCCCCAGAGCGCGCTCCTCGGCCGCGCCGTGGCTTCAGCGAGCTCGCCTTCGGCGCGGAGTCGGGCGGCGAAGACTAGGCGGAGCCTGGTCCCCGCAGCGCGCCGTCTACCGACGTGCGCTGTCCTGAAACACCAGGGCGCCCTGTCCCGAAACACCACGGCGCCCTGTGCCGAAACATTCAGGTGCAGCGCCTCGAAACGTCCGGGGGGCCAATGTCTCATTGCGTTCTCCGCCCCCCCGCTGCATACCCACGTCACATGAGCGACGAGCAACTTGTCGCGGTCTCGCCGAGGCACTCGGTTTACCTGGCCAGTGAGCTCTGCGCCCTCGTCACCCGTCCACCTCTGAAGGACTTCGTGGTCCGCACGCTCGCCAAGCGCGCGGCGGGCAGCTTGCCCCTGATGACCGCGGAGATGGTGATCGCGAGCACCGAGACCCGGGAGCAGTTCCCCCTGGCTCGCACCTACCCCCTGCATTTTCGCAAGACCTACTTCCCGGGGCGCATGCACGGCGATCCCAAGGACGAGTACGAGAACTTGTCCCAAGCAGCCGAGGTGCTGCAGCTCCCGCCGCCCATCGGCCACACGCCGCGCACATTTCGCACCTGCCTGCTCCCGGGCACGCCCTACTCACGGCTGTCGCCCTTCGGGACCTCGCAACCCGAGAGCAATATCTGGAAAGCGAGTGACGTTCCGCTCGCCACCGCGGCTGGATTGTGGCGCCTCTTGGAGGACGCGTTCAGCCAGCTCCAGCGGTTACACCGCTCCGGTCTCGCGCACGGCGACACCGAGCTCCACAACTTCATCG
Source organism: Pseudomonadota bacterium (assembly GCA_023460875.1). Classification (GTDB taxonomy): domain Bacteria; phylum Myxococcota_A; class Polyangia; order Polyangiales; family Polyangiaceae; genus NIC37A-2. The sequence continues at coordinate 3,346 of JAEWOQ010000173.1, forward strand.
TGTGCCCGTCACCACTGGAGATCCTCCCGATCGATTTCGAGAGCGCCATGCGCCAGGCAAGTCTCGACGACGCGGCCTGGGAGCAGCGCTGCGAGCTCGATCTCGAGCCCCTGCTGCGGGAGGCGATCTACGTCCAGTGCACCCTGGGCAAGCAGCAGGGCGAGCTGGCGGCTCTCGCCTGGTCTCGCCTCGACCAGCTCATGAGCAATCCCGCTCGGTTCCGGGAAGCCATCGAGCACCCCGCCAACGGCTGAGTGACGCCCGCGAGGGCGAGAGCTCAGCAGAGTTGCGGAGGGCCGCGCAGAGCGCAAAGCCGCGCAAAGCGCAGGGCGCAGGGCGCAGGGCACAGAGGGTCCGCGGTGCGGGCGCGCTCTGAGCACGCCAGGAAAAAGAGACCGATCGGTCTCAAAACGCCGTGAGGGGCAGCGAAGCGCTCTGAGCGCGCTGAGAAAAAGAGACCGATCGGTCTCAAAACGTCGTGAAGGGCA
>JAEWOQ010000174.1 GCA_023460875.1 Pseudomonadota bacterium
GGCCTCGAGGGGGCTCACGTCGAGGGGGCGGCCGGGGTTGACCAGGGGGCGGTCGAGGGCGGCGCGGGCGGCGAGCTCGCTCAGGGGCTCGGTGGAGGCCCGGCCCCGGGCGTCGAAGCGCACCGCGAACCACTCGGCGACCATGGGCTGGCTCCGGTGGTTGCTGAGCACGCCCTGGAACAGGAACGCGGTCTCGCCGAGGCCCAGGCCCTGGTGGAGCTCGAGGACGGGGGCCTCGTGGCGCCGGAAGTGGGCGGCCATGCGATCGTTCAGCCACTCGGCGACGGGGTGCTGCTCCCAGAACAGCTCGTACTCGGGCCAGGTGTCGGCGCTCTGGCGGCTCCGCTCGAGGGCGCGCTGCACGAGGCTGCGGTCGGAGGTGAGCTTGAAGGTGAAGCCCTGGGCGCGGGTCAGCTCGGGGGGCAGGTAGCGGTAGCGCTGCTCGAGATCCAAGGGGGCCTTCAGGGTGAAGCCCTGGATGTGGTCCTCCCACTGGGGCTCCTCCAGGCGCGCCTCCTTCGGCAGTCCGGCGGGCTCGCTGTCGAGCAGCTCCTGGAAGGCGTCCTTGGCGAACTCGAGATCCGAGGGGAAGAGGCTCAGGGGAGCGCTCACGGGGGGCGCCTCGGTGGCGTTGGGCGGGGCGGTGGCGAAATCCAGGGGCTCGGGGGGCGCGCCGGGGAGCTCGAGCTGACCGGTGGTGGCGCCCCTGCGAGCGGCGGCCTCGTGGGCCATGTCCATGAGGACGGCGAGGAAGTCCGTCTGGGGCTCCGGATCCGGCAGGATCGACTCGGGGGACTCCTTCTGGCTGATGCCCTCGGCGATCCGCTCCTCCTCCGCCTCCGGATCGTGGAGGTTCATGAGCCAGCGCACGTCGCCGAGGTTCTGGTGGGCCGCGTGCTCCTTCTCGATGAGCACGTCGAGGACGCGGAGGTCGCCCCGGGTGTCGGCGTCGCCCGGCACGCTGAGCAGGTAGTGGAGCTCGGGCTCGCTGGTCTGCCCGAAGCGATCGATGCGGCCGTTGCGCTGCTCGAGGGTGATGAGGGACCAGGGGATGTCGTAGTGCACCAGCCGGCTGCAGAAATGGTGCAGGTTCACGCCTTCGCTGGCGGCGTCGCTGGCGAGCAGGACGCGGACCGCGCTCTGTTCGCTGCCGAACTCCTTCACGAGGCGCTGCTGCTCCTGATCGCCCAGCTCGCCGCGGAACAGCTCGACCTGATCCTTGCTCAGGCCCAGGGCCTTGTGGAGCGCCTCGCGGAGGAACTCCAGGGTCGCGATGCGCTCACTGAAGACGACCACGCGCTCGGTGCCCGCGGGGCCGATCCCCATGCCGCGGAGGAGCTCGATCAGGCGCTGGAGCTTGGTGTTCTCGGACGCGCCGACCTTCTTGGCGGCGGCGTCGAGGGCGCCGAGCAGCGCCCGATCCGCGGCGGCCGCGGGATCGTCCTCCTCCAGGCGCGGGTGGCGGAGGCGCGCTTGCAGGGACTCGCGCAGGGCGTCGGGCGAGGACAGGAACGCCTTGAGGAGCAGGGTGCGGAAGAGGATGCCGCGGCCGTTGGAAGGCGCGGAGGCGTCCGCGTCGGCGAGCGCCTTGCGGCGGCGGGGCTGGATCGTCTGGAAGCTCGCGGTCTGGAGCAGCCGGAAGACGGCGTCCTCCTCGGGGGAGGCGGCGATGTGGTGGGGGCGCAGCACGCGCTCGCGGAAGGCGCCGTGCACCTGCGCCTGGACGTCCTTCTTGAAGCGCCGGACGAACAACCCCTGCACGTCCTCGGCGCCGTAGTCCTGCTCGTCGGCGATGGCGGTCGGCTCGAGCAGGTTCATGAGGCTGGCGAAGCTCTCCTTCTTGCCGTCGTGGGGCGTGGCGCTGGTGAGTATCAGGGAATCGGAGGTGCGGGCGAGGAGCTCGGCGAGCTTGGAGCGCTGGGAGCGTTGCTTGGAGCCGGCGCGAGCGCGGACGGCCACGTGCTGGCACTCGTCGACGACCACGGCGTCCCACTGGCACTGCTCGAGGAAGCGGCGGTACTTGTCGTCCTTCTTCAGGGTGTCGATGGAGATGATCGCCCGGTCGAAGTAGTAGAAGGGGTTGTGGTTGGCGGGGATCCTGCGCTGCACCCGCTCGAGCCCCACGGAGTCGAGGCGCACGAGGGGGATGGTGAAGCGCGCCCAGAGCTCCTCCTGGAACTGCTCGAGCACGCTCTTGAGGGCCACCACCAGGATGCGCCGCCCGCGGCCGCGGCGGATGAGCTCGCTCAGGAGGATGCCCACCTCGATCGTCTTGCCGAGGCCCACCGCGTCGGCGATGAGCAGGCGCGGGCGCGGTTGGCTCAGGGCCTTTGCCGCGGGGACGAGCTGGTAGTCGGCGGGGTTCATGGCGCCCCGGTGGCCGCGGTACAGGCGCGCGTCCGTGGGCGGCGACTGGCGCAGCAGGCTCTCGAGGTAGAGCCGCGAGCGACGGTAGCCAGGGGAGGGATCGGCGACGAGGGCGGTGTCCTCCGGCTGGAGCACGCGGAGCTCCGTGTCGATGTCCGTGAGGAAGATCGCGTCCTTGTAGCGGACGAGCTCGCTCAACCCGGCGA
>JAEWOQ010000175.1 GCA_023460875.1 Pseudomonadota bacterium
GGGGGGGGGGGGGGGGGGGGGGGGGCGGGGGGGGGGCCGCCGGGGCGGGCCGAGGCCCGCCTTCTCGCCGTGACCCACCGCCCAGTGACAATGGACACACTGCATGCCGTCAACGGGTTCGGAGCGCCCTGCAGGGGTGCTCATGGCGAGCATCGGGTGGACGAGATCGCCGTGACAGCGCACGCAGTTGTCCTGGAGGATGCGGCTGCCGGCGGCTTGGATCTCGATCGGCTCCCTGAAGTTCTGCGTGGTGAACAGCTTGCCGTGGCGCCAGCCGTTTTCGGCTTTCGCGAGGTACTTCGGGATGAAGCTCTCGGGTAGGTGACAATCCACGCACACCGCCGTCGTGTGATGGCTCGCCTTCTGCCAGGAGTCGTACTGCGGCTGCATGATGTGGCAGTTCACGCACGCCGTCGGGTCGGTGCTGAAGTAGGAGAGCCCCTCCGCGTAGCGGTACGTGTACCCGCCGATGCCCGCGAGGGCGCCGAGGGCCACGGAGAGCACGAGAGGGCCCCGGGGCCACTCGGCCCGCTTCTTCCGGCGGGGCGTGGCATCTCGTGGTGCCGCGCTCGGGCGCTCCGCCGTCGCGTCCTGCTTGGACTGCGCGTCCTGCTTGGACTGCGCGTCCTGCTTGGATTCAGCGTCCTGCTTGGATTCAGCGTCCCGGGTTGATTCGGGGGTCTCCTCGGGATCCTCGGTGCCTGTCAATTGGCGCCTCCGCTGGAGAGAGTGGGGGGAGCGGTCCGTGAGATCAAGTGAGATCCGTCAAGGGGGTGCTGGTGTGTGACGTTGTGTAGGTCGTCGCGCGTTGGTGCAGGGCGGCACGCTGCTTTCGTCGCGTCGACGTCGCCGATCTCGCGCGGCTTTGATTCCGCTCGGGCTTCAGCGGCTCCAACGAAAACGAAGGAGCGAGCTCGCGAGCCGACGGTCCTCGCGCGACGAAGGCCACGGACGGAAAGACCCCGCATCGAGCGATGCGGGGTCTTTCCATGGAGCGTCCTCGCCCCGTGATGTGTCGGCCGTTCGCGGGGTGGCCGCGCAGCTTCAGCGCCAGCGGCTGAAGGGCGCGCTCCCCGAGTAGACCTGCGCGTCCTCGAGCTCGTCGGCGATGCGGAGCAGCTGGTTGTACTTCGCGATGCGATCCGTGCGGCTCAGGCTGCCGGTCTTGATCTGCCCTGCGTTCGTCGCGACCGCCAGATCGGCGATGAAGGCGTCCTCCGTCTCACCGGAGCGGTGAGAGATCACGGAGGTGTAGCCGGCGCCGTTCGCGAGGCGGATCGTGTCGAGCGTCTCCGTCAGGGAGCCGATCTGGTTGAGCTTGATCAGGATCGAGTTGGCGACGCCGCGCTCGATGCCGTCAGCCAGGCGGGTCTTGTTGGTGACGAACAGGTCGTCGCCCACCAGCTGGATCTTCTTGCCGAGCTTCTCGGTCATGAGCTTCCAGCCGTCCCAGTCGTTCTGATCGAAGCCGTCCTCGATGCTGACGATCGGGTACTTGCTGCAGAGGTCGGCGTACACGTCGACGAGCTCCGCGCTCGTGAGGGGCTTCTTGTCGAAGGTGTACTTGCCGTCCGCGTAGAACTCGCTCGAGGCGCAGTCGAGGGCCAGCCCCACCTGCTTGCCGGGCTCGTAGCCCGCCGCCTCGATGGCCCCGAGGATGCGCTTGAGGGCGTCCTCGTTCGTGCCGAGGCGCGGGGCGAAGCCACCCTCGTCGCCGACGGCGGTGGTCAAGCCGTCCTTCTTCAGGCTGGCCTTCAGGGCGTGGAAGATCTCCGTGCCGCAGCGGAGCGCGTCCGTGAAGCGCTCGAAGCCGTGGGGGACGATCATGAACTCTTGGATCTCGAGGCCGTTGTCCGCGTGGGCGCCGCCATTGATGATGTTCATGAGGGGCGTCGGCAGCACGCGCGCCTGCACGCCACCGAGGTAGCGCCACAGGGGCAGGTCCACGCTGTCCGCCGCGGCGCGTGCGACGGCCATCGAGACGGCGAGGATGGCGTTGGCGCCCATCTTGCCCTTGTTGGCCGTGCCGTCGAGCTCGAGCATGCGGGCGTCCACCGCCGACTGGTCGAGCGCGCTGAGGCCGATCACCGCGGGACCGAGCTTTTCGTTGACGTTTTCGACGGCTTGCTGCACGCCCTTGCCGAGGTAACGGCCCTTGTCGCCGTCACGCAGCTCGATGGCTTCGTACTCACCGGTGGAGGCCCCGCTGGGGACCGCCGCGCGGCCCCAGCCGCTGTCCGTGAGCACTTCCGCTTCAACCGTGGGATTACCGCGGGAGTCCAGGATCTCCCGGGCGATGACTTGAACGATCTCCGACATGGGCGGGGCGATTAACACGAAACCCGACCCCGTGCGAGATGGGGCTAGCCGGACCGCATCACCGGGGGAGGCGTCCCAAATGGAGACCGGTGACGCGCCAGGTGTTCAGGTGCGGTCCGAGTCCGGCGGGACTTCGTCCTTCCGCGCTGGGCCAGGCTCGAGGGCGCCGGGGTCGCGCTCCCGCGCCTCCCGAAGCCGGCGCTGGGAGGCCTCGTGCCGGTCGTAGGCGACCACGATCTTTTGGACGAGCGGGTGCCGAACGACGTCGACGTCCGAGAACTCGCAGAAGGCGATGCCGTCCACCTGATGGAGCAGCTCCCAGGCCTCGCGCAGGCCGCTCCGGGCGCCCCGGGGGAGATCGGACTGGGTGACGTCCCCGGTGACCACCGCCTTCGAGGCGTACCCCAGCCGTGTGAGGAACATCTTCATCTGGTCCGTGGTGGCGTTCTGCGCCTCGTCCAGGATGACGAAGGACTCGTTCAGGGTGCGTCCCCGCATGAAGGCGAGGGGCGCCACCTCGATCTGTCCCCGGCTGCGCAGCTGCTGGATGCGCTCGTAGTCGAGCATGTCGTGCAGCGCGTCATAGAGCGGGCGCAGGTACGGGTTCACCTTCTCCGCCAGGTCGCCGGGGAGAAAGCCCAGGCGCTCACCCGCCTCCACCGCGGGGCGCGTCAGGATGATGCGCTTCACCTGCTTCTTCATGAGGGCCGCCGCCGCCATGGCCATGGCCAGGTAGGTCTTGCCGGTGCCGGCGGGGCCGATGCCGAAGGTGAGATCGTGGCTGCGGATGGCCCCGATGTACTCGCGCTGGGTGGCGGTCTTCGGCGCGACGGGGCGGCTGCGCGAGGTGACGATGATCACCTGATCGAGCAGCTCGACGAGGGAGCGCGCGGGGTCCCGCCGCAGGGTGCGGACCGAGTGCCCCACGTCGCCGAGGTTCACGTCCACCCCCTGGTGGATGAGCTGCGCCGCGTCCTCGAGGAAGCGCTGGGCGACCCGCGTGTCTTCGGGGGCGCCGGAGACGCGGATGACGTTGCCGCGCTGACTCACGTCCGCGCCGCTGTGGCGCGCCAGCTCCGCCAACAGCGCGGAGCGCGGCCCGCACAGCTGTTGAAGCACCTGGGTGTCAGCCACCTCGACGCTCGCGACCACCGTCTGCTCGGCGGTGGTGACGGAGGGCTTCGTAACGGAGGGCTCCATGGTCTCAGCCTCCGGGCCCTGTGGCTCGTCGGACTCGGGCGCCGCGCTGTCCGGCGCCTCACCGTCGGACGTCGAGCTGTCCGGCGCCGCGCTGGGCGCGTCGTTCGTCGCCTCGAGGGGGAGCGCTGGATCGGGTCGAGGGTGCTCGGGAGAGCCGGGGGAGGGTTCGTGGCCTGATGGACTCGATGGTGTGGACAAGCGGCGGGGCGACTCCCTTCTCTTCTCCGAAGCATAGTCCGAAGCGAGGTGGGCGGCACAAGCCCCCGCTCTCAGCCCCCGCTCTCGGCCGCCGCTCTCGGCCATCCGGTTTTTTGGCCATCCGAGCGTCGGTGCGTATGGGTCGGACATGCTTCGAACCCGCCACGGAGGTGACCCATGGCCCTGAGCCGCTGGATCGGCATCGGAGCGGCGGCGGGGATCATCGCAGCGCTAGTACCGGTGGTGCGCGGCAGCGTCGATCTCTCCGACCCGCTCGGGAAGCGCGCGGCTCGTGAGGAGCGGGAGCGGGGCCCCGATCTCTCGGGGCTCGATCTGACTCGGCTCGATATGCGGCCACGCCGGGTGACGGCGCCCCTCAGCGACGGCCGCACCGCGGAGCTGACGCTCGACCCCGTCGTGCAGCGCGCGGCGACGTCGGTGATGAAGAAGTACCGTGTCCCGGAGGCGGGGGTCGTCGCCATCGACGTGCGCAGCGGCGACGTGCTCGCCTACGCGAGCTACGTGAACGAGGGGGAGCCCTTCGACGTCAACGTGCGCGCAGGGGCGCCCGCCGCCAGCGTCTTCAAGGTGGTGACCGGAGCAGCGCTCGTCGAAAAGGGCGGGCTCAACCACCGCACCGAGCAGTGTTACCACGGCGGGCGGAGCCGCATCGACGCGAGCGAGTTGGTGGACGATCCCGCTCGCGACAAATGGTGCGCGACCTTGGGGATCGCCATGGGGCGCAGCCTCAACGTGGTCTTTGGGCGCCTCGCCCAGAAGCACCTGACCCCCGAAGACCTCATCGAGACGGGGGGCGCCCTCGGCTTCGGCGCTCCCGTCCCCTTCGCGGTCCCCAACGAGGCGCCGCGCCTCGAGATCCCCAGCGATCCGCTGGAGTTCGCCCGGACGGCGGCGGGCTTCTGGAACACCCACCTGTCTCCTCTGGCCGCTGCCGTGATGACGCAGGCGGTGGCGAACGGCGGCGTCGCTCTCAAGCCGCGCATCGTGCGCGGCGTGGAGCGCGGGAAGGACACCCTCTGGAGCGACACGTCGGGGCCAGTGGTGCTCCGCAGGGCGCTGAAGAAGACGACCGCGACGGAGCTCAAGGAGATGATGGTGCAGACCATCACCAACGGCTCGGCGCGCGCGACGTTCTTCGACAAGAAGGGCAACGCGTTCCTGCCGAACATCGCCGTCGCCGGGAAGACGGGCACCCTCACCGATCACAAAGCGAACCGCCACTACACCTGGCTCGTGGCCTTCGCCCCCGCCGACGAGCCCCAGGTGGCCGTCGCCGCCCTCGTCGTCAACACCCCTGTCTGGCACATCAAGGCCCCCCACCTGGCCCTGGAGACCCTGCGGGCGTACTTCGCCTCCCGCGGCTTCGCTGGGGTCAGCCCGCCCTGAGCTCCCGACGCCGCGGTGCGGCAGCGCCGCAGGGAAGGTGATAGGAGCGCCTCGCCCCAAGGGCTCCAAGGTCGGGCATCGTGGGGGAAGCTCTCTCTCGGGAGCCCTGGTTTCAGATCGGGAAGCCCAGGATTTGGCTAGGAAACCGAGGCCTTCGGCGGTCGGGGAGGAGCGCCGGGCGTCGTTTCGGGTGACGGCTCACGGGCGCTGCGCTCTGTCCGCGGGGCGTCTGGGGAACGTCTGCGGGGGCTCGACCAGGGGCCACCTTTTCCGCGGAGGACGAAAGGTTGGGAATCGGTTGGACGGTTTCTAGGGGGTTGCTACAGTTTATCTCGTGCAGGTGGTTCTCCGAAAGCTCGGGCGTGGGTCGAGAGCCGTCAGTGGCAGGCTGGTTCGTGCGCCACGGAAGGGCTCGGTCGTCGTGATCGAGTTCTCGGATGGCATGCATGAGTACGTGACCACGCCTGTGAAGCGTGTTCTGCGGCTCGCGTCCCGTGACGTCTTCTACATCGAAACGGTGAATAGCCGTTATCGGCTCGAGGTGCGCGACCGCGAGAGCGCCCTCGAGGACGCCTCCAGCGGCTGAGCGCTCCGGCGTTCGCCCATCGGGCTCGCGACGTCGGGCTCACCAAGAGATGCAGTTTCAGGCCATCTCTTCGTGAGTTCGATGGCCGTGATGGCTCCGCCATCGGGCTGGCCAGACCTCAGCGCCGGGCGGTGGCCCGGTGAACCGGTGCTGGACGCGGCGGAGAGAGCGCCGCGAGGGTCAGCGGTTGAGTTGACCGGGGCTTCGAGGTAAACGCTCCGTCCCTTTCGACGGAGACGAGATCATGGGTGCATTCGATAACCGAGCCAGCAAGAAGATGCGGCAGCGCCGCGCACAGCAGAAGAAGCAGGAGCGGCTCGCGCGCCGCGCCGAGGCCGTGCGGCAGGAGCGCAAGGGCACCGGCAAGAAGAAATAAGCTCGCGACGACGCCGCCGTCTTGCGGCGGAGGATCGTCAGCGGATGACGGTCGTGGGGAAGCGGGCTGGCGGGCCCAGCTTCCCTCCGCGGTCCACGTCCTCACCGAACAGACCGAGATCGCCCCCCTGACGCTGCTCCTCGACCATGCGCCAGCCGCCGGTGCGCGCGGTCCACTTCTGCTCCAGGCGGGTGACCCGCAGGGTCGTCTCATCGAGGCGAACCCAGCTCACGTCGACGTAGACCGTCGCGCTCGTGGCGTCCTCGAGCTGAATCCCCGCGAGCTCCGTGTCGATGATGCGCACGGGGCCTCCCCACAGCGCGCGCCGCACCAAGAACTCTCGCCTGGCGTCGTCGGCGGCGAACCCCGCGGCGACATCCACCTGCCCCCAGCGCGCGGCCATGTTGAGCTCGCGGGCTGCGTCTCCCGCGCGCTCTGCCGGTGAAGGCGGCGTCGGGCAGCCGGACAGCGAGAGCGATAGCCCGAGCAGAGCCAAGCTTCGACGGAGCGACATCGTCCCCCGTTACCAGGCGTCGGCGGCCCGGGGAAAGAAATCAGAAGGCGCTCGCCGCGACGAAGTAGGTCTGCGCGGGCGGCGCCCAGGGGCTCAACCCGCGGGCCCAGCCCAGCCGCAGGGTCGTGCGGGCGAAGTAGCCGAGGCTGAGCTGGAGCCAGAGCTCGGCGCCCACGCCGAGGTGGAGCAGCTTCGAGGTCGCGCCGAGATCGAAGTGGTCGAAGGCGCCGCCGTAGTCCGCGAAGACCGCGCCGCTCACGTTCCGCAGATACATCGGCAGTGTGCTCAGGCCGCGATCCGCGTACCAGAGGGGGAGGCGATACTCCGCGTTGAGCAGGGTGAACTGACGCCCGCGGAACTGGCGCGGTCCGTAGCCGCGCAAGACGAAGGCGCTCTGGAGCGTGTTGCTCAGGAACGTATCGAACACGCCCTCCTCCGAGAAGCCGCCCGTGAAGAACATGCCGCGCCGCGGGTAGGTGCCCCCGGAGGTCCCGGCCGAGAGCCCTAGGGCGAGCACGTGGTGACGCGCCCAGGGCATGAGGACGTACGCGGTCGAGCGCAGCAAGAGTGAGTAGAGTGTGTGCTCGCTCGCCGTGGCGGATGACGCGTAGTCGGCGCCTAAGCCCAGGGTGAAGCCCTTCTCGGGGCCGACGCCGTAGAGCGTCGTCTCTGCGTTGCTGTAGTAGTAGCCCGCGTGGGCCAGGCCGAGCAGGCCCTGGTGCGGTCGAACGGGCAAGCGCGCGTAGGGATCCGGGAGGCGGAAGGGGACGTCGTGGGAGAAGTTTTGCGCCGAGTAGCTGAAGGACAGCACGTGGGTGTCGAAATTACCGGGGGCCTCGTAGCTCACCCCGGAGCTGGCGCCGCTGATCCTCTCCACGGAGGGGAGCAGCTGCTCGTTCACCTCGACCGCGCGCGGGACCACGCGGTGATAGGCGTTCATGCGCAGCACCAAGGGCAGGCGCGCGTAGCGGTAACCGATGCCGCCCTGGGGGAGGCCGCGGGTGAAGTCGATGGATCCGTCTGCCGTGAAGGCATGGAAGCCCGCCACGTCGGCGCCGGAGGTGCGCAGCGCGAGGGTCGTCCCGAAGGTGCCGGTGGCGAGCTCGGCGGAGTAGGAGCGCGGCCCGATGGTCTCGAGGGGCGTGTAGGGGCGCACCGGCCAGCGGCGCGCGTCGTCGTGCTGCGCGGCCGGCGGGCGATCCTCGGGCGGGGGGGGCGCGGGGAGCCAGCGCGTCTGGTCGAGCTCGAGGACGAACAGGTCGAAGCCGTCGGCGGTGTAGCCGGTGTAGTAGAGCAGGCGCCCGTCTGCGGACAGCTCTGGCGTGTAGGCGCCGGTCCGCACGTTGGTGATCTGGTAGAGCTCGCCGGTCGCGCGCACCAGGGCGTAGATGTTCGGGATGCCCGTGCGATCGGACGTGAAGAAGAGGAGGCGCCCGTCGGGGGAGAACGTCGGCTGCTGATCGAGCGCCCGATCGTGGGTCACCTGCTCGACCGCGCCGGTGGCTACGTCGACGACGCGGATGTCTCGGTACCCGCCGCGCGTCCACACGGAGTAGGCCACGTGCTTGCCGTCGGGGGAGAAGCGCGGGGTGTAGGCTTGCTCGTAGCGGGCGCTGGGCACGAGGCGTCGGCTCCGCTGCGGGCGGCTGCCGGCGTCGAGCTCCGCCAGGCGCAGGGTGCTGGTGCCCGCGTGGTGCGTGACGTAGGCGACGGAGCTGCCGTCGGGGCTCACGTCGGGCTCGCGGGCGCGGGCGCCGGTGGTCAGCCGCTCGCGGTCAGCGGACAAGCCGCGCGCGGAGGTCGTCCCCCGCAGCTGCCGGAACAAATCGAAGAGCCGGTGGCGCCGCCGGCTGATCCCCACCGCGTCAAAGAGCACCGCGCAGTCCCGATCGAAGGACAGCGTGTTGCCGTGGGCGCGGCTCACCATGCGCGGTGGTGCGCTCGGGCGCTGGCCATCCGCCGTGAGGGGCAGCTGGTAGATGCCGGGGGTGAGCTGCCCGTCGTCCTGGAAGTAGAGCAGGCTCGGGGCGTCGGAGTAGCAGGCGGGGGCGACGCGGGGGCGCAGGGTGTTGCGCCCGGTGAAGGTGAGTCGGCGGCCCTCCCGAAGGCCGCGGGCCAGCACGGGGGCGAGCTGAGCCCTGTAGTGCTCTCGCAGGTGGATCTTCCAGGCGTCGTAGAGCTGTTCGTAGGTGCGGCCGGTGGCGCGGTGCATCGAGCGGTTGATCCCATAGGGGATGACCCGGTGGGCGTAGTCATCGGCGATCGCCGCCGCCACGTCGCTGCCGTAGACGTCGAAGACCCAGCCGAGGAACCGCGAGCCGTAGAGATACCAGAGGTTCGCGCTCGGCCAGCGCAGGGCGTCGTGGCTCATCTGATCGAGCCGCGCGATGCGCCCTTCGAGCACGTCGGCCCGAAGGAACATGTCGAACTGGCTCGACCTCATGCGGCCGCCGGTGCTGTGGGCGCTCTCCTTCACCACCGCGAGCCCCTCGGTGATCCAGCGGGGCTGGGCCGTGTTCGGGGTGAGGGTCTTGCCGAAGATGCCGTTGAGCACCGCCGCGACCCCGCGGACGTTGTCGAGGTGCAGGATGTGCGTGTGTTCGTGGGTGACGAGCAGATCGAGCCAGTCGTCGTAGTCCGCGAGCACGGACATGTCGCTGGGGGCCGTCGCGAAGAGCCGGATGGTGTTGTAGGGCAGGGGCGTCGCCGAGCCGTTGGCGAACTCGCTGGTGTCCGTGAGGGCGATGTGCACGACGCCGTCTGGGGTCCAGCCGAGCTCGGGGGCGAGGCGCCGATGGGCGGACTCCGCCAGCGTGCCCACGCGCTGGGCTACCTCGTGCAGCCCGCCGTGGTAGTGGACGCGGAAGTGCGGCGTCTCGAGGGTGTGCCACTCGAGGTACGGATCCCAGGCCCGGGCGGGGGGTGACCACGACAGGATCGAACAGATCGCACAGAGGGCCGCGAGGATCGCTCCGAGCCGCGCGAAGGGCGCGACCCGCCGGAGGGCGTGCTCCCACGAGCTCATCAGGCCCCGACCCTTTGCGGGGGACCTGATGGGCTCATCCAAGCCCGAGTTCTGCTCACGGATCGCTGCTCTGGTCGCTCTTCTGGTGGCGACGAGCGGCCTCCCTTCGGCAAACCGGTGCGTCGCTCTAGGGATGATGTCTCGCGGGTTCAGAGGTCGTCGTGGAACAGGGGCTCGCGGTTCCGGACGTAGCGATACACCAGCTGCTTCGCTTCGGAGGAGATCTCCCGGAACTGCGCGCCGAAGCCTGGAGGTGCGTCGCCGCTGCCGGACTCGCGGGTCCACCTGACCTCCGCGACCGCCTGGAACTCGTAACCACCTGGGAGCGACACGGTGACCCACAGCTTCTGCCCGATGGGAGGGATTTTGTAGGTCGCGACGAAGAGGCCGCCGTCCTTGAGCACGTCGTTGCCGCTCAGCCCCTTGTAGAAGTTGGTGGGGCTGTGGGCGCCGAGGGCGGCGTCCACGTGCAGAGCGTCCGGCGGCGCCTCGGGAGGTACGGAGGGGACGCGCCGGGGTGGGGGCTCGGAGACGGAGGGGCTGGTGCCCGCCAGCTGGGTCTGGGCGAGGGGATCCGGGCGTCTCGCCACGGTCGCGGCCTCGTCCCCGGAGGCG
>JAEWOQ010000176.1 GCA_023460875.1 Pseudomonadota bacterium
TGGACTTGGCGCAAGCAAGCGTCCGGTCTCTCGTGGACGACCTCCAGCACGTACAGCGGCGCCTTCGAAGATCCCGGCGAGCGCGCGCTTGAGTCCCTGGCCAGCGCCCGCTGCTGCGATGCCAACAACTCGGAGCACGCCTCCGAGCACAGACCGTATCGTGCGAGGAGCTGACCCCACTCCCAACCCCTGACCTCGCTCGGCGATCGCCTTCTGTAGCTCGGCGAGCTCGGGCGGCGGGTCCTCGACGGACGCGTCCAGGGCCTCCCGAACCGAGCTCGCAGTCGCCGGTACAGCCGGGGGGACGGATGGAGTCGGTGCACGTAGGGAGACGGTCTCTTCGAACTCGAGGCAGTCTTCGTCGATCCACAGGCTCGGGTCCGTTGGCTCGCCGAGGCGCAACGTCACGCTCTCTCCGCCCACTGCGATGACGAGGCTTCGTCCTGCCGGAAGCTCCTCGAGCTCCGATGCGGAGAGCGGACGCGCACTGAGCACCTCACCGTAGCGGACCAGGGTAGCTGCCGGGCAGTCGCTTGCTGGGAGTCGCTTGGCATTCGGCAGAGCGAGCAACCAGCCCTCCCGCACCGAGTAGAGACGCGCTCCGCTCTCCCAGTGTTCGACGATCGAGGTCCGCTCGGCTGCGCCGTCCCGGGCGCAGAACAGACCGCTCACCGCGATATGGCCCCGATGAACGAGCCGAGGAGCGACCAGGCCCTTCGTCATGTTCCCTCCGAAAGTCCGGGGGCCTCCCTGCTAACCCGCACGGGCAGCGCGGTCCGCGACTGCAAGTCGAGCACGCTCAGGCCCGCGGGCGTGCGGAAGGCGAGGCGATGCCCTTCGTCCGCAAGCACACAGCTTTCAACCAGTCCGTCTGCGCGGAAGAGCGGGGTCAGCAGACCTCCTTCGAGGATACCAAACTCGAGACGGTTTTCCGAGACGACGAGCAAGCGCCAATCAGAAGGGACTTGAGTTTTCACCAAGCCCACCGCCTGGAGCGATGCGCTCGCAACGAGCACCAGGGTGCCTGGAGTGTCGAACTCCCAGAGCTCCCAGAGTACGTCCGAGGCGCTGGCGAGCCCGCTTCGCTCGTGCCGCTCGCTCACGGGAATCTGGACCGCCAGAACACGCGCTTGGGAGTATGAGCCTCGGGCAGAACCGACGAGCACCCGTGGGGGCTCCGCCGAGCGCGCTTCAGCTCGTTTGGCAGCTACACCATCGAGCCCGAGGCGTCCGAGCTCGACGCTGCCAGCACCGCCACTCGACCGGCGAACGTAGTCGAAGTGCCCATGACGGTGGACCAACTCCACGACGCGGTCGAGCACCGGCCTGAGTCGCAGCGGGGGTTCCTTCCACACGCCGGCGAATACGGTCCCCCCCACGTCCCGGTACAGCACGCGCCGTTCTCGCTTCCCCAACACGAAGAGATCTCCCCATTGGTCCGGGGCAGTCTCGATCGGAAGTCCCTCCGGTTCCACCGGTACCGTCGTTTGGCCAAGGCGCAGGACGTACTTCTGTCCCTCGCAGCTCAAAACAGCGGGGTAGCGTCCAGCAAAATTGGCACCGATCAGCTGCCCGTCGACTCGATGGCGCTGCAAACGCCGACTGCTCACATGAAACGCAGCGAATCCTTGGGCATCTTCGACGAGCAGGTGCTTGGCCGAGGTGCTGAAGCGGTACCGACCAGCGGCTCCCGGCAGAACCACGCGGCGTGGCTCCTCGAAGGGGTTACGCACGAGCTGGGTACGCACCATCGGACCTGGCAGCTCGAGGACGAGCTCCCGTTTGCCCCCAGAGCGCTCGATCACGACGCCCAAGCGATCCCCGCCCGGGCAGAGATCGTCGTTTAGGTAGACTCGCGCGCCCGCGAGGTGCGAGCTGCAGCGGTGCAGGTGAGCCCCTCCAATCCACCAGAGGTCGTCACCGCCTTGCCCGAGGCGAAGAGAGCGGCCAAGGTCCTCAACATCATCGCGCCGGGGCAGAAAGGGGCTACGGGCACCGAGCAGAAAACGAATGGCATCAGCATCAGCCTCACTCCTGACCTTGTCCGGCTGCTGGAGCACACACCAACGGAAATCGGCGCCAGCGGCGCGGGCTCGATACCGCAGCACCAAGAGGAGCACGAGGTGCACCAGCCGCGGGGATCCGAGCTGGCTCGGACCAGCGTCGAAAACCACGATCGATCGAGTTCCGCCCAAGGGCTCGCGTCGGGCCAGCTTGGTGAACAAGTGCTCCCCCATCGCAGCGCGACGCAGGAACTCATCGGGTGCTTCGCTCGCGAGCAGCCATTCACTCGCGAGGAGTCGATCATATGGGCCGCGGGTGGCTACGCCGTCGAAGCCGTCCGGGTCGGCCCCTGCGCGCGAACTCGAACCGAAGCGCCCAATCGCCGCCGCCAGACGCTGCACGAGCGGACCCAGCGCTTCGGCGATGGGATCGGGAAAGATCCCGAGTTCCGTCCGCCAACTCGCGAGCCGTCGGTCAAGCATGATTGACCGCCGGAGAATCTGTGCACCAGGCTCCAAGCCGCGCCGGGTCGATAATAGAAGTCGCAGCAAGGGAGATGACCCGACTCGTCGAACGCGGCACAATGCCCCCGGAGAGATCTGGAGCGATCAACCACGGTGGCCCGTGCAGGGTTGCGTCGCTCGAGCGCTGGGCTTTGCGCTTCACGAGAGCCAGCAGGAGATCGTCCGGCAAGCTTGCTTCCCACGCCGTAGGTACCAGCAGCTCCGGTATCGCCTGCAGACGACCAAAGTACCCAGCACCGCGCGTCCAGGGGAGCGTCTCCTCTGCTCCGACGACGACGAGGTGAGTAGCCGTCACCAAGCCCTCGAGAGGGAGCTCGCAGAAACGCTCGAGCGCGCAGGCGACCCCTACTCGGGGAAACAGCGCTGCTGCCGGACGCAAGGGCTGAGCGCGCGGATGCCACTCGAGTGAGAACAAGTGTGCTCCTCAGCCCACGTCGGTTTGCGCGTCCGTGACCGCCGACTCCGAGGGCCTCACCGTGGCCGAGCCTTCTTGGCCTGCTGGGGCATGACCACTTCCCGGCAACGCCTCGGTAGCGGTTGCAAGCTCCTCCGCGGCGCGCGCCAGCTCGTTGGGCAGCGTTGCTTCGGTGAAGTTGGCGCTGATCTCCCGCAGCAGGGCCTCGGCACGGCGTCGGGGAGGCTGCTTACCGTGCTCGGCCAGCAGTGCTGCGATTTCCTCCTGAAGGCGCATTGCTCGGGCGGCCACCGAGGCGGACGCAAGCTCTGAGGCGGCAACGAGGGTCGCGTTGCTTGCCTGCTCGAGGTGCCGCTGGAGCACGTCACGGGCCAGCACCTGTTCATCGGCGGTCGGCGCGCAAAACACCAGAGGCCACAGATCCGCCGCGGTCGCCTCTGTCGAACCCCGCAGTACGGCTGCAGCGGCAACCAGGCGCTGGGTCTTGACGATGCGGCGATCACCAAGCTGCACCCCCGCATGCCGGAGGTCGCGCAACGCCGCCGCCAGAAGCGGCCTAACTCCGGCGAGGTTCAGGCGCGCGGCGGCGCCGGCGAGCAGATCGATGTCGGCGACGGTGCTGCAGGGGACCTGCTCCGTCTCATCGCTCCGAGGGGCGCCGCCCCACCCTGCTTCGAGGAGGGATTCGAGGAGCTCGTCCGGTAGTGGCTCGACGAAGAGGCGCACGAGGAAGCGGTCCGCAAACGCTGCAAGGCCCGGATCTTCCGGTAGCGAGTTGGACGCTCCGATGCACACCCGCAAAGGACACCGTACACGGGTGTGTCCACGAACGAACAGCCGCTCATTGAGAAGCGAGAGAAGAGTGTTGAGGATTGCCGTCGAGCCAAGAAAAACCTCGTCGAGGAACACCACCTCCGCTTCCGGGAGCATGCCGGCCGTTTGCACCGCCACCTGACCCTCGCGGAGCTGCACGAGATCGATGGGGCCGAAGATGTCCGTCGGCTCGGTGAAGCGACCGAGCAAGTACTCGAAGTACGTCCCCCGAAGCTGCTCCGCAATGCGACGTACCGCCTGGCTCTTGGCCGTACCGGGCGGCCCCAGGATGAGCACGTGCTCCTGCGCCACCGCAGTCAAAGCCACGAGCTCGGTGAGCACGCGTCGCTCCACGAGACCCGTCGTCGCCGCACGTACGGCGTTCCTCACGCGCTCGGCCGCCCGCTCGATGGAAGTCATGGCCCGGGAGTCTACCGAAACCAACCCGAAGGCACAGGTCACGGTTACCCCAAACGCGTCGCAAGACGCATCCTGCGCCCCGCAGCTCGGCAAGTCAGCAAGGAGATACGCCGACTTCGGACAGTGCGACCTCGATGCCGAGAGGAAGGCTGCCGACTTCCCTTTCGTCAGCGCGACCTTGACGAAACACGACCGACCTCACGTCGCGCACGCGGGCCCGGTTCGAGATCTGCCGCGCGAAACTCCTGAACGTGGAACCTGACTCCCTCATCCGTTGTCATCAGCAGGAGCGTTCACTCTCTGCTCCCGTTGGCTCGCCGCTACAGCAGGTACGGCATCGCCCCTCGAACGACGACCAGGCTGACCCTCAGGCCGTGGTGGGTCGCCAGAACGGGAAGGGCGCCCAGCAACGCCGCGGGCGGCGGGCCGTCCAGCGCAATGAACAAAGCAATGTCGGATGGCGCAAGGGGCTCACCTGCCTGCAGTCGGGTCCAGGCCGCAGCGGGTGGCGACAGGCCGCCCGTCCGTTGCTTGGCGGACTTTGGCTCGTAGGCTCGCGCTCCACTTGGGTTCGAAGCGAAGCGCGTCAAGAGCTGAAGCCCGCTGGTGCTGAGGCTAAGCGCCCCTGCGTAGTACATCAAGAGCTGACCGACCACCTTCGACGCGGCATCCGCGGCTGCACCGCTTCGCCTCGACCAGCACCAGGCGGTGTGGGCCGGTTACGGGGAGAAGCATCACATCGATGCGCCCGGAAGACGGCGACACCCGAACGTTGCGAATCGCCGGCGCGCCAGGAAACCCCAGCGCCTCCGGGTGTGCCATGACGGCGTCCTCGATGGCACGCTCACGGCCCACTTCACGCCTCTCACGCTTGCGTGCACCCGAAGGTGCTTCCGCTGGGTCACTCGTCGGTGCTTCGTCAGGCATGGTCGCTACGCCCTGCAGCTTCGTGTGCGCGGTCGGCAAGGCCCCCGCCCACGATACAGCGTTTCACTCGCCACCCTCGCCTTCTCGTGCGGGCTCGGACCGCGCCGCGCCTTCGGGCGCCAGCCATTCCTCCACGTAACCGTCTCCCTCGGGGCGCAGTCGCACGACAGCGTGCATCGTCCCCAAAAAAATGGCCCCGTCGGGCTCCTTCTCGAGCGATGTCACCTCGGCCCAATCTCCGCGAGGCTCGTGCAAGTGCTCCAGCGATAGGTCCTCCGTTCGCTCTCCCCACCGAACGCGGCTCAGACCTGCCCGGCCTGCCACCAGGGCCGAACTCTCCGACTCGAACAGCAAGGCGCTCGGCGCGCTCACGAGGGGCAATCCATGGGAGCTCCACTCGTCTCCGGTGAGCTCGAGCCGCAACACCTCCCCGACGTCGCCGCCCATGTGCGCGAGGCCTCCGAACACGAAGACCCCAGACGGCGTCCGAAACATCCACCGGACGTGCTTCTTACTCACCACCTGCCGGAGCGAGCCGGATCGATCGTACCAGTAGAGCCCTCCACCCCACTCCCCGGAATCGTACCCAACGAGGTAGCCCCCTTCGAACTCGAGGAAGGTACGCACCTCGAGAGGCGGTTCGACGAGCTTCTGCCTCGCCTCGTCTCCGCAGCGCACGACCTCCCAGCGCGGCCGAAACGAAGGCTCGAAGGGAAGGATCAGGTCCCCGCCCGCCGTGGGTACGTCCACCACTGCCAGCAGCACCCCGTCTTGCCGGACGACCCTCCAGTCGCAGGCCAACACGTGCTCGTCCAGGTCCCGCGCGTCTTCTGTGCTCGGGGCCAAAGCTCGCCACCCGCGAGGATCCCCCTCGAAGGGGCGACAGCGCTCGAGGTACGTGCGGATTCCAGCCATCCGCTGTCCGGCCACGGCTGCCTCGAACTCGGCAACCATCGCGGGCGTAGGTCCAAAGGCGTCTGGCACCGGCCCTGCGGACCTCGGCTCCAACCCGGAGGCGTTCTGACCCCCTTGGACGGCACGAACCCCGTGCCCTCTCGGCGCGCCACCGCAGGCGGCGCACAGGACAACGACGAAAAGAGTAGTTCTCAAGAGACGAGCAGACACCCGAAGTTCGCCAGGGTTCCCGTGTCCACACATGTCCACTCCTGCGTGGTACAGTTTGCCCCCGCGCCCTCCTTTCGCAGCCATTTTTGCCTACACCCCCGCGATTTGCTGGGACTTCGAATCCGCAGGTCGGAGGTTCGAATCCTCCGGGGCGCGCCACATCGAGAGCCGTTTTCGGCTGCGTCGTCGACGCGGCCGTCCGAACGGCCCCGCCTTCTCAGCCGCGATCGGCACAGAAATCCCCGAAGTTCGAGCGTCGTTCGCCGGGAGCGCCTCGACGGGAGATGAACCCCCAGCCGCTCCTCACGAGCCTTCGTTACCGGGGAGGCTCGCGCCCTGCCTCAGCCCTTCCGCTAGCGGGGGTTGCTCCCCCACGCGTGGCGTCACCGTAAGGCCCCGCGTGCTCGCGTTGCTGCGCGCGCGGGGGTCCCTCACGCGCGGTGCTCGCGTGCTCGGCGCAGCAGAGCCGCACAAACGAACAACTCACTCCACCCACCTGCGCCTGCGCGCGCTCCGCCCGCACGAGGGTCCCCCCGTCACTGCGCAACCACGCTGCGCCCGGCGCTGACCGAACCCGGCTGCTGCAGCACGTGGATGGCCCCCTCTCGAACGACGACGAGACCGATCCTCAACCCGTGGTGCGCCGCGAGGACCGAGAGCACGCCCTGCAACGCCGCCGGCGGGGGACCATCCAACGCGATGAACAAGGCGATGTCGGACGGAGCCAGGGGTTCACCAGCTTGCAGTTGGGCCCAGGCAGCGGCGGGCGGCGATACGCCGGAGGTCAGTTGTTTGGCCGACTTCGGCTCGTAGGTTCGTGCGGCGCTTGGATTCGACGCGAACCGCCTCAAGAGTCGGAGCCCGTTGGCGCCGAGGCTCAGCGCTCCCGCGTAGTACATCAAGAGCTGACCGCTCACCTTCGACGCGGCGTCGGGGGCCGCGCATCGCTTCGCCTCGACCAGGACCAAGCGGTAGGGCCCGGTGACGGGGAGCAGCATCACGTCGACGCGCCCGGCAGGCGGCGACACCCGAACGTTCCGAATCGCCAGCGCGCCAGGAAACCCCAGCGCCTCCGGGCACGCCATCACGGCGTCTTCGATGGCGCGCTCACGCCCCACTTGACGCACCCGACGCATGCCGCGCTTGCGTGCGCGGGAGAGCACTCCCCGCGGATCACTGATCGGTGCTTCGTCAGGCATGGGCGAGCAGAACGTTCGGTACCGGTCGCAGGATACTGTCTTCGTTCGTCACCGTCACTCGAAGGTCGATAGACCGGCGCCAGCGCCAGAACGACCGGGGGCATCCACGGACCGATGAGGTGCTGCTTTCACACGCCCTCCGACCATCATCTCGCTCGCACGACCATCAGTTTCCATGAACGGACCCAAAGCGGCGTGTCCCACCCAGCGGATCGAGCGTTCGTCGACAGTCTCGCTCCCTCGGACCTCATCGGGCGGGCCACTCCAGAAATCTGACCGGCAATCGCTCCTCCACGCGTGCCTTCAGCACCAGCAGCCACGGGTTCGCTGCGTGCTGCGCCGCCAGCTTCTCGCGCATGGCACGCTTCACGAGCCGCACCTGGAGCACCGCGTCCGCCTCGCCCAGACCCTCGAACACCTGGCAAAAGGGTGCCTGGTCGTCCTCCGCGAGCTTTACCTCCAGGTGAACGCGCCTCGGCCCAGTGCGTGGCTCCTTCCGCACCCAGACACCATCGGCTCGCGGACGCCGCCAGTAGGTCCGGTACTGCGCGGAAGGCGCGTCCACGAACCCGCGCGAAGCGAGGACCTCGGCGAACACTGGTCGAACTACCGCTTCGGCGGCGCGGCTGTCCCCCAAGCTTTCGACGTCGAAGCTACGGGTCTTCAAGCCACCCCGAACCTCCCGGAGAACGTCCTCGAGCCAGCCTCCGTAGCTCGGGGGACGCACGGGGGCGACGCTCCACCCGCCGCGGAACTCTTCAACGGTTCCGAAGGCGACGCCCAGGCCGTGCCACGCCGCCTGGCGGTAGCGAGCGACGTACTCAGGAGACGCACCGTGGGGTTCCGTCAAGCCCTCCGGGGCGTCGAGGATGGCGAGCGCTCGTTCGGCGCCGCAGGCCGCCTTGAGCGCTACCGTGGCGTCCAGGAGCTGAGCGTTGTCCGAGACCAGCGCAGTCCTGCACACGACCCAGGCGCAGCCCTCATGCTCGAACGTCGCGCCCATGTACCGACGGCTCTTCGTGCCGGCAGCCCCGAGTCCAGCAGCGACCGGTTCGCCTGCGACCTGGAGGACCTCGACGGCGCGATCCAACAGGGACTGCGACCACCCGGCGGAGAACGTCATCCCCTGGAACTCCTCCAAAGATCGACGCGGGCTGTCGTCTCGCATGGTCACGTAGCCACCGAACCGATACCGGCGCCAACACTTGATGCCGTCCACGTAGACGGGGTTCGGGCCGGTGTCGCCGAGCGTGTCCACGTCGTCATCGCCAGACTCCGGCTCGGCTCGCTCCTGACAGGCAACACACAGCTGACCCGGATAGGCGAACTCGCCCCCCTGGGGGGAGAAGCGGTCCGATCGACAAATTGCACATCCCATTCTGGGGAGAATACCCACCGCTGTTTGCCGCCCACAAGCGAAGGTCGGCCAAGTAACGTCACCCCCTGTCTTTGCAGCGCGCTCCCATCAACCGAACACCCTCGACCGAACACGGGGGCGCAGGTCATGCTCCAGTCTGCCCCGTGAAGACCTCGTCGGGAGCCGAGGGGGGTTTCCCCTCGAATTGCACTCCGGCCTGCATTTTTTTGCGGTGGGGTGTTCGTTTTGTCCTCCTCCGTCCGGCGCGCGGTACTCCTAGCCTGAGAGCAGGACACGCTGCCCGCCGAGCCCCCGCGCGGGATCGCCCGCGCCCTTCGGTGCTCGTCGACAGGGGCTCGAAGTGCAGCGCTCCCACCAATTTCTACCCAATCGACCCCTCGGTTCGACCATCCCACCAACGACAGGGAGCCGCCCCATGACGTCAGTTCGCGTAATCTCGATCGCTTGTGCTTTGAGCTTGTCCTTCGGCGCTTGCTCGGGGACCGACGACGGCGGTTCCCAGGGAGGAGAGGCTTCCGGGGGCGCGGCGCCAGGAACGGGGGGCGACGTCACGAGCACGGGCGGAGCGCCGCCGATCGGCGCCGGAGGCACGACGGTAGCGACGGGGGGCGCGCCGGACGGCGCGGGAGGCGCGGCGCCCTCGGGGGGCAGCGACTCGGGCGGCAGCGGCGGAGACGGATCAGGGGAATGGACCGCTGGGCAAATCCCGATGGGCAACCCGCCCGTGGGGAGCGATGGCTGCGGCAATCCCACCAACATCACCACCCAGGAGTACACGATCTCGAGCTCCGGGCAGAACCGCGTCTACTACGTAGACATGCCGAGCAACTACGATCCGAACAAGCCCTACCGCCTGTTCTACACGTCGCACTGGATCGGCAGCAGGTGGCAGGACGTCCAGGGGCAGAACTTTTACTTCCTCAAGCCCCTCATCGAAGCGGACGGCGAGCAGGCCATCTTCGTGGCCCCCTCCTCCGACGGCGCGACCTGGCAGGAGAAGGACCACGCGCTCTTCGATGACATCATGGCGCACCTGAACGAGAACCTCTGCTTCGACACCACGCGCGTCTTCGCGACCGGGTTCAGCTTCGGCGGGATGATCACCTACTCCCTGTCGACGAACCATCAGCAGCAGATCCGCGCCGCCGTCGGCATCGCGCCCGCCAACTACAACATCTGGCTCCCACAAAAGACTCACGATCCCATCGCCTGGATGCACATCACCGGCCTGAGCGACGGGACGTGCCCCTGGGTGAACAACGAGCAGCAACAGCGGGGCGCGAAGTTCATCGCCATCGAGAAGGCGACGGACAACGGCTGCACCGTCCCGAACGACATCCCGGTTTGGCAAAACGGGGCGCACTTCTGCTACGACTTCGAGGACTGCAACCCGGAGCACCCGACGCGGGTGTGCACCTTCGATGGCGGGCACACCAACATCGACAGCGATCCCGGGAGCAGCGAGAACTGGATCCCCCGGGAGTCCTGGAGCTTCTTCAAGCAGTTCTGAACACCAGCGAGGCGGCGGCTCTCCTGAGCTCGGCGGATGAGAGCCGCGCGACGGATTCCGCCCGTCGCGCGACGGGGGCCTCACACGAGGCCTCGAGCCGCCGCGCGCCAGAGTGACAAACAGCACGCCAAGGTGTCACACCTGGCGCGCCAAAATGGCACACCGCGCGACAACTTGGCTCCAGCGATCCGCGACCGTTGTCAGGCGACGCGGCGTTCGGCGAGCGGGACAGGGCGCGCGTCGGGGTCGTAGACCACCAAAGGCTCTCCCAGCACCGCGGACACGGTGCTCATGTACCGCCGATAGTCGAGCTCCTCGGGGACGTGGAGCCCCGTCCGCTCTCCCAGCTGGTTCCACCCGGCGATGACGCCCGCGGCGACCTGGAGCAACGTGCCGTTCGTCTTGTACGGCGCGCCCGCCTCGACGGGCGTGTCGAAGCCGATCCACAGCTCACCGTAGCGAGCGCTCACCAGGAGCACACCCACGCGATCGGAGCCTCGGAGTCGATCCTGTTCGGGAGGCGTGAGCCGACGCAACGGCCACTCAGCGTGTGTCTCGGGCGCGTTCAGCAAGCGCCGCTGCGCAGCGCCGGGCAACCGATAGATGAAGGCGACCTCTGGGATCTCCAGGCGGGCGCCCAGGGTGAAGACCTCCTCATGCGGGACGAGGAACCCCTCGATCTGCTCATCGCCGCAACGCACCCGGTAGAAGGCGGCCCACGGCGGGTGCTCCATCCCTTGCGCTCCCTCGCGCCAGTAGGCCGCGGACGGCTCGCACAGCTCCTGGAGGGCGATCTCCGGGCCCCACGTCATCGCGAACACGGACGCGTCCTCCTGGATATCGTCGGCGCGCTCGGTCGTGTCCTGCTCGGTCACCAGCAGCGATTGGAGCTCGAGGGCTTGGGGGGTTGCCTCCACGCCGACGCGCTTGGCGAACGCTTCTATGCCGGCGAAAGCCAGGGCGTTGACGATCCCCGGGTTCATGCCGCTGCACACCAGCAGGCTGTTCGTCGTGGCTGGGACGCCAGCGTACAACCGCTCCACCGCGACGTGGGTGG
Organism: Pseudomonadota bacterium; assembly: GCA_023460875.1. GTDB lineage: Bacteria > Myxococcota_A > Polyangia > Polyangiales > Polyangiaceae > NIC37A-2. The sequence continues at coordinate 11,373 of JAEWOQ010000176.1, forward strand.
TCAGGTGGTCCGTGGAGATGCTGGTGGAGAGATAGTCGCTCTTGGTCTCGATCGCAGCTTCGATGGCGATCGCCGTATCGAGCGTAGAGCAGTCGATGAGCTCTTGGATGTCCAGCTCCCGGAGGAGGCGACGCAACGACGTGCCGTCCAGCTTCAACGGCGGCAACACCTGAGCCCCGAACGGGCGCGCGACGTCTGGCTCGGGCTTGGCGTCCAGCAAGAACAGCTCGCTGGGTCTTCGCTCCAGTAAGTTCGGGCGGCGTTCGAGTAGCTCACATACCGCGCGCCCTACTCCGCCTCGGGAGCCAATACAAAGTGTGCGTCGTTTGCTGGAATTGCTCGTCATTCGTTGACCTCCTCATGAACGTCCGGCCGAGACGGATCCGAAGGATCCTCTCGACACGTGGCCGTCCCGCCGCTACCGCGCGCGGACCGACCTCGAGCGGCCCAGTTGCGTAGTTCGCGCCCTCCCCTCGATCGGCCCCGAGTAGAGGACCAATCCTGGAGGGCCCGACGTGTGCACCTGCCGCCCTACTCACAAAGTTGTGCGGCGAACCACTGAGTGGCCGCCGCTGTGGTGACTCATCACGGTTCGCGAACCGGGGCGCACGAAAGTTCAGCTCGTTGGACTGCGTCCAACGAGAACGGTCGGTGCGCGAGAGCAAGCCGACGCGTTGCGGGCGCACTCGAGCACTCGTTCCGCCGAGCAGACGAGCGAAGGATCGCGCCGAGAGGGTCTGCCGCGCTCAACCTGCGGCAGGAGGGAAACCCCGGTCGGGAATCGTGCTTGTTCTTCTAGCTCGAAACACCAAGGAACGCAAATTAAGCGCCCCGCGGCGCTCTCGGCCGCAGGGCATGCGCGCGCGTTCATCGACCCCACATAGGAGTCGGCCTCGCTCTAGTTGCCTCTCTGGCACGCTCGATCAGGAGCAGCTCGGGATCGACTGCGCCGAGCACTCCGTGGGCGACGGCGCCGTCCCGGAGCCGCGCACGCAGCGCACGCCCGCGCCGCTCGAGTACGACCCCGCGGGGGTGCCGCCAGCGCTGGCGTCGACGACGCAGAACTTGCCGTCCGACGCAGGGGTGCTCGACCACACGGGGCCCGTCGCCTCGAACTCCACCGCCCAGGGCAGGGGCGGCGGCTCACCCCACTGG
>JAEWOQ010000177.1 GCA_023460875.1 Pseudomonadota bacterium
TCGGACCAGCGGAGTTCGGACCAGCGGAGTTCACCCCGCGTGGTCGACGGCCTCCTGGGGAAGCAGACCCGCCCGTTTCGCGTAACACTGGCGATGAGGTATCGACTCCGATGAATTTTTCGATTGCACGTATTCTGTCGACCCTGGTCTTGGCGCTGGGTGTCCTCGTGGCCGGGCCCGCTGCCGCGGAGTCCTCTGCGGAAGCCTTCGTGAAGGCTCGCCAGGCGGAGCTCACGGCGCTGCTCCGAGACGGGAGTGGCAGCAACCAGCAGCAAATCGCCGCGGTGTTCGACCGCATGCTCGACTACGACAAGCTCGCGCAGGAATCCTTGGGGAGGCACTGGGACGCTCGCACGCCGGAGGAGCGCAAGGAGTTCCAGGCTCTGCTCACCGAGCTCGTCCAGCGCGCCTACCGCCAGAACCTGCGCAAGACCCTCGACTTCGACGTGACCTTCAAGGGGACCGACGCGGCGAAGGACGGCTCGCTCGTGCACACGATCGCGAAGCACCGCACCGATCGGCGTCAGGAGCCGGTCACCGTGGACTACGTGCTGCACAAGGTGCAGGGGCAGTGGCGCGTGTACGACATCATCACCGAGGGCTCGAGCCTGGTCTCGAACTACCGCAGCCAGTTCGCCCGCATCATCAAGAAGGACGGGTTCCCCGACGTGATCGCGCGGATGAAGAAGAAGGTGGCCGAGGGCTGACGTCCTCCCCGACCCTTCCAGCCGGACGCGCCCGCCCAACTCGGCGGGCGTCGTCGTTTCTGAGGGCGGGGGCCGCTCGGGTCGCGGGGTGTCTCCGCCGTGCCGTCCCCGCCGGGGTGCTGGTCTCCGGGGGTAGGGGCCCCGCCTTGGGCTCGCCACGGAGACCATTGGGAGTACGATGGCCAGGCATGGTGAGCGAGGCTCCCCACGGCGCCCCCGGGGCCTCTGGACCCCGCGCTCCGCTTCCGGAGGCGCGGGGCGCGGCAGCGTGGCCGGACGACGCGCTCCCGCTCCGCCTTGCCCTGGCCCGGGGCTCCCTCGGGATCGAGTTGAATCGTCCCGAGCGGGTGGGCCCCTTGCAGGTGCGGGAGCTGGCCCTCTCCCTGCCCGATCTGCGGTATCCGCTCGATCTGTCGAAGGGGGTCAAGCAGTTTCGAAGCCGGCGTGGCCAGCTGCAGCGCCTGGTCCTGTCCCTCCCCCTCGCGGCCTTGGCGGAGTGGCTCGAGGGCTGCCTGGGAGAGCACTTGGGGGAGCCACTGCTCGGGGCGCGCCTCTGGGTCATCGACGCCGAGGAGAGCCCCGGGTCCAGAAGAGAGCCGAGCAAAGGGGCGCGCGAGGAACCGAGTGAGGAACCGAGCAGCGCGCCTCTGGGGGTCGGCGTGGGCCTGTTTTCGGCGTCACGGAGCCTGGCCTTCGACCTGTGGTGGTGCGCTCCCGAGGGGCCTCGCCTCGTCCTCGAGCGACCCCGAGCAGTGGGCGTCGAGCTCTCCGCGCTCGCTGCCAGCCTGCGCGCAGTGGATCGGTTGATCTCTGGTCTCGAGGCGGAGGTGGGGGGGGCGCCCCGGATCGCCGTACGCAAGGGGCGGATCATCGAGCTCGGAGAGATCGCAGGAGCCTTGTGTCGGCGGATCCTGCCGAGCTACGGCTGTCGCGCTCCGGCGACCGACGGCGTGAAGGTCATGGGGCTCGAGGTGCGGGAGGGTAGCCTCGAGCTGGCCTTCGATGTCGACCACGAGCTTCCCGGGGCGCCCCGTGCGGTCCTGCTGGCCCTCGAGGCAGCCTATCGGTTGCGGGCAGCGGACGATCTGCTCGCGATCGGGGACGACGTCGGCGCGCGCCACGCTTTGCTCGACGCGCTCGCCGATGTGCCCGGGCTGACCAGCGCTGCCCATACCCTCGCGGCGCTGGACGCACCGGTGCCCGGCCGTCAGGAGGCAGCGCTGGCGACGCTGGAGGACGCGGGGGGCGCGGAGCAGGCCGGCCCACTGGGGGCGCTGACCTTGGTGTCCGGAGGACACATCGAGCGAGCTCGTGAGGCTTTGGTGATGACAGGCGCCGCGGAGCCCTTCGGTCCCCTCGCCGCGCAGCTGTTTTGCAGAGCTGCCCAGCTGGCAGAGCACCCGACAGCGCGGGTGATGTGCCTCGATCGGGCCGTGGCGCGAGCTCCTCAGCTGGCGAGCGCCCGCTGGCTCCGCTTCGAAGACCGCGTGCGGCGAGGCGATCTGGAGGGAGCCGTGGCCGACGCCCAGCACCTCGAAGCTGCCTCCGTCGGGCCGAGCGCGCGTCACGGGGTGTGCTTGCGCGCCGGGCGGAGGCTCGCGGAGGGGGGCTACACGGACGCTGCGCGGCGCTTCTTGGAGAGGGCCCTGAGGTACGCTCCCGACGATCCCGCCGCGCGCGCTGCCCTCGGACGTTTGTTCGCGACCTTGGGCATGAAGTCCCGGGCGGTGACCTTGCTCCAGAGCGCGCTCCACTCCGATCAGCCGCCGGGCGAAGGGGGCGAGTCGGATCCGGGCGAGCTCTTGCTCGACCTGGCGCGGCTGTTGGGAGACAGCCTGGACGACTTGCCCCGAGCGATCGGGCGCCTCCGCCAAATCTCGGCGCGCTCTCCTCGGGCGATCGAAGGGCGCGCGCTCGAGGCCGAGTACTGTGAGCGGCTCGGGGATCTCACGGGGGCCTCACGGGCGTACGCTCGCGTTCGGGAGGCGGTCGAGCTCGGCTGGGCGCGCCGCCGCGACGCGCTGCGCGCGCTGCGTCGAGGCGCCGAGTTCGAGGAGCGCCGCGGTGAGCTCGCGATGGCGGAGCGTCACCTCTACGCGGCGCTGTCCTTGGCGCCCTCGGATCCGGACCTGCGTGACGCGTACCGGCGTGTGGCGGCTCTGAGCTCCGGGCGCCGCGACCCGGCGCCAGGGGCGCCCCAAGGGACGGTCGAGGGCTCAGGTGCTCAGGTCGAGTAGACGGAGGTGGGAGCCCTCCTCGACGAGGGCAGACCACGGCACGAGGACGAGGTGGGAGCCCTCGCCGCGGCGCGCGCCGCTCGAGGGCCGCAGCTCTAAGC
>JAEWOQ010000178.1 GCA_023460875.1 Pseudomonadota bacterium
TCCCAGCCCTCCGCGTAGGGCTTGGATGGATCGCCGCCGTCGAAGCCGATCAAACAGCGCGAGCCCGCCTCCGCCTGTATGGTGCCCGGAAAACCCGTCTGGATCTTCACCCGATCCAGGCCCGAGCCCCGCAGGCGCTCGTCGTCGGGCACCACCTGCAACGTGCCGTCGCTGTTCTGCGCGGCTACGCGCGCGGAGTACTTGCGCGAGTAGTCGATGGCGCGTCGGATGCTCCCGAGGAAGCGAGCGAGCGAGCCGCTCGTGCTTGTGAGGAACGCTTCGGTGCGGAGCTCCGCGCGGCTCAACGTGTGCACCACCTCCTGGATTCTGTGGCCGCGCAGAGTCACGCCGGGCCGCAGGGTGGGCGCCTCGGGAGCCACGGTGAGCACGCCGGTGTACCAGTCCTCGTCGAGCAGAGCGTGGGGCGGATCCATCTGGGGCCAGGTTTCATGCCCGATCCACACCGTGCCGTCAGACAGCACCCGCCACGTGGCGCCGATGCGCTCTAGCAGCGTCACGAGCGCGTGGCTGGCCTGTGATTCGATGCGCTGCCAGCGGGACAGCTCCGCGCCCAGCACCCCGGCGTTCGATTCGGGCGACAGCGCCTCGGCCCCGCCGAGCACGTCCGTGACGATGGCCCGCACCTTCGGCCCCCGCACGTAGTTCTTAGGGCCGAGGGTCCTCGACAGGGTGCCTCCGCCGCCCACCACCCGCGCCCGGGTGCGCCCCGAAAAGGGGGCCGCGCGCACGGCGGTGCCCTGGAAGAGCTGTCCCTCCACGTCCAGGGTCACGGCGCTGTCCAGGCTCCCGGTGTCCACCTCGATGTCTGCGTGCCACGCCCCTACCCGAGGCATGGTGATCGTCGCAGCGAGAAGAGGTCGTCCGTTGGCTGTACTGGGCATGGATCAAAAGGGGGAAGTTCACCCGAAAACGTTGTTCATCGTGTTTTCCACGCTGTCCGGCGTGGCCACCTCTGCTTCGGCGCGCGCCCGAAGCACCGCGCCCAGGCGACCCGGCTGCGCCCGCGGATCGAACGCCGCCGCGGACTTCTTCGCTTGGGGCTTGGCAGGCTTGGCCGCCGGGAACCACTCCCGGCACGTGATCGTGTAGCCCTTGCCCCCGCGCGCCGTCGGTGGATTGCCCACGATGTCCAGCACCCGTACCGCGCGGATCCCCCGGGCGTTGGGCTCCGGGTGCACGATCTCCAAGGGGCTCGACGCCGCACCCGCGCGATTCGGATCGATCTGCGGCAGCACCACCTGCCACACCGGCCAGTCCCGCGCCGTCAGCTGCACCTCGATGGTAACCTCCGCCGGCGTACTGCCCCGATCCGTGTCCGTGCCGCCGTCGAAGCCCGGCGCTTTCTTGAAGTCCACTTCACGGCCCTTGCGGGAGGTCTCCGTGCAGATCCCCGGCAGGGTTGCCGGGCCCAAGACGACCGTGTTCCAAGCTTCGGGGTTTTCTATCCAGCTGGGTTGAGGCATTCAGAGGGCTCCTTGCAGCGACAGGCCGGCGAGCTCGCGGTGCGCGATCACAGCGCTCCTTGCAGCGACAGCCCATCGAAGAAGCGCGATAGCTCCCGGCGCACGATCTGCGTCACGTCGAGCTCCAGCGGCGCCAGGGGCTCGTCGTCCACCAGCTCCACGTTGATTTCGCCCACCTCCATGCTGGGTCCTTCGGCTCGACCCGCGCTACCCGGGGACACCGCCGGTAGCGTGCTCGTGGTGGTGGGCAGCGACGGCCCGAGGGCGGCGCTCCCAGCGAGCTCTCCGAGCTCCTTCAGTTCTTTCGTAGGCAGCGCCATGCCGGCGCCCTGAAACGCGGCTTCGGCGAGCTCTTGGCCCGCGGCCATCACGTCGTCCTTCTGCCCCGCGAGCCCCTGCGCGAAGAGCTCGCCCGCCTCGGCGCCCGCCGTTTCGACTCCCGCCAGGGTACCCCCCGACAGCGCGTCCGCGATGACATCGTCTGGAGTCGCGCCGGCGCCCAGTGGCGACAGCGGCGTCGGACGCGTGGCCCCTTCGAGCGCCATCGCGTCGGCGAGCGCGGAAGTCAGGCCCGGAGCCACCCGGCCCGAGGCCTGGCCGATGTCGAGGAGCCGATCGCGCACTCCCTCGAGATTGTCTTCCCACTCGAGGGCCGCCCCTAGCGCCTCCGGCACGTCCGCAAGCGCCAGAGGGAGCTCGCCCTGTCTCAGGCTCCCGAGCGCCTGGGCCGCCTCCGTGAAGTCCGAGCCGAGCTGCTGCGCCTCCATAACCGCGCTGCCGAGGCCCTGGACCTCCGTGCCCAGCGCCGCAGCGTCGGGCGCTTCCTGCAAGAGGCGCCCGAGCTCACCCAGAGCTCCCGTGTCGGCGGCGCCACCGACCTGTAGCACAACGGGATCGGGCAGCGGTTCGGCGCTGCGGAAGAAGCGCTCCAGGCTCGAGCGAGCCCCCTCCGATGTCCGCGCCAGCTCCTGGTGCGTCGTTTGGAGGGCCAGCTGCTCGAGCCCCTGGGGCCCTGCGCCCTGCAGGCGCCCGAACTCCTCGAAAAACCGCAGCGCCTGAGCCGTGCCGCCCGCACCTCGTGCGAACTCAGCGGCAGCGTCGATCAATGGAAGTTCTTCATTCGCCATCGTCTTACTTCGGAGTCCCGAGGCCTCAGCTCTTCATTTCACGAGGCCTCGAGCTCCCAACGAGAAGCCCGAACTACTTCGAATGCACGCTGAACCACGCCTTCGACCACACGCGCATGACTTCCATGGTCTCTGCAACGAGCAGCGCGCCGAGCCGACCCATGTCGCCGCTGTCACCGTCTCGGAAGGCCAGGATCGCGTCCGCGGCCAGCAGCGTGTCGGCGTGGGCGCGCTCTAGTCTTTTCCCAGTTCTTGAACGGCTCCTCCGCACAGCGCCTGCCCGGCCATCGCCGCCTTGACGGCCAGCGCCGGCTTGCGGCGGAAGAAAGCCTGCACGCGCTCGCGTGCAGGGTGCACCACACAGTCGAGGGCGAACTGCTCGAAGGTCTCCCGCGGCCCCGTCTGATCGGCGCCGTCGGAGATCTCGTTGAAGAACTGCCGGTAGGAGGCGGGAGTACTGGGCGCCGCGAGCACGAGCAGACCGAGCCCCGCCGGTCGGTAGTACGTGACCTCGCCATGCTTTTTGCGGAGTTCTTCGACCTCGCCTTGCTCTTCCGCGGCGAGGGCTGGGCCCTGCTGCTCCTCGTCGCCGCACAGCACCTTGACGCGGTTGGCTATGGCGATGGCGAAGGCCGGCTTCTGCCTGAGGAACGCCACAGCCTTGTCCCGCCCCGGGTACGCCACGCACTCCACCGCGAACGCGGCCAGCGCGTTGGCCTTGTCACTGCCACGGGCGCGCAGCGCTCGAAACAGCGTCCAGTAGTGCCGGGGGTCGTCGGGGGGAGCCACCGCCACCAGGCCCAGGCCCGGTGGCGCGTAGAAGGCGCAGTCGTCGCCGTACTGAGCTTGGAGCTCCGTCTTCTTCGCCTCGTCCTCGGCGCTCAGAGTCACTGCTACGTTCGCGCTCACAACGTGTCACCTGCGAACGGGCCTTGGCCGTCGAAGTAAATGCGATCGCCCACGAACAGATCGCAGGGCACCAGGAGCCCTGCGGGGCCCTGGCTATGACTGTTCTGGCGGCTTCCAAAGCGCACCCGGGCGATCGTGTCCGTGTGCAGCACCTCGCCCTTCCGCCGGTAATTCACCGTCATCGTGAGCTCCAGATCGTAGAACCCGAGCCCCTGGTCCTTCGCCCAGCTATTGATGTAGTCGAAGGCGAAGCGATGGAAGGTGATCGATCCCTCGGCATCGTATTCACCCTCCGTGTGGTCGATGGCAACACGGGAGGCGCCTCGCAGCTTCTCCCGCGAGACGTTGTCGCTATACGAGACCTCCGTAAACGCATCGATGATGCTCAGGGGGAGACCATCGGAAGAGAGCGCCAGCTCCAGGCTGGCGAAGTCGTAGGGGACCTTGTTGACCTTGGGGGATGCCATCAGATGCTCCTCGCGAGACCGATCGTAGTCTGAATGCTCTCGACTGGGGACAGGGGCACGGCGTTAGCCGTGCTGATGAGGGTGCGGGAGGCCAGGAAGTCATTCGTGCGGTCGACCGTGTAGCCGAGGCCGGAGA
>JAEWOQ010000179.1 GCA_023460875.1 Pseudomonadota bacterium
GCCGAACACGAGCAACGTCTTCGTCGATCGCATCGTGAACACGAAGATCGACAAGATCGACCTGCTGTTCACCATCGACAACTCCGTGTCGATGGCGGACAAGCAGCAGATCCTCAAGGACGCCGTGCCCAACCTGGTGCTCCGCCTCGTGAACCCCAGCTGCGTGGACCGGGAGACGGGGGCGCTGTCGCCGTTCCCCGGGACCAGCTGTCCCGAGGGCTCCAAGCGGGAGTTCGACCCCATCGAGAACATCCACATCGGCGTGGTGACCTCGTCCCTCGGTGGACACGGCGGCCCGGCGAACGTCTGCGCAGCGGCCCTGGATCAAATCGTCCACATCAACGATAAGGGAGAGCTGCTGCCCAACGTGCGCTCGGGCCTCCCGGTGCATGATCCGGCGGGCTTCCTGCGCTGGCGGGGCGCCGCGGTCGACAACGAGCAGGACTTCATCACTGACTTCACCGCGCACGTGACCGGCGCGGGCGAGACCGGCTGCGGCTACGAGGCGGTGATGGAGGGCTGGTACCGCTTCCTGATCGATCCCGAGCCCCCGGTGGACATGGAGCTGCAAGGCGATATCGCGGTGCCCACGGCTATCAACGAGGCGCTCCTGGCTCAGCGAGCCGCGTTCCTCCGCCCCGACTCCCTCGTCGCCATCATCATGTTGAGCGACGAGAACGACTGCTCCATCCGCGACGGCGGCACCGACTGGCTCGCGGCGCGCTCCAACGACAACCTCTGGGTCGCATCCGAAACCTGTGACACGGACCCCAACTCCGAGTGCTGCCACTCTTGCCAGGCGGAGGCGCCCGCGAACTGCCCGGCCGCGGCCCGCTGCGCGCGCGTCAATGGCGCGGCGCCGAAGCTCCCAGCGATCGAGGACAAGCTCAACATCCGCTGCCACGATCAGAAGCGTCGCTTCGGGGTGGACTTCCTCTACTCCCCGCAGCGTTACATCGACGGCTTGACCAAGCCGACGCTCGTCACGCGTGACGGTGAGGTGGTGACGAACCCCCTCTTCGCCCCGGGGGAGAACAATGTGGTCCGCGACCGCAGCCTGGTGTTCTTGGCGGGCATCATCGGAGTGCCCTGGCAGGACATCGCCACCGCGGAGTCCCTCGCGGATCCCGTGAAGCTCGAGTTCCTCACCGCGGAAGAGCTCGCGGCCCAGGGACGCTGGGATGTCATCCTGGGGGATCCGGCGAACAACGTCCCCCCCACCGATCCCCTCATGATCGAGTCCGTCGATCCGCGCTCGGGGACCAACCCGATCACCAACGACGCCCTGGCCACCTGGGAGACCCCCCGCGCGAACCCCATCAACGGGCATGAGTTCCAAAACCCCGATCGGGACGATCTCCAGTATGCGTGCACGTTCTCGATGGCCTCTCCCGTGACACCAGCGGAGTGTGAGACGAAGCCAACGGGCGCCTGCGACTGCACCGAGGAGGCGGACGCCGCCATGCAGAAGCCGCTGTGCTTCCAGGGGCCCGGCTCGACCTTCAGCACGACCCAGCACTTCGCCAAGGCCTATCCGGGAACCCGCTACCTCCAGGTGTTGAAGGGCTTCGGCGCCAACTCGGTCGTCGCCTCGATCTGCCCGAAGAACCCCGTCGTTCCGACTGATCCGACCAACCCCGACGCGGGCTACAACCCGGCGGTCGGCGCCATCGTGAAGCGCTTGGGCGAGGCCTTGTCCGGTCGCTGTCTCCCCCGGGAGCTCGACGTGGACGACGCGGGCAACGTGCCCTGCGTGGTGACCGAGGTGCTGCCGGGCGCCGGCACGTGTGCGCGTGCGGGGCGCGCGGATCCCAGCCCCCAGGTGGTCGAGGCGATCCGCAAGGAGCTGAAGGAGAGCAAGAGCTGCGGGGCTGACGATCTGAACTGCACCCAGTTCACCATCTGCCAGGTCCAACCGCTGAGGGACGCGCCCTTGCAGCAGTGCCTCTTCGACGAGGATGCGACCAACAGCGCCATCGAGCCTGGTTACTGCTACATCGATCCAGGCAAGGGTCTGGCTGGAACGGGCGCGCAGGGGGCCGGCTGCGACCCGGATCACCCCGAGAACTGCACGAACCCCCTCGTAGAGTCGTGCCCGGCGACTGAGCGGCGCTTGCTCCGCTTCATCGGTAACAACGCCGAGCCAACGCCTGCTCCCAGTTCCACGACCTTCGTGGCCTGCGTGGGCAGCGCGGTGTCGCAGTAAACGAGAGCGCTCCTCGGAGGGAACGACCCCGTCGCTGGCCTAGCCGGCGACGGGGTTTTCTCTTGGTGCGCTCAGCCTCTAACCGCCTTGCCCGCGTCCCGAGGTGCCCCCTAGAGTCCAGGGCGGCCATGGAACCCCAGAAGACGATCCTGGTGGTGGACGACGAGCCTCACATCGTGCTCGGGCTCAGGGATGCCCTGGAGTTCGAGGGCTTCCGGGTGGTCACGGCGGGCACGGGCAAGGAGGGGGTGCTGGTGTGCCGGGCGGAGCGGCCCAACGCGGTGCTCCTGGATCTGATGTTGCCGGACGTGAACGGCTACCAGGTGTGTGAGGAGCTGCGGCGGGTCGATGCCTTCGTGCCGATCATCATGCTGACGGCGAAGAGCCAGGAGGCCGACAAGATCCGCGGGCTCGACGTGGGGGCGGACGACTACGTCACCAAGCCCTTCAGCGTGGGGGAGCTGGTGGCGCGGATCCGGGCGCTGTTCCGGCGCGCGCAGCGGCCCAGCGAGGTCACGGTGTTCTCGGTGGGGAGCTCGACCGTGAACCTCACGACGCACACCGCCACGATCAAGGGCAAGGACGTGCCCCTGTCCTTCTACGAGGTGGAGCTCTTGCGCCTGCTCTTCGAGCGCAAAGGCCAGCCCGTCGGGCGCGAAGAGATCCTCAACAAAATTTGGGGCATCGACGCCAACCCCGGCAACCGCACCATCGACAACTTCGTCGTGAAGCTGCGCAAGAAGCTGGAGAGGAAGCCGGATCAGCCCCAGCACATCCTCACGGTGTACGGCTTCGGGTACAAGCTCGTGGTCTGAGCGCGCGAGCTGGATCTCGAAGGCACGGCGTCCCGACGACCTCGAGCGTCATCCTCGCGGCCCCTCACGGCGTCCCGGTGAAGAGCTCTGAGGGTACCTCGGAACAGCTCCGCAGACGTCGCGGGCGGCACTCCCTGTCTCACGGGCGGAGGGGGAGCGCGTTCCGTGGGTCGCTGGCGAACACCGCCTCGGGCGCGAGATCCGGGACGGCCTCCTGCAGAGCCACGTCCCCGCGCACTTGGCGCAGGGCCAGCAGGAGCCCCGCGGCGCTCGTCAGGCCGAGCTTCGCCTCGGGCTCGACCGGAATCGGCGCGGTGGGCATGGCCTCGAGGAGCGCCGGCTCGACCGCTGCCAGGCCGCCGTGGACGAGCAGCAAGGTGTGCGGGCCCCGCTCGCGGCGGATGAGGTGGGCCGTGATCAGCACCCCTGGCGGACCGTGGCTCGCGAAGACGACCGTGGTGGGGCCCTCCTGAGCCTCCAGCAGCAGGCTGCGCACGGGGGCACCGAGGGCTGCGATGCGGAGCGCAGGGCCCACCTCGCTGGTCGACTCTTCGCGGGCGAGGAGCCCCGAGTCGTCTCCCAGGACGACGGGGAGCTGGTAGGCGCGGAGATCCCGAGGTCGGTCCCCCCGGAGGGCAGCCACCGCTTCGATCGTTCGTGCCGGATCGACGCTGTCGAGGAGGACTCCCGGCGGCGAGGCGGGGACGCAGATCCCGTCGTCGGGGAGCTGCCCAGTGGGGCAGGGGACCTCGTAGGAGCGGAGCGCGCTCGGCTCGGCGGGCGCGGTGTGCGCTGGCAGCTCACCGCGCCCTGCTGCCGTGGCCGCAGCTACGGAGGCCGCGGCGAGGGCCACGAGAGCAAAGCCCCGCGCCGATCCCCGCGCTCCTGGGGAGGGGGGCGTCCCGATTTCGCGGGGGCAGGGGGCGCTTGGGCCGCTTTCCACCGGCCGAAGGTACCAGAGCCATTGCACCGAGCCGAGCGGGTCTGATAGCTCAGTAGAATGATCACGGCGCAGTCAGCCCAAGAGGCGCATCCCGCCGCGGTGGAGGATTTCAGGTTCGACGTGCTCGGCGCCAACGAGGCTGCCATCGTCGAGACCTTCGCCGTGCCGCGGTATCTGGGGTGGTTCGGGGAGCTCGCGCTGGAAATGCTGCTGGTGAGCGAGGCCGCTCGGGTGGTCCACCTCGGCTGCCGCACCGGGTATCCCGATCTGGAGATCCTGAAGCGCATCCCACGGACGGCCCTCGTGGGAGTGGACGGCTCCGAACCAGCCCTGGACCTCGCCCGGAACAAGGCTGCGGCCGCGGGGAGCACGGCTCTGGAGTACCAGCTGGCGACTGGGCTGCCGACGGGGCTGCCCTCCGAGCAGTTCTCCCATGCCCTGTGCCTGCATCCGCGGACGGATCGGCTGGGGCGGGTTGCCCTGTTCGGCGAGATGCAGCGGCTCTTGTATCGCGGGGGACAGGCGCTGCTGGCGCTCCCCTTGAGCAGCTCCTTTCGAGAGCTCACGGACCTGCTGGCGGAGTACGCCCTCAAGTACGACGACTCCACCTTGAGCGATGCTTTGGAGCACGCGTCGACGGAGCGCGTCACCATCGAGGGCCTCGCCCTCGAGCTGGAGCAGGCGGGCCTCAGTGACGTCGACTTCGAGGTGCGGCAGCGGTCCCTACGCTTCGACAGCGGGCGGGCCCTCATCGAGGATCCGGCTACCCGCTTCTTCATCTTGCCCGAGCTCGAGGGATGGCTCGGCTCCGTGGATCTCGCGGAGCCCAGCCGGTACTTCGTCGAGGCGATCGACAAGTACTGGTCCGAGGACCCCATCGAGCTCGGGGTGACGTTGGTGGCGGTGAGCGCGCGCAAGGGGTGACCCCCGTCGAGCTCGAGGGACAGGCGCGGGGCCCCCGGTTCAGCGCAGGGCAAAGCAAAGCCGTGACGAGCGCCGCTGAAGTCGTCGAGCGGGCTCAGTAGCGATAGCGCCACAGCAAGTCGATGCCGGTGCCGAGGTTCCCCGCCTCCGTCCGCAGGGACCAGTCCGGGTGGAAGCGCCAGTCGATGGCGCCTGCAAACCCGGGGTCCTGGGCGTTGACGGCGCCGGCCGTGTCATGGGGGCGCAGGTAGCTGCCCTCGACCCAGACCTCTTCGCTGAGCTGGAAGGTCGCCGTTACGGTGTCCCAGGTGCGCTCGGACATGCGGGCCACCTGGCCCTTCCCTGTGCCCGTGTCACGGGAGACGGACAGCTGGACGCTGCGAGGCCCCGCTTGGCCCAGGAGCTCATTGACGAGGGCACCTGCGAAGCCCGCGCTGGCGTCCCGGGACTCACCCCCTCCGCCGAGCACGAGGGCTATGACCTCGGCCTCGCCGCCGGGGAGGCCCGGATCGCTGCTCCAGGAGAGCCGCGGTTGCTGGGCGGTGCCTTGGACGTTCGCCATGACGAGCACCCCGTTTGGCGCGCGCCAGGTGGCGGTGACGTCGAGGTGTGGGTTCGAGGGTTGGTCCGTGTCGAAGGCGACTCGTCCCTGATCGATGATGAAGGTACGTCCCAAGACCGTCACGCGGCCGCCCGGGACCAGCTCGATGCTCCCCGTCACCCGGGTCTCGTCGGCGATGTAGAGCTCGGGGCCGCCGCGGAGGCGGATGTCGAGCAGGCGACTGTGCACGCGCACCTGGTCCCCTAGGCGAAACCGGATCCGCCAAGGGGTTCCCTCGCCGTCGTCGTCCTCGAAGTCCTCGGCGGTGCTTCGACGCTGGAGCACCTCGATGTTCGGGTTGTCCTCGAGCTCGATCAGGGGCCGCTCCACCTGGGCGGGCAGCGCCGCGGTCATGCGCGGCACGTCGATGGTCATGGCCAGCTCCTCGTCTCGCTTCTCGACGACGGCGCTGGCCCTTCCCGTCAGATCCGCGAGGCGCACGCCCCCCGTCGCGAGGGGCACGTCATTCTGGTCGAGATCGAAACGGGCATGCTCGATGTCGAGATTGCGCAGGTAAATCTTGCCGCTCGCACGTAAGTTCTCTCGATCGGAGTTGGCTCGCGCCCGGATGTCGTCGAGGGAGACGACATTGTACTCACCCTCCGGGCGAGCATCGAGCACCAGGCTCACGTCCTCGAGGCGCAGACCGAGGACGGCGGGCTCCACGACGCCTCCCCGGAGGGTCATGTTGCCTTGGAGCTGAGCTCGCCACGGCGCGTCGGTGTCCGTCGTGGGGTCACGGCTCGGCTCGAGGAGCAGCTGCAGGGTCCCGTTCAGCGGGCCGCTCAGATCGTGGAAGACGCCGCGTACGAAGGGGGACACGACCTTGGCGTCGTACTGACGGGCCTCGAGGGTGAGGCGGAGCGGCTGCTCCGACGCGAACTCGAGCCCGGCCCCGGTGGCGACGACCCCCGCGCGTGCCGAGGCGGTGAGGCTGCCGAACTCGTCCTCGAAATGGGCCCTCGCGACGACCGCGTCGTCCGTGGTGTCGGCGATGAACCGACCTTCGCCCATCTTCGCGCCACCGACCTCCAGCCGCTGTAGGCTCACGTCCGCGCGCACGCGAGGTACCCAGGCCCGTCGCGAGACGGCGATCGAGCCGAGCGCGGAGCCGCTCACCCTGCGAGCTGCGACCGTGTCGAGGAGCTCGAGGGGGAGCCCGTCGAGCACGATCTGCGCGTCACCGGTCCACAGGGGAGTTCGAGCTTCGGGTTCCCCTGTCAGGTTCTGCCAGGGGAGGTGCAGGTCGAAGGTCGCCCGCGCGACGGGCAGGCTCTCGCGACTCGCGAGCACGCTCCCCTGGAGCTTGCCGCTCGAGGGGGCGTAGCGGAGGGTGGCCTCCCCATCCACGGGCACCATGAACGGCGAGGCGGCCCCGGAGACCTGGTGCGCCGTGAGGTTCAGGTTGAGCTCCGGCGCGGCGAGGCTGCCCGTCACCACCGCGCGCGCAGCCCCACGCCCTCCATAGCCCGCTGGGCGCAGCGCGGTGGGGAGGTGGGCGAAGTCCCGGTAGGGCACGATGGCGACGGCGCGCAGCGGGCGATCGACGAGCAGAGGCCAGGGCGACCTTCCCCGCAGGAGCTCTCGGGAGAGCGCGGTCAGATCGGTCTCCAGCTCCGTGCTCAGGGTCATCAGGTCGCCCCGATAGTCGAAGACGCGCCCCGTGGCGGCGAGCTTGCCCGTGGCGCCCTCGACGGCCCCGGCCAAACTCACGTCGATGGTGTCGAGGGCCACGGGGCCATCGGCGGTGTCGACGTCGAGGGAGAGACGTTGGGTGCCCACGAGGAACAAAGCCTGCGGCAGCTGGCCCTGCTCCAAGCGAGCGACGCTGACCCGCACGTAGCCTTCGCCGCCCCAGCTCTGGATCCCGGGGAGGGGGAGGGCCCGCCCGAGGACGTCGAGGTTGATTTGGTCCAGGGAGACCTGCGCCTGCCCAGTGCCATCGTGCCAGCTGTCGGGATCTACCGGGCTGCCCGCGAGCGAACCATCCCAGCTCGCTACGAGCTGCCCGAGGCCCTGGACTCCCCCCGATAGGGTGCCAGCCGACTTGCGACCGTCGAACTCGGCGCTCCCACGCAGGTCGACCCCGCTCACCGTCCACAGGGAGGCGTCCTCGAGGGCGACCTCCAGTCGACCCGAGGAGCTCTCGCCGAGGGAGACGCGAGCATCGAGCCCGAGGGTGCCGTCGAGGCGATTGCGGGGCACGGCGATCGCCTCGGCGAGGCGCCCTAGATCGAGCCCTGCGCCTCGCGCGTCGAGCTCGTAGCGCCCCGGAGACCAGCGCACGTCTCCTTCCAGCGTGCCGCCGCTCTCGAGCAGCAAGCCCTGCAGTTGCCCGTGCCTCGGCCCGATGACGCCACGGCGCAAGCGCGCCGAGGTGCGCGCGCCCCGACGGAGGATGGAGAGCTCGGCGTCGCGTAGGACCAGGGGAGAGACCTCCAGGCGCGTCCTGCCCTCGATCTCCGTACCGTCGCCGTGCCGCGCGCCGAGCTCGACGGCGAGCACGCCGGGGTCGCCCTCGGCGCGCACGTCGAGGCGATCCAGGCGCAGCGCGCCGGCCTGCGCCCCCGTGGAGCGAAGGTGTCCTGTCAGCCGTAGGGCGGAGGGGGTATCGATGGCGCCGCTCGCGCGCGCGCTCACCGTCGCCGTCGTGGAAGCGAGCTCCTGCCAACGGAGCGCGCTCGATCGCAGCTCGAGGCGAGCGTCGAGGTGTCCGCCTTCCAACGAACCCTGAACGTTCGCCTCGACCGTGCCGCGGGCGCCGAGCAGAGCGCGTAGACGCGGGCTATTCTCGAGGCGGGTGCGCAGCACCCGCGCCTCGAAGGCGATGTCCCCGTCGGGGGTCCTGCGCACGTCGAGGTGGGCGGGGATGCCCTGCTCATGGAAGGTGGCGCTCGCCTCGAGCCCAGCCCCGTCGTAGGTGCCGCGAAAGTCGACCGCGGGGATGCCGATCCCGTTGACGTGGCTCGCGGGTAAAGTGCCGTTGAGCTCGGCGCTGATGTCCGCGCCGTCGGACCAGAGCAGCAGAGCGCCTCGGGAGTCGATGGAGGTGCGCGGGAGGTCCGGGGCGAGCTGGGCGAGATCGATGCCCTCCGTGTCGATGTCCACGTCCGCCTCGACGCCGTCTTCCAAGAGCAGCAGCCCTCGGGCAGAGAGCAACCCCCCGCCGAGCTCCGCGCTCACCCGCGCCGTCAGCTCGGGGAGCTGCCCCGCCGCGCTGACGCGCGCGGCGATGGAGCTCTGCAGCGGCCACTCCGGGATCAGCGCGCGCGCGGCCACCGGATCGATCTGCGGCAGCTCCGCGCGGGCCTCCACGTGCTTGCCATCGAGCCGCCCAAAGAAGCTCACAGGCACCTCGCCCAGCTCCCCGTCGAAGGAGGACCAGATCGGCCCGGGCGCTCGCACGTGGATCCCTGCGAGACCGCTCGCTTGCCAGCGGTCGAAGGCGACGAGCCGAAGCCCGAAGCGCTCGAAGTCGATGGTGGCGCCGTCCGGCGTCACGAGCAGCGCGCCGCGCGCGCTACGGAGCTCCGCGTGCATGGGGGGCGCCTCGCCGAAGCGGCCCTCCGCCTCCAGGTGTCCGAGCTCGACTACGGGGAACGTCACGGTCACCCGTCGCGTGGGGCCGCGGCTGGGCTGCGCCGGATCGGAGCGCACCCGAAAGGTCTCGATGAGCGTCGGGAGCTCGCCGTCCCCTGGGAGCACCAGCGCCCACGCGCCATCGAGTCGCACGTGGTCGATGCGCAACTGCCAGGACTCGCGGCCCCCCAGATACTCGCGCAGGACGTTCGTCGCCAAGTAGGTCGCGTGCAAGCGATCGACCGTGGCGACGAGCACTCCGCCTGGGTCGTGGACCCGTATGTCGCGGGCCTCCAGCTGGAAGGGACCGAGGCTCTCGAAGGAGCCAACCTCGAGGCGCCCCTCGAACAGATCGCTGAGGGTCCGACTGACGAGCACCGCGGCGGCGCGGCGCGGCGCGGGCAGATCGAGGTGCAGGAGCGCGCCTGCAACGAGGGCCGCGACGAACACGACGGTGAGCGCGAGCGCCCCGATCAGGCGCCGGAGCCAGCGGCCGCGAGGCGGTTGCCCTCCAGCAGTGCGTGGCGGCCCGAGTCCAGAGCCTGCGGCCCGCCCCGCGCCCATCAGAACGCTTCTCCGATCAGGACGTGGAAGGCGAAGGCGCTGTACCAGGGCTCGTCGATGAAGCCCGGCGTCTGCGACACGTCGAGGATGGCTGGATCCTCCTGGAGGAGCTGAAGGCCGGGGACACGCCAGCCGATGTCGAGGCGGATGGGACCCACCGGGGAGGCATAGCGCACTCCCGGACCGACGGAGACGTGGGGCGCCGTGAAGTCGAGGTCCGCCACCCGGGTGCTCACGTTCGAGGCATCCATGAAGGCCACGAGGGTCCATGGGTCAGCGACCCTGAAGCGCAGCTCCAGAGAGGCTTCCCAGAGCGAGAGCCCGCCGAGGGGGCGGATGCAGGCGGGGGGCAGGATCGCCGCGTCGACGTTGCAGTCCTCTCCCGTCGGCTGGAGAAAGCCGATGGGCCCGTGGGGGCCGACGCGCCGGTAGGGGTAGCCCCGGTTCGAGTTCGGGCCTCCTGAGTAGAAGGCGCGGAAGAGCAGTTTGTGCTGATCCCTCACCACGTTCGGGTTGGTCGGATCGAGCCCTACGGCGCCCTGGGCGGCGGGATCGAGGGTCTCGCCGTAGTTGAAGGGGAACACGAAGCCGAGCCCGACCCGGGCGGCGAGCACCACACGGCGCCCGTAGTCCAGGGGAACGAAGCCGCGCGCCTCCGGGTGGATGCGCACGTCGCTGACGAGCCCGCCGAACAGAGGGTTTCCGAACTGGAGCGAGGTGGAGATGAAGGCGCCCCGAGTGGTCGTGACGGGATGATCCCGGAGGTCGAGGGCCGTGATGAGCTCGGGGTAGGAGACGATGACCGTCTCGAGCCCCTCCACGGTGGAGCCCTGGTAGGCGAAGGGGAAGTTCGCGCGCCAGTTGTAGGAGAGCGTCACGGGCAGGCGCCGCTGCCAAAACACGCGCTCCAAACCAGCGGCGAGGCCGACCTCGTTGTAACCGATGATGCGCTCTCGCTCGGGGTCGCTGCCCTCGGTGAGAGGATAGAGGAGGGGGTAGATATTGTAGGAGGTGTCGATGAACCCCGTCGTGCGTCCCTCGATGAACGAGGGCTGCCGCAGGCGGAAAGTCAGGCTGTTCTCCGGCAACATACGGGTCGGAGCAGCGAGGTAGTCGATGCGCGTGGGAAAGAAGGTCACGCCGGGGCGCGCGGAGGCGGTGAAGTTGCGGAGCCCGCCGAGGAAGTTGCGGTGCTCCCACCCCAGCCGGCCATGCGCTGAGAACCGGAGCACGTCCAGCCGCGCGCCAGCCCCGAGCGTGGCCGTGCGCAGGGCGGACTCGGTCACGCGGATCGTGATGGGCACCACGCCAGACTCCGGCTCGGACAAGTCCGCGAGGAGCTCGACCCGGGAGAGGGCCCGGAGCTCGAGGAGGGCGGCGCGCGCGAGCTCCAGCTCCCCCTGGGAATACACGTCTCCCTCCTTCAGCTTCAGCGCCTCTCGCACGGGGCCCTCGGGGAGCTGGCTCAGGCCCTCGATGCGGACGGCGCCGAGCACGGAGCTCTTCCCCGGCTTCGCCTCGAACTCCAGGAGCGCGGTGTGCGTCACCAGGTCGACCTGCGCTCCGCCGGTCACCTCTGCGAACGCATAGCCGCGGTCCGCCAAAGCGTTGGCCATGTCGAGCTTCGCCCGCTCGAAGACGTCTTCGTCGAAGACATCGTCCCGTTGCAGGGTGAGCGCCCGCGCGACGGCGGTGGAGACCTCGAAGGGCAGATCGGCCAACCCCGAGGTGCGCACCTCGCTGACGCGCACCGGCTCGCCTGACAGCACCTCGATCTCGACGCGGACCTTGTCCTCGTCGGTCCGGACGACGCGGGCTGCGCGGACGACGGCCTCATAGTACCCGCGGCGCTGGAGCTGGCGCTGAATGCGTTCGAGATCGCGCTCCAGGCCGGCACTATCGAAGAGCTCATATTCGTAGACGCCCCACAGCCCAAATAGCCGTGGGGTGGGCTGCGTGGCGAGCCCTGCTTCGAGCTCGCCCGCGTGCGCGGCGGGTGCGCCGTCGATCCGCACGCTCTGGACCGCGTCCCGCCCCGGCGGGACCGCGTGGCTACAGCCCGTGAGCAGGGCGATGCCCGAAAGGAGACAAACGAACAGAGCGCGAAGAAGCTCCGTTCTCCGCGCCCCGATCTTCGTTGTCGCGCTGGTCTTCCCGGCAGTCACTTTGGCCCGCGCCCTGGCCTACCGCATCTCGCGACCGGAGTCGTGAGAACTAGAGCACCGGTCGTCGCAGGGAGGGCCTGATGGGCTCGGTCAAGCCGGCGCTCGGCTGGCGACTCGATCCAAGCCCCAGCCCCAGAAAGCCCCAGCCCAGAAACTCAGCGGGCCCTGCGCTTGACGCCCGGCAGGGTGGCCAGCTCGGACGCCGTTTCGTCGTACTTGACGGAGTTGTACGTGATGATCCCCATGAGCGGGTCCGCCTCGGCGCCGCCGGACGACATCGTGAAGGTGGTGGCGTACGTACCTTCGACGGTCACCTTCGCCCCAACGGCCGGCAAAGGATTCGGCAGAGTCACGCCCCAGACCGAGTCCATGACCTCCGTGTCGTCCTTGCCTTTGTCGTACTCCTGAATGGCGTCGTAGACCTGGGCGAAGTTGGAGGCCCAGCCCATCACCTTGATCGAGTCTTCGACCGGCGCGTCCTTGCTGTCGGCGATCCAGAAGGTGGGGACCGGCGCGATGCAACCCTCGGGGTCCGCCTTACCGCCCTTGTGCACGGCGCAGGCGGGCGCGTCGAGCAGGTTGGTCTTGATGATGTAGCCGGTGATGCTGAGCTTCTGATCGGCGACCTCCTTGCGGTGGACGCGGTTCCGCAGATGGTAGCTCGCGCCCCAGACCGTGTAGGCCTCACCGTTCTTGATCGGCTTCTGCGGCACGTTCGGTACCGGAGGCAAGTTGGCCTTCGTGCCGGTGTGCGCGGGCTTCGGCTCGTATTTGACTTCGTCGCGACCGCATCCCGCGAATGCGGTGGCGGCGACCAGGACGGAAACGAGTGCGGCGGTACGTGCGTAGCGATTGCGATGATGCGACATCTGCAGAGGTCCTCCTCAGCTGAGGTCGACGACGGTAGTCCGCCCGGGTACCCGACTGCAAGCGGGCTGATCTCTTCAGTTTTCCAGAGCCGAGGCTAGCCCGCTCCCGCGTCGCTCAGGGACGAGCCCCGTCGGCCGGCAAGAGTAAAGTTTTCCGTTTCTCATGTGATGAGGGCGGGCCCCGCGGACCATCGAAGCAGCCGAATGGAAAGGGGTTTACGGGCCGGCGTGCTGGCGCTGTTGCGGGGGCAGGGCTAGTCTCGGAGGCGTGGGCCGCACGGTGTGGATTGGCGACGTGCACGGCTGCGCGGACGAGCTCGAAGAGCTGCTCGCGACGCTGAGCGTCACGGAGGACGACCGCGTCGTGTTCGTCGGTGACCTAGTCGCCCGGGGCCCCGACAGCCGGCGGGTGTTGCGGGTCGCCCGGGAGCTCCGCGCCCTCGCGGTGCGGGGGAACCACGAGCACCGGATGTTGGTGGCGCACGGGGCGCTGACGCGGGGGGAGCGCGGACCGCGACTCGGGCCAGCACACCAACGCCTCCTGAGCGAGCTGACCGACGAGGACTGGGCGCAGCTCGAAGCACTGCCCCTGTCCCTCGAGCTTCCGGAGCATCAGGTGCGCGTCGTGCATGCAGGGGTGGTGCCCGGGGTCCCCTTCGAGCAGCAGCAGCCGTGGACGTTGCTTCATGTGCGTTCCCTGACCGCGCTGGGGGCGG
Organism: Pseudomonadota bacterium; assembly: GCA_023460875.1. GTDB lineage: Bacteria > Myxococcota_A > Polyangia > Polyangiales > Polyangiaceae > NIC37A-2. Next base: position 13,383 of record JAEWOQ010000179.1, read on the forward strand.
CGAGCGATCGCTATGCGCCGGTCTCCTGGGCTGAGCGGTATGTGGGACCGCCCCACGTCATCTTCGGTCACAACGCGCAGGCGGGGCTGCAGCTCTCTCCGTTCGCGACGGGGCTGGACACGGGCTGCGTGTACGGCGGAGCGCTGACGGCGCTGGTGCTCGAGCGCGCGCAGGTCCCCCCGCCAGCGTCGGAGCGACGCGACGTGCTCGTCTCCGTGCCTGCTCGCCAACGCTACGTCGACTATGGTCCCCGCCCTGCGCGAGCCTCCTGAGCGCGCTTTGCTCCGGGTCCCGGTGGCGTCCCTGCGCGGCGGCGAGATGGCGCTCGACGAGGCCACCAGCCGCTATGTCGTCCGCGTCCATCGTCTCCGGAGCGGTGCGGAGTTCCTCGCCTTCGATCCGGAGGCGGCGGTCGAGGCGAGGGCGCGGCTCGCGAGCGATCGCCTGCCGATCGCCTCGATCCTCGTGGACGAGGTGCGCCCTGCCGCGGCGCCCGCGGGGTGGCGCACCAGCCTGCTGCAGGCAGTCGGGAAGGGCGACAAACCAGAGCAGGCGGTGCGGGACGCAACCGTGCTCGGCGCGCGGCGCGTGCTGTTCGTGGAGACCGAGCGTTGCGTCGCCCGAGCCACCGGCGACAACCGTCGGCAGCGAGAGCGGCGGATCGCGGTCGAGGCCGCTCGCCAGGCGGGGAGGGGCGATGTCCCGGATCTAGGAGGGCCCGAGCCCCTCGAGGCGGCGCTTCGCTCCCTCGACTCTGGATCCCTGCGCCTCGTGTGCGCTTGGCATCCCGACGCCGTGCCGCTGCTACGAGCCCTGGCGGGCTGGCGCATGGACCAAGAGCTCGTGCTCCTCATCGGACCGGAGGGCGGCCTGACCTCTCTGGAGCTCGCGCAAGCGATGGAACAGGGCTTCTCGCCGATCAGCCTCGGTCCCCTCGTCTTGCGCACGGAGACCGCCGCGACGGTTGCGCTCGGGGTCGCGCGGAGCTACGCGGACGCTCAGCGGCCCTACGACGACGCCACTCGTCCCTGTGGTGGTCGCCCGTCTTCCGATGACCCCGCCCATGGTTGAGCCCCGCCGCATCCTCGTCGCCAAGCCGGGACTGGATGGTCACGATCGTGGCGCCAAGGTCGTGGCGCGGGCGCTCCGGGACGCCGGCTTCGAGGTGATCTACACGGGCCTCCATCAGACGCCGGAGATGATCGCCGCCGCTGCGGTGCAAGAGGACGTCGACGCGATCGGGTTGTCGATCATGAGCGGCGCGCACAACACGCTCTTCCCCGCGGTCATCGACGCGCTGCGCCAGCTGGGTGCCGAGGACGTCCCCGTGTTCGGCGGCGGCATCATCCCCGACGAAGACGTGGCGACCCTCCAAGCAGCCGGCGTGACCAAGGTGTTCCAGCCGGGGACGCCCCTGGCCGAGATCGTCTCCTGGATCGAGCAGCACATTTGAGCTGTGTCTCTCGAGCCGCGCTCGACGTGGGCTTCGAGCCACGGGGGGCGTGTGGGCGCGGCGGGGTCGGAAGCGGGATGAAGCCTGAGAAAGGCAGGTTCAGGGGGTCCTGGTCCGCGGGCACGTGACTTGCGAGGTCCGCTGGTCATGGACCATTCCGTCCTCGTTTGCCTGCAGCTCGTCCCGCTCGTGATCGTCGGCGCCGTCTTCGCAGGCACCTTGCGCCTCGGGGCGCGACCGCCCGCCCCGCGTCAGAGCGGTCGCCCGCCGGAAGCCAAGATGTAGCTGACGCGGCGCCGCCGAGGGCGCCCGCGCCCTGACACTGATCGCCTGAGCATGTGTGCTCGAGGGGGATGGGGATCGGCCCCGGAGCGGGCAAGCTTTCGACGTGCCGCTCAGTTGACACGGATCGTCGAACACCCCTACGTTCGCGTCACGCAGTGGGAAGAAGTGGGGCCAAGTGTTGGCTCCTCCCAAATGGTGGCGAGGCTCGAGCGTTCAGGGATGTTCCGCGGCCAGTTTCAGCACTCGGTCGATGCCAAGGGGCGCATCAGCCTGCCTGCCCGCTTCCGAGAAGCGGTGGTCGGGTCTGATGGCGATCGGCCCTTCGTGCTCACGCCGGCGCTGTTCGACCCGTGCCTGCACCTGTATCCCCTGCGCGCTTGGGAGGAGTTCGAGGCGAAGATCGCCGAGCTCCCCAGCATGGACCCGCACATCGTGCGTTTTCGACGTCTGTACGTGTCCGCTGCGGTCGAGTGTGAGCTCGACAAGGCAGGTCGTGTGCTCGTTCCCAATCACTTGCGTGAGAAGGCGTGCCTCGACAAGGACGTGCTCTGGGCGGGCATGGGGCACCACCTGGAGCTCTGGGCGAAGGAGCGCTGGGATCAGGCGCTGCTCGTCTCGCCCGAAGAGGAAGCCAGCTTCAAGCAGGCCGTGTTGGAGCAGATCCGAATATGACGATGGCAGCCTTCGAACCTCCCACAGACTTCCACCATGTCACCGTGATGCGGGACGAAGCGATCGCGGCCCTCGCGCCGCGCGCTGGGGGCCTGTACCTGGACATGACCGCGGGCGGCGGAGGGCACACGGAGGCGATCCTCCAAGCCAGCGCTGGCGCACGAGTCATCGCCTTCGATCGCGATCCTGCCGCAGTTCAGGCGGCGACCCGGCGGTTGTCTGCTTTCGGCGACCGCGTGGACGTGGTGCGGGCGTGCTTCTCCGAAGTGGAGGTGGAGCTCGCCGCTCGTGACATCCCCTTGGTGGATGGAGTCATCGCCGATCTAGGGGTCAGCTCACCGCAGCTGGACGACGCCGAGCGGGGCATGAGCTTTCGCAAGGAGGGCCCCCTCGACATGCGCATGGACCCGACCCAGGGGGAGACTGCCCTCGAGCTCATCGAGCGGGTCAGCCAAGACGAGCTCGCCGACATCATCTACCAGCTCGGGGAGGAGCGGCGCTCGCGTCGCGTGGCGCGCTGCGTAAAGCAGGCGGCCGAGGCGGGCGAGCTCAGCACCACCAGCGACCTGCGCCGCGCCGTCGTGCGGGCCACGGGTCCCCGCCGCGTGGGAGGGATCGATCCTGCGACGCGGACCTTCCAGGCGCTGCGCCTGGCGGTCAACCGCGAGCTCGACGAGCTGGCGGAGCTCCTAAACGCGGCCCACCGCGTCCTGCGTCCGGGCGGCGTCGCCGTGTTCATCAGCTTCCATTCGCTGGAAGATCGCCTCGTCAAGCGCGCGTTCCAGAACTCCGAGCTCTGGGAGCGGGTGACCCGCAAGCCCCTCGTGGCGAGCGAAGCCGAGCAGAACGACAACCCGCGCTCCCGCAGCGCGAAGCTCCGCGCTGCCCGCCGCGCCGCGCCGGGGCCGATCCCGGAGCCCACCTGGGAGGAGTTCGATCGCGATCTGGCGTGATCGAAACGAGCACGATGGCCCGCCTCGACGACCGCCGCGCGAACGCCTTCTTGACCCTGTGGACCCTCGCCGTCCTCGCGGTCACCGCGGCGTTTGTCTTCTATCTCGCCGTGCGGGTGCGCTCGATCGAGCTGGGTTACGAGCTCGGCAAAGCGCACGCAGAGGTCGCCCGGATGCGTGAGGTCAAGCGCGTGCTCGAGCTGGAGCACTCGGCTCATCAGACCCCGGAGCGTGTGGATCTCGTAGGGCGAGCCCTGCTCGGCATGGAGGAGCCGAGCCCCGATCGGGTCTTGCCGGCAGGAGCCGAGCCCGAGGTCGGCTCCGATTCGAACGACGAGGCCACGATCGCCGACAGGAGGGGACCATGAGCCGCCGCCGCAGAGCTGCCCCTGCCCCTGCCCCCGAGCCGCGCGCTAACCGCATTCGCACCGAGGCGGGCAAGTGGATCCGCATGCGCATGGGCCTGCTGTGCGGCGTCCTCGGCTTGGGGTTGGGGCTGGTGGTCTCCGCGGGATGGGACCTGATGGTCGTGGACGGGCCCCATTGGCGTGAGCTCGCGGAGAAGCAGCGGCAGCGGCGGCTCCGCGTCCAGCCCAAGCGCGGCATCATCTACGATCGGAGCGGGAGCGCCCTCGCGGTGACGGTCGAGGTCCCGAGCGTCAGCCTGGACGCCAACGAGCTCCTGCGCGGCGTGCCCGCGCCCCAAGTGCCCGTCGTCGCTCGCGACGCCGCGAACCGCATCGCCAGGGCTCTGTCCATCGAGCCCGCCCTGGTGGAGCGAAAAATCCTCGCCAAGCGGCGCTGGACGTGGCTCCACCGCCAAGTCACCGCGGAGCAAGTGGAGGCCATCCGCAAGCTCGCAGCGGGCGAGGACGGAGAGCGCATCCGGGGGCTCATCGTCGAGGGGGAGCCGCGACGGTTTCACCCGCGCCGGGAGCTGGCGGGGCCGCTGCTCGGGTTCGTGGCTCCCGACGGCAAGGGCAAGGACGGCCTCGAGTACTTCCTCAACCGCGAGTTGGAGGGGCACCCGGATCAGCTGCGCGGCCTACGGGATCGCTCCGGGCGCCTGATCTTCTCGGAGGGCATCGCCGACGACCAGGCGCTCGCGGGGCACGATCTCCATCTTACCCTGGATCAGGGCATCCAGTACACCGCGGAGCGGGAGCTGGCGAACGTCGCACGCACCTTCGAGGCCTCCGGCGGCTCGGTGCTCGTGGTGGATCCGAGCAACGGTGAGCTGCTCGCGATGACGAGCTGGCCTGGCTACAACCCCAACGATTACCGTAAGAGCAGCCCCGACCAGCGGCGCAACCGCGCCATCATCGACGCCTTCGAGCCCGGGTCCACCATGAAGATATTCACGGTGGCGGCGGGGCTGGCGGCGGGGACGGTCCAGCCGACCCAGAAGCTCTACTGTGAGAAGGGCGTGATGGCGGTGGACAACGTGGTCATCCGGGACACGCACCCCGCCGAGTGGCTGTCCTTGACGCAGATCCTCGCCCAATCCTCGAACATCTGCGCGGCGAAGATCGGCCTCGCCATGGGGGGCGACGCCTTGTACGAGTCCCTGCGCCGCTTCGGGTTCGGCGAGCGCACCGGGGTGGAGCTGCCGGGTGAGTCCTCCGGCACCTTGCGACCGCGCGGACGTCCCTGGGTCCAGGTGGAGACGGCGGCGGCCTCTTTCGGGCAGGGCATCAGCGTGACGAACCTGCAGCTGGCGATGGCCACCGCGGCCATCGCCAACGGCGGCGAGCTCCTCGAGCCGGTGCTGATCCGCAAGGTGACCACGGCGAGCGGCGAGGTGGTCCGCCAGAGCGCCCCCCAGGTCCGCCGGCGCGTGGTCAGCAAGCGCGTCGCCCAACAGCTCGCCGAAATGCTCGTCGCCGTCACGGAGGACGGGGGCACGGGCATCGAGGCCGACATCGACGGATATCGGGTCGCCGGGAAGACCGCCACGGCGCAGAAGACAGACCCGCGGACGGGCCGCTATTCCTTGGATGACTACGTCGCGTCGTTCGTGGGGTTCGTCCCCGCGAAGAATCCCGTTGCGGTCGTGGTCGTGACGGTGGATGAACCGCGCGTCGACTACGCGGGCGGCGCGGTTGCCGCTCCCGTATTCCGACGCGTCGCAGAAATGGTGCTTCGTTACCGAGGTCTCACCCCCGCTGGGACCAAGCCCGTCAACCTCGAGGAGCTCGCGCGTCGGCCCGATCCGGCGCACGCCACCCACGCTGCCCTGCGCGCGGCGCGCGGCGAAGCGCCTGCGGTGCAGGAGGTGCAGGAGGCGGGCAAACCGAGCAAGGATCAGGTCCGTCTCCCCGATTTCACCGGCTGGCCCGTGCGCGCGGCCCTCCGGCAGAGCGTCGAGCTCGGCGTCCGCCCCGAGGTGACCGGGACAGGGCTCCTCGCGCGGCAAGAGCCGCCGCCGGGCGCCATCGTGGACAAGGGAAGCGCCGTCAAGCTCATCTTCAGGCCAGCGTCATGATCTCCTCTCCACGAGCCCCGCGGGGGCGAACCCTTGCTGAGCTCGAGCAGTGCTCGAAGCTCGCGGGAGCGCGCCTGGTGGGCGGAGGCGGGGAGCGTGTCGTCGTCGACGTGACCCAGGACTCACGGCGGGTCACGCCCGGCGCGCTGTTCGTGGCGCGCGGGGGCCAGACGAGCGATGGCCGTCGCTTCGTCGCCGACGCTCTCGACCGGGGGGCGACGGCGGTGCTCTGCGAGCCGGGCGACGTCGAGGTCACGCCGCGCCTCGAGGCGGAGGATCTCGCGCTGGCCTGGGCTCTGACGGCGCACGCGGTGCAAGACCACCCGTCGCGCCAGGTGCCGGTGATCGGCCTCACCGGCACCAACGGGAAGACCACCGTCGCCTGCCTGATCGATCAAGCGCTCCGGGAGCTCGGCGGCCGCCCCGCCCGACTCGGCACCTTGGGGTTCTTCATCGGCGACGAGAAGCGCGCCGAGACCTTGACCACGCCGCAACCCGACGATCTCGCGCGCTACCTGCGGGAGGCGGTGGAGCGTGACGCTCGCCATGTCGTGATGGAGGTCTCGAGTCATGCGCTCGCTCAGGGGCGCGCGCTCGGGGTCCGCTTCGCGGTAGGGGCCTTCATCAACCTCAGCCAGGATCACCTCGACTACCACGGCTCCCTCGAGGCCTACGCGGCCGCCAAGCGGAAGCTGTTGGGACGGCACGCACCGGGGCGTTGCGTGATCAACGTCGACGACCCGTGGGGGCGCCTTTGGGCGGAGGAGCTCCGGCAGGAGCGTGGCAGCGACGCCGTCCTGCGGGTGAGTGCCGGCGGCGTGTCGTCGGCGGAGCTCTACGCCGAGGCGTGGACGCAAGCGCCTGCCGAACGAGACGCCGCCCAGCTAGGAGCTCCCCAGGGCGCTGGGCTGCGCGCGCAGGTGATGGTCTTGGGAGAGCCTGTCTCCCTGCGTTCTCCCCTGCTGGGGGAGCACAACCTCGAGAACCTGCTGGTCGCGCTCGGCTGTCTGGTCGCGCTCGGCTTCTCTGGTGACGCTGCCGCGCGCGCGCTCGAGAGCGCGACCGCCGCCCCCGGGCGTCTGGAGCGCTGCGACGAGGCCGCGGACGACGTCGTCGTGCTGGTCGACTACGCGCACACTCCGGACGCGCTGCGCCGCTGCCTGGAGGCCCTGGGAGGGCTCGGTCGCCCGGTGACGTGCGTCTTCGGGTGCGGGGGAGATCGGGATCGCAGCAAGCGACCCCTCATGGGTGAGGCGGCCGTGCGTCACGCTCGCCGCGTCGTCGTGACCAGTGATAACCCCCGCACGGAGTCGCCCGTGGCGATCATCGACGAGATCCGGCCGGGCCTGGCCGCCGCGGGCCCTGAGGTGGAGATCCGCGTTCAACCGGACCGCGCTCGGGCCATCGAAGAGACCATCCTCACGGCAGCCCCGGGGGACGTGGTGCTCCTGGCGGGGAAGGGGCACGAGACCTATCAGATCCTCGGCGATCGGGTGATCGACTTCGACGACCGGGTCCACGCGCGCCGCGCCCTCCGCGCGCGCCGGGGGCTCCGGGGGCTCCGGGGGGAGGAGGAGGGCTGATGGCCACACCTCTGCCGGAGAACGAGGCCACCTTTGAGGTGAGCGAGATCGTCGCCGTCACGGGAGGGCGCCTCGAGCGAGAGGGCCCCACGCGTGTGGGTGGGATCGCGACCGATACGCGGGGGGCCGTCGCGGGCAAGGCCTTCGTCGCCCTCGTGGGGGAGCGCTTCGATGCCCACGAGCTCGCTCAGCGAGCCGCGGAGGCGGGGGCCCGCTGCTTGGTCGTGGAGCGTGAGGTCTCTGCCTCCGCGCCCGATCTGGCGGTGGTCCGAGTGCCGTCGACGCTGGAGGCGCTCGGAGCCCTCGCGCGGGCGCATCGACGGCGCTGGGGCGGCACCGTGGTGGCGATCGCCGGCTCCGCGGGGAAGACGACGACGCGGTCGACGGTCGGCGCCGTGCTCGGCGCTGTACGTCCTGGGCGGGTCCACGCCACCCCCGGCAACTTGAACAACCGGGTGGGGCTGCCGCTCACGCTCCTGGCCGTCCGAGACGAGCACGAGCTCTGCGTGCTCGAGGTGGGCACCAACCGGATCGGCGAGGTCCCCGCGCTCGCCAGGGTGTGCGAGCCCGACGTGGCCCTGCTCACCCTCGTGGACCTCGAGCACAGCGAGGGCCTCGGTGATCTCGACTCCATCGAGGCCGAGGAGGGGGCGCTGGTCGCGGCGCTCGGCCCCGGTGGCGTCGCCGTCGGCAACGGGGACGACCTCCGCGTGCGACGGCAGGTGCAGCAGAGCCCGGCGGCGACGCGCCTGCTCTACGGCTCCAGCGAGGGCTGCAGCTACCGCCTGCTCGAGCGTGAGCTCTTGGGTCACGACGGCGTGCGTGTGACGGCCGCGCGGAGCGATGGCAGCGAGGTGACGTTCGAGTGCCCGCTCGTCGGCGAGCCTGGGGCGCTCGCGGCAGTGGCCGCGTGGACGGTCGCCGAGTGCGTGGAGCGACGTCCCGTAGATGGAGCGCTGTTGACCCGCGCGCTCCAGCAGGTCGGCGAGGCGGGGCGACTCGCCCGCGTGGTGCTGGGGGACGGCTGCCTGGTGCTCGACGATAGCTACAACGCCAACCCGGTGAGCGTGCGCAAGAGCGTCGAGACGGCCCGCGAGCTCGCGGACGCCCGCGGCGGGCGGCTCTGGCTCGTGCTCGGGGAGATGCGGGAGCTCGGCGCCGCGACGGAGCGCGAACACCGGGCCATGGGAGAGCTCGCGGCGCGCAGCGG
>JAEWOQ010000180.1 GCA_023460875.1 Pseudomonadota bacterium
GTGTGGTGGGGCTCTCGACGTGTCGTCGACACGTAAGCACGAGCGAACGAACCAACGAAGCTTTGCTCCAGCGCACGCGGACCGAACGAGGCATCGACACGGGATCCCCCTTCGGTCAGCTGCGAGACTTCGGAAGAGTGGACGCGGACGTGAACGAGGCGCGGCCCCCTGGATTCAGGCCTCCTCGGCATCGGGGATGTGCCCTGCCTCCCCCGCTGGAAGAGCCACCTTGGTGCTCCAGAGGCTGGGAGGTTGCGGACCCGACGGCGGGCAACGACTATCGCTGCGTGTCTCTGCTTCCCTACCGCATCGTCCACTACTCGCAGCAAGACCCACGTGCGCACGTGGGTGGCGTGGAGACCTTCGCTCGAAGCCTGGGCCTCATCTTCGAAGAAGTGGAGTTCATGACACCCGCGACCCTGGACGTCGAGCGGGTCCGACGACAGCGGCTACCGGTGGTCTGCGACAACCACTTCGTCTTGGATTTTCCCGCGGACGTCCCGGTCATCGGGTTTCAGCACGGGGTCGCCCGGGTGAAGTTCGCCTCGACCAGAAACTGGGGCGACCTGAAGCGCCTCCGGCTCCAGGCGAAGGCGGCGCGCAGGCCCAACGTCACCTGGGTGGCCTGCGCCCAGTGGATCTCGGAGACCTTCGGGCGTCTTCACGGCAACCGCGCCGAGCACGTCATCTATCATCCGGTGGATCTCGACCGCTTCGACGGCCGCCTCACGGGCGAGCGGCCTCGGCTCGTCCTGCACGACGCGCGGACGGAACACAAAGGCAAGCACCTCGTGGAGCACCTCGCCCGGGCATTCCCCGACTGGGAGTTCGAGGCGCTCGACTGCCGCCCGGAAGAAGTCCCCGCCCGCATGCGGAGCGCCCAAGCTTTCGTGCACCTGAGCCGCTACGAGGGCAATAGCATCGTCTGCAACGAGGCCATGGCCATGAACCTGCCGTGCTTCTTCACCCGCGTTGGCCTGATGCAAGACGCCGACGGCCCGAAGGACGTGTATCTGGTCGACCCCGGGGAGGCTCGCCGCCGACCCCAGCGACTGGTCGAAGCGTTCGGGGACTTCGTGAGTTCCCTCGGGACGCGCGCCTATCGACCGCGGGTCTGGAGCGAGCGCCACGCGTCGCCGGAGGCGAGTCGACGAGGGTGGGAACGCGTCGTCGCTACCTTCCTCGGGGTCTAGACGGAAGCCCTGCCTGGCACCCTCGCTGCTTGCCACCTGCATGCGCCGCTCGGACGGCACTTGCGTTCGCCTCTGACCCCCGCGAGACTCCGCCGGCACCCCCCTCCGCCGGGCGTGTCGTGCTCAGGAGACCCCCCGATTTGTCACCCGCCTCAGCTGCCCAGAAGGCCCTCCCCGTGTACATGCATCCCGTCGAGCTCTCCCAGCTCACGGCCATCGTGGAGGTTCTCGCCCCCCGGGTTTGCCTCGAGTGGGGCAGCGGGGGGAGCACGCGTGAAATGTTGGAGCGCTTTCCGTTCATCGAACGCTACGTGTCCGTCGAACATCACGGTGAGTGGGCGGATCGGGTGCGCGGGCTCGTCCAGGATCCTCGTCTCGAACTCCACCACGTGCCCGCAGACCAGCCATTGGCAGCCGGCGCCTCGCGGAAAGAGCAGATCGCCTGGGACGCCGAAGCGGAACGCAAGCCCGAGCTGCTGCGCAGCTACGTCGAGCGCCCGGCGTCCCTTGGACAGACTTTCGACTTCGTGTTGGTCGACGGGCGTGCTCGGTGCTTCTGCTTGAAGGCGGGTTTCGAGTTTCTCCGGCAGGGAGGAATCATCGTACTCCACGACGCTCAACGCCCGGAGTACCATGAGGCGGTGCGTGCACTCGGTCGGGCAGTGTTCCTCGAACCTTGGCATCAGGGACAGATCTGCCTCGTGCGCAAGGCTTGACCGGTGGGCAGCGCGCAGCAGTCGACTGGACGGGCGCGTAGCGCAGAACACGCGACGGTCCTCGTTATCGGCACGGCCCTCGCGACCCTATCGTCAGCGGTCATCCCGCTGACGGTAGTGCGATTGCTCGGCAAGGCCGACGTCGCGAGCCTCCTCGCCCTACTGCTGGTGTACGACACGGTGGCCCTGATTTTGACGTCGGGGTTTCCGCAAACGTTGATGTACCAGCTGGCCTCGCGCAATGCGCCGGCACGGCGAGCAATCACCTACCGCTCCGTTGGCGTCCTGAGCAGCCTCGGCGCCCTCGCAGGGGTCGTGCTCGCCGGAATCGGGTTCTGCGCGGACCACCTCCTCGTATCTCTGACCGGTGAGTCCGCCACGTCCCTGCGACCGCTCTTGCTCTTCGCGCTCCTGCCAGTGGTCGATCTCCCCTCCAGGCTCTTGCCCAATCTGCTGGTCGCGGAGGGCCATTCGCGTCCGGTCGCAATCATCGGAGTGCTACGCGCCCTCAGCAACAGTCTGGCCGTACTCATTCCGGTAGCTCTTGGGCTCGGAGTCTGGATGGTGGCTACCTGTTATGTTGCCGTCGGCGTGCTACGTTCCACCGCCCTTCTCGTACTTGTCCTGCGCTTCCTCTACAAGTCTGTCCCTACCGCCTCCAGCCCCCTGTCACGGCGTCAGCTACTCTCCTTTGCGCTTCCCCTCGGGGCTACTGATATAGTGTCCATGCTCAATCAGCAGCTGGATCGCTACCTCATCCTCTTCACCTTTCCAGCCGCAGGGTTCGCCATTTACCAGGCAGGCGCCTGGCAGGTGCCGATTGTGAACGACGTGCCGTATCAAGTGGGCACTGCGTACGCGCCCCGCTTCGCCGAACTCTGTAAGACAGGCAGAGCCCGAGAGGCTGTAGCTCTTTGGGGCCTCACGATCAAAAAAGTCTCCTTGATTGTCCTCCCCGTGATGACCATCTTCGTCATCGCAGCAGAGGAGGTCATGGAGCTGCTCTTCACCTCTGCGTACCTGGACGCGGCTCCTGTATTCCGCTTGTATTCCATCCTGACGCTCGGGCGAGTTGCGGCGTTCGGAACGATGATCGTGGCGGCCGGACGCCCGCAGCTAGTGCTTCAAGCGGCGCTGTTATCTTTTGGTTCAAATTTTCTGCTCAGCGTACCATTAGTGCTCACAGTTGGTTTTCTAGGACCGGCCCTCGGGACGGTCCTAGCATTTCTACCAACTGTCGTCTTTTATTGCTGGTGCATCTCGCGGGCTTCGGGGGTCCCTCTGCGCGACGTCTTCCCACTGGGAAACTTTACGCGCGTGGCGCTGGTCGTTGCGGCCACCGCAGTCCCAGCCGTGCTCTTCAAATGGCAGAGCTCCTTTGGTCCCGCCCCGACGCTCGGTGGTGTAAGCCTGATTCTCCTGGGGGGCTTCGCAGTGTTAGGCACGTTGACCGGGCAAGTTGAACGCGAGGATTGGCGCTTCCTGTTCGACCGCATCCGACCAAAGCGGGGACACGGGACAAAGGCGGAACGAGTGATCTAACACCTTACCGGTATGCAGTTAGCAGAATCTAAATTGCAACACCTCCCCGCGCCTATAGTGACGACGGCGACTGGGCCTGCGAGAGTCAGCTCAGGTTATCCAGGCGGGAGAAGCACTCTCGAGAAGCGATTCGCCGTATCGCCTGCACGAACCGACGTTCTGGCGGAGCTGAGGAGTTTGCGAGCGGGAACGACTACCGGGCGAAGACGCTTGCTTGGTGGTTGAGCGCGCTGAACCTCGGGTGCACGTCGCGGAGCCGCCAGGCGGATTCTGGTGGTCCGGGTCGCAGACGTCGATGTCGTGGTCGAGTCGGACTTCGGTGGGCGTTTGCTCACGGCGCAAGAACTGGCTCTTCTGCGGCTCGGACGATCACGCCACGTCCCGCGGCGAACCTCTTCTCGCGATCGCCAGCTGCAAACTCCACGGGCTCGACCCGGAGACCTACCTGGCCGAGGTCTGGCCGAGGTCATCCACGTCATACCGTATTGGCTCCCGCCGCCTGAAGAGCAGCCCGCTCCGCACGCGCCGGTATCGCCCTGATTCCACCCCCGCGACGTACCCCACCGCCAGACCCCGGCTGGAAGAACGCAGGTTTGTGCAGGGGATACCCTGTACTTCCACGAAGTTCTGACTCTCGATGGCGCATGAGCGTTGGCCCAATGAAGATTTAGCGCTGACGCTCATGGGCTCCGCTCGAGCAGCAAAGAGCCTTCTCATGAGCGCAACCAGGAGTAGAGTAGCTGACTCGCTTGATAACCACATTCTTCGTCCGGCGCCTCCGCCAACGAATCGACGGCTCGACGGGCTCACGCTGAGCACGGTGCTACGGTTTAGGGAGACCACCACCCGTCGCACCGACGGGTAACGATCCTGGGGGGGGATGAGGGGATGGAAGAAGAACACACGGAGAAGCTGAAGAGCCCGCTGTCCGACGTCCAGAGCGGTGCTGACGCCGCCAAGGACACGGCGAAGCGAGAGACGCACCAGCTCGCCAGCGAGGCAAAGGAGCGCCTCGACTCCGAGGTCTCGGCGCGGAAGGGCATGGTCGCCAAGGAGCTGGGCCATCTGGGCGGCGCGCTCGAGGTCTCGGCACATGAGCTCGAGAAGAACGACAGCGCCCTCACGGACACCGTGAGGCAAGTCGCTAGCTTCTGTGACCGCTCGGCGAAGTCCATGGAGCGCAAGGGGCCGCGGGAGCTCCTAGCGCAGGTAGAGAACTTCGGGCGTGAGCAGCCGCTCTTGTTCTTTGGCGCGGCCATCGCCGCCAGCTTCTTCGCGACGCGCCTATTGCGGAGTGACGCGGGCCAAGTGCGGAGTGAGTCTGGCCAGCTGCGGAGTGAGTCTGGCCAGCTGCGAAGCGAGCGCGAAGTTGACATCGCGCTCACAGAAGAAGACTTCGAGCAACCGGAGTTTGAACGGCAGGAGGGCGAGGCCACACTGGCCCCCAGTCCAGCGATCCCCACGACGGAGACGCTGAACCTGACCGGACCGGAGAGTGAGGGCGAGCGCCCATACGGCACCACGTGAGGGGAGGCACGATGGAACCACAAACTGAGGCAAGGGATTGGCGCGGCGACGCAGGACGCGCCGAAGAACGTATCAGCTCCGAGCGGCGGGGCGATTGGCCGGTGACGAACCTGCTCCGAGAGCTCGGTCGCGAGTCGCAGGCGCTCCTACGCGGAGAAGCGCAGCTGCTGCGGGCGGAGATGTCGGAGAAGGTCGCGCAAGCAGAGCGCGGCGTCGCGTCCATGGTGAGCGGCACGGCGGTGCTGCTGACAGGTGTCATCCTGCTTTTCTCCGCGGCCGCGCTGGCGCTGAGCCTGGTGATGACGTCTTGGGTCGCGTTCCTCATCGTCGGCGCCGTCGCCGCGATCATCGGCGGGGCGATGATCGCAGCTGGCAAAAAGCGCGTCGAACCGCACAACCTGAAGCCGAACCGCTCGATTGATGAAGCGAAGGCCGATGGCCGCCTCATCAAGCAGCGGCTGGGATCATGGGGGGAGGACTCATGACGTACGAGCAGTACACGAACGGCAACGCCATGGCCCGGCGTAGCTCACAGGAGATCCAGTCGGACCTGCGAGACATTCGGGGTGAGATCCATTCGACCCTGCAGGCCCTCGGCAATCAGTTGCAACCGGGGCAGCTCCTCCACCAGGCCTGGGAGGCCCTGCGGGGGGGAACTGGTACCGGTCGATTTTTCAAGAACCTGAGCCGCTCTGTGGAGGAGAACCCGATTCCGGTCGTCTTGATTGGTGCCGGGTTCGGCTACCTGATCTATTCGGACTCACGCCAACGTCGGCAGGGCTACTTGGTCGAAGGTAAGCCCGAGGGGACGGAAGAAAGCGAGAGTGCCGGGGGTCGTGCGCGGGACCGAGCGCGGGACGCCTCCAATCGACTACGCGGGATGAAAGAGGGGGCGCAAGACAAAGCCCATAGATTCCGCGCCGGGGCCCACGATTTGGGCGAGAACGTCCGCGGCAAGCTGCAAGCGACGCGGACCAAAGCCCGCGACATGAGCAGCCACACACAGGAGGAGTGGCGTCACATGAGCGCTCGAGCACGGCAGGCCGGAGAGCGCGGCCGCGATCTCGTCCACGAGCAGCCGCTGATCCTGGCGGGGCTCGGCCTAGCGTTGGGCGCCGCAGCCGCGGCCTTGACGCCGATGTCCCGCAAGGAGCATGAGCTGCTCGGGACGAAGGGGCAGGAGCTCAAGGCGCAGGCCCGCCATGCTGCCCACGAAGCGAGCGACAAGGCGAAGGCCATCGGCTCGGAGGCTCTGCAGAGCGCCAAGGCCGAGACGAGCAGCCAAGCCGAGACCGGAGGAACCGGTGAGGGTCGGCTCGAGGGGATCGGTGAGAGCGGAACCCTCGCCGCGAACGCACCCAGGGACGTCCCGAGGGGTGTGGAGAGCTTCGATCCGCGGGAGTCCCAAGGGTTCCGGGACGAAGGCGTCTGAGGTGCCGCGGAGCCGGCGGTCCTTTGGATTTTCCTGGAGAAAGGCCGGCGCGGCAGCGGCACAGAGGCGCCGCGCTGTGCCGGCCAACGCCGAACATACGGTGGGAGGCGGAGGCCTAGTCGGCGAGGCGACGCAGAGCGCAGTAAGGTCAGCACCGGGGTAGTCACCAGCCTCCCGCTGTGCGCTGTGCAGCCGCGGCGGGCTGTGCGAGGGTTGAGCCCCCGGCGCCCGACGCGCGCTCTGCCCTTCGCCCCCCGCCCCTTCGATGCGCCTCCTCTTCGTCGCACCCAACATTTCGGTACCTGGCACCAACGGTGGCTCGACCCACGTCACGGAGGTCGTCGCTGGCCTACGCAAGCACCATGACGTGCTCCTGGCCGCGCGCCGGGGCTCCCATGGACCTGACACGTTGGGGATCGGCCTCGGCTCCGCTGCCGCCCTGGCTCCGCTCCACGCCGCGGCGATCTACCCCGCCGCGCGGCGCTTCCGGCCCCAGGCCATCTACGAGCGCTTCAGCGCGCGAGGGGCGGGGGTGTTGCTGGGTCGCGCCCTCCGCGTCCCTGTGATCTCGATGGTGCTCGACACGGACGTCTCGCCCCTGACCTGGCGTGGCGCTGCGCGCCTCATCACCACCGCGCCCCACCTCGTCCCCGAGCAGTACCAGCACAAAGTCGTGCGCGTCTCTTGGGGAGCCAACATCGAGCGCTTCCGTCCGGACATCTCCACGCCCGGACTGCGCGAGCGGCTGGGCTTCGCGCCGTCGGATTTCCTGCTCGTCTACACCGGAGCCTTCTACCACTGGCACGGCCTGGACATCTTGGTCCGCGCGGTCGCCGAGCTGGACCGTGCGGACGTAGCCAACCCCCTCAAGGTCCTGCTGGTCGGCGACGGGAAGACGCGGGAGGAGATCGAGCGCCTCACGGACGATCTCGGTCAACGGCACCGCGTTCGCTTCGCGGGCGTGGTGCCCTACGAGGAAGTGCCGAAATACATCTCCATCGCAGACGCCTGCACTGCGGCTTACGATCCGTCCCGTCACGAGGCGCTGGCCAGTCATGGCATGTTCTTCGATCCCCTGAAGGTCTTCGAGTATCTCGCCTGCGGTAAGCCAACGCTGATCCTCGACACGGAGAACATGCGCGCCATCTTCGAGCATGGGCGTCACACCCTTTTGGTCCCCACGGGCGACACATCCGCGCTCGCGCGGGCGATTGAGCAGCTCATGGCCGACCCTTCGTTGCGGACACGCCTCGGGCTCGAGGGCAGACAGCTAGTGCAACAGCGCTACTCTTGGCAGGCTCACGCCGATCACCTTGGCCAGCTCTTCGAGGAGCTCGTCGCCGAGCGTCGCCTCCAGATTTGACCGACTCGACACCTTGGGCGATCGTTCACGGGGAGGGGATGCCGTGAATCCACCATCGTCGGGTCGCGTCCTGCTCGTGGATGACGAGTTTGCGATAGCGACCGCGCTACAGAAGCTGCTGACCAGCCACGGGTTCGTGGCCGAAGCGCACGGCAACGCGAAGGACGCGCTACGTCGCGCCTCGGAGGTCGACTTCGACGTCGTCGTGACCGACATCAGCATGCCGGACATGGACGGAGTCCAGCTGCTCCGCCGGATACGAGAGCATGATCTCGACGTCCCCGTGATCCTGTTCACGGGGGCGCCGACGCTCGAGAGCGCCACCGAGGCGGTCAACTATGGAGCTCTCCAGTACCTGCTCAAGCCTGTCCCGGCCAAGGAGTTCCTAAAGGTCGTTCGTCGCGCAGTGCAGCTCCACCGCCTGGCAGCGACGAAGCGGGTCGCGTTGCACGAGCTGGGGACGCACGCAGGCGAGGGCACCCGCGTCGCTCTGGAGGCGGCCTTCGAGCGAGCGCTCGAGGGGCTCTGGATTGCCTTTCAACCCATCATTACCGCGGGCAGCGGGACGCTGTTCGGTTACGAGGCCCTCATGCGCAGCGCGGAGCCATCGCTTGGTCAGCCGGAAGCGCTCCTGGACGCGGCGGAGCGGCTGGGGCGCCTCGGGGACCTGGGGCAACGAGCCCGGCACCTCGCCCTCGCCGCGCTCACGGAAAATCAGGACTGGACGTTGTTCCTGAACCTCCATCCCCACGATCTCTCGGACGACGCGTTGCTCGACGATCTCTTGGAGAGGCCAGACCGTTTGGACCGCATTGTCCTCGAGGTGACGGAGCGCGCGTCGCTCGACACGGTGCCAGCCGCGGGGAACAGGATCGCCTCCCTACGGGCGACCGGATGCCGCATCGCCATCGATGATCTGGGCGCGGGCTACGCGGGCTTGTCGAGCTTCATCCAGCTCGAGCCGGACGTAGTGAAGCTCGACATGTCGCTCGTGCACGAGGCCGATAAGAGCGGCGTCAAGCGCCGGCTCATCCGCTCCCTCACGGAGGTGTGCCAGGACCTGGGATACTGCGTCCTCGCGGAGGGGGTGGAGACCATGCAGGAGCGCGACCTGTTGCTCGACGTCGGCTGCGACCTCCTGCAGGGCTACCGCTTCGGCCGCCCCGAGCGTCGCTTCGCGGCACCGACCTGGTGAACGCCTACCTAGCGCCTACCTGGCCCGGCCCAGGTGTGCGACCTGGACGACCGCTGCCGTTCCCCGGGACGAAAAAAGCCGGGCACTTTGCCCGGCTTTTTCAGCTGCTTTCTGGGAGGCGAGGACCGGATTCGAACCGGCGTGTGACGGTTTTGCAAACCGTTGCCTAACCACTTGGCTACCTCGCCCTGAGAACTCGACCGAGGGCGTCCCTCGTGGGGCGCCCCGGGGCCCCGCCCTGCGGTGAGCCGTGAGGCCTGCGGAGCGGGCGGGGACGTTGCCATGCGCCGACGCCAGAATCAAGCAGGGTGAACCCCGCGCCTCAGCGGCTGCCGTCCGCGGCTTCGGCGTCCTCGGAGAGGTAGCTGAGGATCGTCTCGTCGAGGGACTTTTCCATCACCGTCTCCCCGAAGAGGCTGTCTCGAACGGGCGCCTCCGCGAAGATCGTCGCCGGGCGGGGGGCGGCGTAGCTGCGGCTCTCCGCGTCCGCGGCCCGCTGCACGCCGCTCTCCGGGTTGTGCTTGGGGCGCTGGCTCTTGCTCGTCGCTCCGGCGGGCCGGGAGCTCGACGTCAGGGAGCCCGCGGCCGCGCGCACGGCTGCCCCCACCAGGCTCGACGGAGGAGCCTCAGGCTCGAAGCCGATCAACGTGTCGAGCTCACCCCCGCGCAGCGCGACGAACATCGCCTTGTGCTGCTCCTTCATGAGCGCCCGCACCGTCTCCACCAGATCGGAGCGCCCCAGGTGCTCGGAGTAGTCCGTCCGCGTCGACTTGACGATCCGCCCTCCGTCCGCGAACAGGTGGGTCATGATGCGCGGGTTGGCGACGCCCGAGTCCTCCGTCTGAATATGGAAGACCCGGCCCCTGTGGCGGACGTTGTTATTGTATCCGAGGAGGGGTGGTGGCGGCATTTGAACGGGCCCGGGGGTACTGCTTCATCGAGGTTAGCACGAGCGTCCCTCGAGCGATAATCATTCCTCTTACCTCTGTTGTCGTTCGCTTACCTCCCCGGCCGCGCATCGAGCGCACATTTCAGCACCGACAGACCATTACCGCTACGCAGCCCTGCTGCCTTGCACAGCCTGCCGCCGCGCTGCACTCCAGGCGTGCTGCGCTCCGGGCGTGCTGCGCTCCGGGCGTGCTGCGCTCCAGGCGTGCTGCGCGGTCGCCCTTCAACGCACACGCGACCCTCCGAGTGCTCTCAGCGGGCATTTCGTCCCCCAACTCGGCGCCACTGCCGCAACGAGCGCGTGTGGACGAACTGCGCGGCGTCCATTGCAATCCGGCAACGCCAAACACCTACACGCAACGACTTCAACTCACAGCCAAGTTACCATTTTCCGGAGAACTACTTTCGATTCGGTGGCCGGGACCCACACCTCCCCCTACATCTTACTCGGCGTGACCGCGACGAAACGTGCTCGGGCAGCGACCGCGCCTTCGCGCTGCGACCGCTCTTCCCGCTGCGATGGGCTCAGCGGTGGGCTCAGCTGCGATGGGCTCAGCTGCGATGGGCTCAGCGCCCGCCTTCATCCAGCCGCCGCATGCCCTCGAGGAGCAGCGCCTCCGGGCTCGCTTGGATCACCTGCGCGTCCGCCTTGAAGTTCGGATCGAGGTAGAACGACCCATCGGTCAGGGTCAGCATGGCGTAGAAGGCCTCTTCGCCGCGCGAGGTGCTCCACATGGCGTTCCAGATCTGGCCGTCCACGAAATGGATCTCGCCGGTCTCCTTGGCGGCGCGGATCTTCAGGGACCCGGTCTTGCGGCCGTGCCAGAGGACCTGGACCATGTCCGGGAGCCCCATCTCCAGGAGTGAGCCAGACACGCCGCGGCTGGTGCCCCGAGCGACGGCCTCGCGCTCCATCACCTGCTTGAGCTTCGCGACGAGGAGGTCCGCGGAGAAGGGCTTGACCATGAAGTCCGACGCGCCGAGCTCGAAGGCCCGTCGCGCGTCCTCACTGGCTGCCCGGCTCGTCAGGATGATCCAGGGGAGCTTCTGACCCCAGGCGTGCTTCCGTGCTTCCCCGAGCAAGGCGAAGCCATCGTGCGGCTTCAAGTCGAGCTCGCTCACCACCAGCTCGAACTCACCGGAGCGCAGGTGCTGGAGGCCCTGATCCGACGTGCGCGCCTGCTGCACCTCGAAGCCCTGCTCCACCATGCGCAGCTCGAGCACCGTCATCTCTTCCGGATCGGAGTCGATGATGAGCGCGCGGTGGCGGTTGGCGAGGAGACGCGCCTTGAGGTCCTCACCGGAGACCGTGTGTCGGAACAGGTCCACCAAGTTCGGATCCAAGACCGTCCCCTTGTAGCGCTCGAGCACGTCGCACGCCTCGACCGGGTTGAGTCGCTTCCGGAAAGGGTTCCGCGGGTTCTGCGTCAGATCCGCGTAGGTGTCCGCGATGGCCAGCACCCGCGCCCCCAGGGGGATGTCCTTGCCCTTCAGCCCCTTCGGCAACCCCGCCCCGTCGAAGCGCTCGTACATGCCCTCGACCGCGTGACGGACCTCGTGGGGGAGCCCGACGGCCTCCATGAGCTGGACAGGCGAGTGGACGACCTTGCGCGCCGAGGCGGCGTGCCCCTCGTACTCCGCGACGTTCAGGGACGTCAGGTGATAGGCGCCCGCCTTGCCGAGATCGTGGATGAACGCCGCGATCTGTAGGCAGCTCAGCTGGCTCTCCGTGAGCCCGATGCGCTCGCCGAGCTGCCGGATCAGCCGCGCCACCTGGGCGGAGTGACCACGGAGATCCTGCCGTGAGTTCTCGAGGAGACTCACCAAGACATTCAACGTCTCCAAGTAGCCCTTGTCGTGGACCCCGCGCGCCGTCGCGCCCGAGCCTCCCTCGAGCTCCTCGCCGCTCAGGACCCGCTCTCGGGGTCGATCCTCCCGAGCGAGCGCCACCGCCATGCTCTCGTCCGTCACCAGGTTGCGCTCGTAGACGTCGAGCATCGAGGTGAACTGCTGGTGGGCGTCTCGGTCGAGGGTCGCGAACGCGTGGATGTCGCCGCTGTATGCCTTGGCGATCGCCGCCTTGACCGCCCGCGGACGAGCGACGAAGGCGCGCACCTCCCGCACCGCAGACACGAGCTTGATCTCGTCCAGGGCCATCGCGTTGTGGGGGTCCGCCGTGACCACGCTGAGCACGCCCCCCTTCCCGTCGAACAGCACCGGAAATACACCGTGCTGCACGGCCAGCTTCTTGGGGACCTTGTCCAGGGTGAGGCGGTCGATGTCCGCCTTCGCCAGCTTCTCCGTCGACACGAAGCGCGTGCGGTAGACCCCGGCGAGGTACTTGAGCAGGTTGGCCTCCGTGACGGCGTTGGTGTCGAGCAACGCCTCCTCGAGCCGATCACCGAAGGCCTGGAGGTGATTCAGGGTCGCTTCGCGTTGTTCCGGGGTGATGAGGCCGTCGGCCACCATCTTGTCGAGGAGTCGGGTTTGCGGACTGGGAGGCATGAGGGAAAGGCTCGCGACGCAAGCCCCTAGAATTGTGCAGGCTTTCAGTGGCTAGCGCGACCCCTCCCGGGAATTCCCCGACGCCGCCCATACCGCGCCTGCTCCAGCGGCGGCCAACACCGAAGCCTCCCGAGCGACCGAGCGCATGGGACGCGCCACGAGCCGCAGGGACCTGCCCGAAGCTCCTTCGATGCTCTGCGCGCCGCCTGGCCCCCGCCACACACACAGCTCGGGGTCACACAGCTCGCCGATTACATGGATCGCCGAGTGCACCATCGGTTACCATCGGGCGTCGAGTGCACACACCGTAGGTTCTGCGCCGCCGTTTCTTGACGCCCGGGGCCTTCGAAGCTACGACAGCCACCCCCTGAATCCTGGGGATCGGTCGGCGTGGTGCCCCGGTTTCCGGATTCGAGGGAGACCCGCCCGGCGGGCAGGTGAGCATCTCGCTCGCTGCGCTCCCGGGATGGGGCCCACCCGAGCGTCACTCCATCAGCAGCTCCCCGCGAGCCCTGGTCAGGCGCTTGGCGGGCCCTACTGAACCTCAGAAACGGACCCGTCATGCGAACCTACCAGGCCAAGCCTGCCGAAGCCTTGCCCGCACGCAAGTGGTGGATCGTGGATGCCGCCGGCCAGCCCCTCGGGCGCGTCGCCTCCCGTGTCGCCACCGTGCTGCGCGGCAAACACAAGCCGACCTTCACGCCCCACGTGGACACTGGCGATTTCGTCATCGTGATCAACGCCGACAAGGTGAAGGTCACGGGCAACAAGGGCGCCCAGAAGAAGTACTACTCGCACAGCGGCGTGCCCGGGCACTTGAAGGCCGTGACCTTCGATGATGCCATCGCTCGCAAGCCCGAGCTGCCCATCCGTCACGCCGTGAAGGGCATGCTTCCCAAGAACGTGCTCGGACGCCAGCTGCTCAAGAAGCTCAAGGTGTACGCTGGCACCGATCATCCCCACGTCGCGCAACAGCCCCAGTCTTTGACCCTGTGATCTTGGTGAGCCACCATGAGTGAAAACGCCGTTTACGCAACTGGCAAGCGCAAGACCGCGGTCGCGCGCATTTGGATCACCCCGGGTTCGGGTGTGATGACCGTGAACTCCCGCACCGCGGACGAGTACTTCGAGCGGGAGACCTCGCGCATGATCGCGCGGCAGTCACTGGAGCTCCTCGAGCTCTCGGACAAGTACGACGTGAAGGCCACCGTCGCTGGTGGCGGCCACGGCGCTCAAGCCGAGGCGGTCCGCCACGGTGTGGCCCGCGCGCTGGTGCGCGAGGACGCCGAGCGACGTCGCACCCTGAAGCGAGCCGGCTTCCTGACGCGGGACTCCCGCGAGAAGGAACGTAAGAAGCCTGGCCAGCCCGGGGCCCGCAAGAAGTTCCAGTTCTCCAAGCGTTGACCGACGCACGGTTGCCCGAGCTTCTCACGACGCGGCCCCCACCTGGCGGGCCGCGTCGCTCATTTAGCCCCCTTTCACCGCTCCCCGCTTCCTGTCACTCTCCACCGCTGGGCGCCGTCCGAGCGACCGCCCGGCAGCCGAACCACTCAGAGTCATGACCCGACTTCGCGTAGGCATTGTTGGCGCCGGCGGCTACACCGGCGCCGAGCTGATCCGATTGATCGACGCCCACCCGCACCTCGAGCTGGTCTATGTCGCTGCGCGCGAGAACGCCGGTAAGCCCCTGCGGGAGGTGATCCCGTCCACGGAGGGCGTCACCGGCCTGGCGGAGATGCAGCTCGAGGCCCTCGAGGTCTCCGACGCGCCGCGGGTGGCCGAGCGGCTGGATCTCGTCTTCACTGCCCTGCCCCACGCCGCCAGCGCGCGCATCGGCGGCGCGCTGCTCGACGCTGGCGCCCAGGTCGTGGATCTGTCAGCGGACTTCAGGCTGCAAGATTTGAGCACCTACGAAGCGTGGTACGGCGAACACCCTCGCCCCGACTGCCTGGAGCGCGCCGTGTATGGCTGCCCCGAGCTCCACCGGGAGGAGCTACCCGGCGCGCGGCTCATCGCTGGCCCGGGGTGCTACCCGACGAGCGCCGTGCTTCCGCTCGCCCCCTTGCTGCGCGCCGGTCTGATCGACTGGAGCCAGCCCATCATCGTCGACGGCAAGAGCGGCGTCAGCGGCGCGGGACGCAAGGCGAACGCCACGACGCACCTGCCCGAGGCAGCCGAGGGCATTCGCCCGTACAAGGTCGCAGGCACGCACCGCCACACGCCCGAGATGGAGCAAGAGCTCTCCCGGGCCGCCGGCGGCGACGTGAAGGTCACGTTCACACCGCAGCTGGTCCCCATCATCCGGGGCATCCTGACGACCTGCTACGCGCGGGTCGCGCGCGACGTCTCTGCCCAGCGGTGCCGCGAGGCGGCCCAGGACCTGTACGGCTCCGGGCTGGTGAGCGTCTTGCCCGAAGGGCGCCTCCCGGACACCTTGTGGGTAAGAGGTTCTGCGCGGGCGCACGTGGGCTACGCGGTGGACGAACGGACGGGCTTCGTCGTGGCGATGGGGGCGATCGACAACCTCGCGCGGGGCGCCTCTGCCCAAGCGATTCAAGCCCTCAACGTGGCGCGGGGGTGGCCCGAGGACACCGGCCTCCCCCGCCTCGCGCAGTTCCCCTGAACGTCCCTCTGCCCACCGCGGCTCGTGGCGCTCGCCACCGACACCACCCATGGCTTCTCCGTTCCGCCTCCGCAGCGAATTCCAACCCAAGGGCGATCAGCCAGCCGCCATCGAGGCGCTCACCAGAGGACTCCTCGAGGGCAAACGTCACCAGACGCTCCTCGGCATCACGGGGAGCGGTAAGACGTTCACCATCGCGAACGTGATCCAGCACATCGGCAAGCCGACGCTGATCATGGCCCCCAACAAGACGCTCGCCGCCCAGCTGTACGGCGAGATGCGGGAGCTGTTCCCGGACAACGCCGTCGCCTATTTCGTCAGCTACTACGACTACTACCAGCCAGAGGCCTACCTTCCGACGACGGACACGTTCATCGAGAAGGACGCGATCATCAACGACCAGATCGATCGCATGCGCCACTCGGCGACGCACGCGCTGCTCTCGCGCTCCGACGTGATCATCGTCGCCAGCGTCAGCTGCATCTATGGCATCGGCTCCGCCGATAGCTACGAGGGCTTGCTGATCGAGATCGTCAAGGGGGAGGAGATCGCGCGGGACGACCTGCTGCGCCGGCTCGTGGACATCCAATACGAGCGCAACGACGTCGATTTCCACCGCGGCACGTTCCGGGTGCGCGGCGACGTGGTCGAGATCTTCCCGGCCTACGAGGAGAAGACCGCGATCCGGATCGAGTTCTTCGGGGACGAGGTCGACGACATCAGCGAAGTGGATCCGCTGCGGGGCAAGGTGCTCGGCAAGCTGGATAGCTACGCGGTCTATCCGGGGTCCCACTACGTCACCCCCAAGCAACAGCTGCAGAAGGCGATCGATGCGATCCGGCTGGAGCTCCAGGCGCGCTTGGGCTTCTACGACCGGGAGGGGCGCTTCCTCGAGAAGCAGCGCATCGCCCAGCGCACCCAGTACGACCTCGAGATGCTCGAGCAGATGGGGTTCGTCCAAGGCATCGAGAACTACTCGCGGCACCTGACGGGGCGCGCGCCTGGGGACCCGCCCCCGACGCTCATCGACTATTTTCCGAAGGACTTCCTCCTGATCATCGACGAGTCGCACCAGACGATCCCGCAGATCGGCGCGATGTTCCGAGGAGACCGCTCCCGCAAGGACACCCTCGTCGAGTACGGGTTCCGCCTCCCGAGCGCCGTCGACAACCGCCCCCTGACCTTCGAGGAGTTCGAGAAATACATGCGGCACACGGTGTTCGTGTCCGCCACCCCGGGAGACTACGAGCTCGCCCACTCCGAGGGCGGCATCGTAGAGCAGCTGATCCGCCCGACGGGCCTCCTCGATCCCGAGGTCGAGGTGCGCCCGGTGGACGGCCAGGTAGACGATCTCCTCACCGAGATCCGACTCCGCGTGGATCAGAACGAGCGCGTCCTCGTGACGACGCTGACCAAGCGCATGGCCGAGGACCTCACCGAGTACTACGCGGAGCTCGGCGTCCGGGTGCGCTATCTGCACTCGGACATCGACACCATGGAGCGCATCGAGATCCTGCGCGATCTCCGCGCGGGAGAGTTCGACGTCCTGGTCGGCATCAACCTCCTCCGCGAAGGGCTCGATCTACCGGAGGTGAGCCTCGTCGCCATCCTCGACGCGGACAAAGAGGGCTTTCTGCGCAGTCCGCGCTCGCTGATCCAGACGATCGGGCGAGCGGCGCGCAACTCCCGCGGCAAGGTCCACATGTACGCGGACCGAATCACCGCCGCGATGAAGTACGCCATCGAAGAGACCGAGCGGCGACGCGCGGTGCAGAAGCGTTACAACGAGGAGCACGGCATCACGCCAGCGACGGTGCGCCGCGCGATCCTCGACATCAACCCCGCCAGCGGCCAGACGGACTACTACGCCGTCCCGAAGGGCTCGACGGCGGCGAGCCCCGCGAGCACCAGGGGTAAGAAGCCCGCGCGGGATGACGCGGAGGCCATCGCGGAGCGGCTGGAGGCGCTCCGACAGCAGATGTTCGCCGCCGCAGAGAACCTTCAGTTCGAGACCGCCGCTCGGCTACGCGACGAGATCGCGAAGCTCCAGGGCACCAGCGGGAGCTCCGCGGGCGCCTCTCCCCCTACGCCGACCTCCCGGACGCGCGGCGCCGGCCGCGGACCCCGTCGCCCGCGGCGCTGAACGGGGGGCGTCGGAGCCCCAGCGGAGAGCCCGGCGCGCGCCTCAGGTTCGATCCTGCAGGTCGCGACGCTGGAGCTCGGCCACCACCTCCCGCACGTCCTGGGAGCGCTCACGCTTCATCACGAGGAGCGCGTCACCCGTGTCGACGACGCACAGATCGTGCACGCCCACTAGGGCGATGACCTTCCGACGTTCTTGCGCGTCCGTCGCGCCCAGATCGGCGACGAGGTTGCCGCTCGAGTCGACGAAGACCGTCCCGGGCGAGCCCACGTTGCCAGCGGCGTCCTTGTCGGCGACCTCCCAGGCGCTCTCCCAGCTGCCGAGATCGTTCCAACCGAAGGCCCCAGGCACCACGCTGAGCTCCTCCTCTCGCTCCATCACCCCGTAGTCGATGCTCACGGCGGCAGCCGATTCGAAGAGATCCGCGACGGCCGCAGACTCCTGCCCGCGGGGAGCCGCCATCACGCGGTCCACGCTCGCCGCCAGCTCAGGGAGGTGTCGACGTACCGCGTCGACCATACGCTGCGCCTGAAAGAAGAACATCCCGCTGTTCCACAGGTAGCGCCCGCTCTCGAGGTAGCTCCGCGCGGTGGTGACGTCGGGCTTCTCCACGAAGCGCGCCACGCGGTGGGCACCGCCTGCGCGCGCCTCGCCGAGCTCGATGTAGCCGTAGCCGGTCTCGGGGCGCGTCGGGACGATCCCCACGGTGGTGATCGGCCCCTCCGCCGCGGCGGCGACGGCCCGCCCGATGACCGCGCGGAACTGCTCCTCGTCGGCGGCGTACTGATCGCTGGGGAGCACCATCACGAGCGCTTCGGGATCGCGCCGCGCGATCACGGCGCTCGCCCACGCGATGCACGGCGCGGTGTTCCGGGGTCGAGGCTCGGCCAGGAAGGAGCTCTCGGGGAGCCACGGCAGCTCGGCGCGCGTCGCCTGGACCAGGTGAGCCCCAGTGGCGATCAACGTCCGCTCGGGAGATACGAGCGCTTCGATGCGCCGCACCGTGGCCGCGATGAGGCTCGATGGGCTCTTGCCGAGGGCGAGCAGCTGCTTGGGCCGGAGCCGGCGTGAGGCGGGCCAGAATCGCGTCCCGCTGCCCCCCGCGAGGACCACCGCGTAGAGGTTGGGCGAACCGTTGACCGACATGGCGCGAGTCAAGCAAGCCACCCGAACGATGCAAGGGTAAACCAGGGGGCGGAGCGGCTGCGGGACAGGTCGAGCTGCTCAGCGCCCCGGCCAAACCCTGGCCATGGCGAGGGTCGCGATGGCGAGAGGCCCTACCCACAGCGCGAACCAGGGGAACCAGGGGCTCGCGACGGCGCGCCGCAACAGTCCCAACGAGAGGAGCGCGGCGAGAAAGGCCGCAGCTCCCCCCAGGGAGGCGGGGAGCCACGCCTGCGAGCTCCCGAGCGCCTCACGCAGCTGGAGCAGCGCGGCCCCCAGCAGCAGCGGCAAGCTCAGCAGCATGCTGAGCTCAAAGGCGCGATCGCGGCGCAGCCCGAGCCAGAGGGCGATGGCGATGGTGACGGCGCTCCGCGATACCCCTGGCGAGAACGCCAAACCTTGCCCCATGCCGATCAGCAGCACCGTGCTCCAGCCAGGGAGCTCGACCTGCCCGCGCCCCACCCACTGGGTCGACAGCAGGACGACGGCGGTGAGGGCCAAGCCGACGCCCTGGGCGAGCGGCGACGATTGCCAGGGGCGAACCACCTCCGTGAGGGCCACCGCGAACAGCGCCGTCGGGAGCGCCGCGAGCATCACCGCGAGCACGTCCCTTCCTCCAGGGCTGGACAGGAGGCGCCGAGGCGTCTTGAGAGCCAGGCGGCCCTCCGCGCCCATCTCCCGGAGCCGGCGCCGCCACCCGCGCGCCGGCCCCCCCAAA
>JAEWOQ010000181.1 GCA_023460875.1 Pseudomonadota bacterium
AGGGCCGACGAGGGCCGACGACGGCCGACGAGGGCCCGCCCGCATCTCCGCTGGCAGGCCCTCTGTCATTTCCGCCCGTCGCAACGCGAGCCACCACCCGCGAGCAGCGCTCACCCGCGAGCCACGGTTCGACGGCCTGCCGCGCGGATCAGCGGGCGCCAGAGCGGCGCTCCGCCCCCCGGAGCTGCGCAAGGTCCTCGAGCGGCGCCCCCACACCACCAGCCCTGCGCCCAGCCGCCGGGCGAGCGCGGCCCGCCGCGCTCCGGCCTCTATGTCTCGGACTCTGGGCCCTCGACGTGCGCGAGCGCGCGGTGCTCGGCATGACCAGCGCGCTCGGGCTGGGCCGCCGCGAGCTGCGAGCGCGGCGCACCCTGGGGCGGCGCGGGTTGCTCCCGCCAGCCTGCGTCGCGGGCGATGCGACCCAGGATGCCCTTCACGGCGATGTCGAGCTGGCTCCCGTCCTCGTAGTCGGCGGGGAGGACGAAGTGGGCGCGATCCTCGGCGATGAGGTTGTAGGCGCGCTCCTTGAACCTCGCCCGCGTGACGAGATCAGGCGACTCCCACTCCTCCGGATCGAACACCGCGAGGGAGTAGCCGCCCTGGTGCCGCACCATCTTCATCGAGGGGATGTCCGTGTCCCCATCACCCAGGTAGATCATCCGCTGGAAGGGCAGGTAGCGCTCATCCATGGGGACCCAGCGGTTGACGCTCTCGTCGTCCCAATAAGACCGCACCCCCTTGTTGATGCGGAAGAGATACTGGGTCTTCGTGGTGTAGTTCACCACCGCCGCCGGCCAGCAGGCGTTCCCCTCTGCGTCGTACGAGTAGCGACACGCGAACACCTTCTCGAAGCGCTCGGCGATCGAGCTCCCGAGGATCATCTCCTCGTTGCCCGAGGAGATGACGTAGTGCTCCAAGGCGAGGTTCTTACTGGCGGCGTAGGCGTCGATGCGCCCAAACCACCCCTCGACCCCGGGAAAGTACCGGGTCGCCTGCCCGTAACGGCGCAGGATCTCGCGGGTCATGGGCAGCCGCAGGCCGCGCGCCCTCAGCAGGAGGTGCTGCATGTAGACCAGGATCTGGTCGGCGTCGTGCTCCCGCTTGGCCTCGCCCACCTCCCTCCAGAACTCCTCCTTCGAGACCTTCAGGTAGTCGGGCAGCAAGCTGTGCTCCTGGATGTTGCCCGGCGCGAGGGTCCCATCGAAGTCGTAGACGAGGGCGGCGCGGATCGGCTGAAGGTCTCCCATGGGCGAGGTCCCTCACGGCTACCACGTCGCGCGAGGGGGAGACAGCGGGCCTGCGGTCTGCGCCCCCGAAGCAGCGCTCCCGCTGGGGCGCGCATTCGCCCGGGATCTCGACTAGATCCACAGAGATGCCCCGTCTGGAGCCAGGTCCCGAGGGACAGCGCGCCGCAAGAGCGCTCGAGGAGGTCACGCGAGGAGCGCGAAAGGATCGCGCCGAGCTCGCCTACCTCCGCGAGCTCGCCGATCGGATGTTCTCCCGCGCCGCTGGTGCCCCGCTCATCGGCGGCAACCAGGTGCGCCTGCTCGTGGATGGCCCCGAGAACTACGCGGCGTGGCTCGAGGCGATCCACACAGCCCGGCGCTACGTTCATTTCGAGAACTACTTCATCCAAGACGACGAGCTCGGGCAGGAGCTCGCCGAGGCCCTCGCCGCCCGCGCGCGCGCTGGCGTCCCCGTGCGCGTCGTGTACGACTGGCTCGGCAACTTCGGGAAGGCCTCGCGCGGGTTCTGGAGGAGGCTCCGCGACGCTGGCGTCGAGGTGCGGGTCTACAACCCGCCGCAGCTCACGAGCCCCTTCGGTTGGCTCTCCCGCGACCACCGCAAGACGTTGGTCGTCGACGGATCCGTCGGGTTCGTGACGGGGCTCTGCGTGGGGCAGATGTGGCTCGGCGATCCCGCGCGGAACATCGACCCCTGGCGCGACACCGGCGTCGAGATCCGCGGCCCCGCGGTCGCAGAGATAGCGCGGGCCTTCGCGCGCACGTGGACGCTCACGGGACCCCGCTCGCCGGACGTCGACGCGCTCGAAGCGCCGGCCCCCGCGGGCGACGTCGATCTGCGCATCGTCCTGAGCGAGCCCGCCACGACCAGCATGCTGCGGGTGGATCAGCTCGTGGCCGCGATCGCCCGCGAGCGCCTCTGGCTCACGGACGCCTACTACAGCGGCGTCACCTCCTACGTCCAAGCCCTGCGCGCCGCGGCGCAGGACGGCGTCGACGTGCGGCTCCTGGTCCCGAACGCCACCGACATCCCGCTCCTCAAGCCGTTCTCGCGGGCAGGGTACCGCGCGCTCCTCGAGGCCGGCATCCGCGTCTTCGAGTGGAACGGCACCATGCTGCACGCCAAGACCGCCGTCGCCGACGGGCGTTGGGCGCGCGTGGGCTCGACGAACCTCAACATCGCCAGCTGGTTCGGCAACTACGAGCTCGACGCGATCATCGAGGACTCCGCCTTCGCGGCCCAGATGGAGGATCTCTACCTCCGCGATCTCGCCCACTCGACCGAGATCGTCCTCGAGCACCACCGCAAGGTGTTCGCCCCCGGCCAACCCCGACGCCCTCGCGGCGCCCTGCGGCGAGGCTCTGGCAGCACGAGCGCCGTCGCGGCGGGCGCCGTGCGCCTCGGCAACGCCGTGGGAGCCGTCCTCAGCCGCCGCCGGGTGCTGGGGCCTGTCCAGGCGCGGCTGATGGGTCTGGTGGGCCTCGTCCTCTGCGTCCTCGCCGTGCTGGTCGCGCTCTTCCCCCGTGCGCTGGCCTTCCCAGCCGCTCTGGTGAGCCTCTGGAGCGGGCTCGCCCTCCTCTGGAGGAGTCTGCAGCTCTGGCGCAAGTGGCCGCGCCCGGGGCACGGAGACCCGCCCCAGCAAGGCCCCTCCCCGCGGAACGAGCCCGATCCCTCGAGTCCAAGCTCCCGCGCAGGAGCCCCCTGACCGCGGAGCTCAGTCCGTGGCCACCGTGACGTGCCCCGCGTCCAGGGCGATCTCGTAGTAGCCCAGCGGATCCTTCGCGATGGGCACCCCACCCTGGGACACGCGCCCGCTCGACCGGACGCGCAAGCAGCGCTCCGCCGGGAAGTGATCGGGCAACGTCCAGGACCAGGTGGAGCTCGCGCCGTCCACCTCCGCGGCGGCTGCGTCGAGCAGCTGTTTGCCGATGTAGTAGGCGCCGACGTCGAGCAGCGTGCCGATCCAGACCAAGCCGCCGTCGCGCTGCCCCTCCACGTGAGCGATGAAGTTGTCGAGCGGGATCGGCTGGTAGGCGCCGTCGGTTCCGCCCGCTCCGCCCGTGAAGCCGTGGATGGTCACCGTCTGCCAGTGGCCCTGCGACACGGCCGAGCTCACCCCGGCGTCGAGGGTCGCCTTGTTGGCGCCGGTGGGAGGGATGTACGTGGGGAGGTTGTGCCGATCCGTGGTCCCGCCCGGGGCGATCGAACCTCCGCCGACCCCGCGATTGAAGAGGAAGCGTGAAGACGCCAGGGGGCGATAGCTGTTGTCCCCGTTGGGCGCCGCCATCGTGAGCGGTGTCACTCCCCACTTCATCTCGATGAAGGCGGTCGCCGTGTCGAGGTCGGATCCGGACCCGGTCTGCGGGTGGGTGTGGGAGTGGTTGCCGATCTCGTGACCGTCCGCCAGCGCCTGCTGCCAGATCGGGTCCTGCGCCCCTCCCCAATTGGTCACGAGATAGAAAGTGAAGGGGACCCCCAGCGCGTTGAGCGCGCCGTAGTTCTGGATCTGCGACGAGGTGCCGTCGTCCAAGGTGTAGGAGATCGCGCCCTGCTTACCGGCCCACGCCACGACATCGAGGAGCTCCGACGTCTCGCCCAAAGGCGCCGTCAACTCCGGTAGGCCGCACTCGAGCGTGACAGCCCCGTCTCCTGCGCCTCCCGAGCCCGGCACACCGCCCGATCCCACGTCGCTCGCTCCTCCGGTTCCTCCGGTTCCTCCGGTTCCTCCGGTTCCCACCGCCGCGCCTCCGCCGTCCGCGGGTCCGCTGCCGCCCGTCGCGCCCGCGGTCTCTCCTCCCGTGGAGAACCCGCCGGTTCCGTCCCCATCGTGGCCAGCGCCGCCGGACTCTACCGAGCAGGCGAGCAGTCCGAGCCAAGGGAGAACGACGAAGGGGAGGCTGCGCATGCCCGCTATCCTCCTTCGGAATCGTCGCCCTCGCCAGAGCCTCCAGAGCTCCCGCGCCCCTCTCCATCCTCACGAAAAAATGGCAACGGGAGCGCTCAGGAGAAGCGCAGGTGTCGATCGTGCCAGAGCAGCATCTCGAGCGTCCCGATCTCCCGCAACCAGGGTTGGTTGTGGGGCCCTGGAGGTACGCGCAACGTCGCGGCCACCCCTAAGCCTTCCAGGCGGCGCGCCAGGAGCTCGTTCGCCTTGCGGTACGGATCCTGACTCGACGTCTCGATGTGGACCGGCACGGGTCTCTTCCCCTCGAGCGCCGCGGCGATGCGCTTGGCGTAGCCGTCGGCCCGCCCTTCGCCGAAGGCGCCCTGCACGGAGCCGAGCGTCGCGAACGCGCCCGGGCGCCTCAGGAAGACCTCCAGCGCCGCGTAACCCCCCAGCGAACAGCCATCGATGCCCACCGTCGAGAACGGCCCGACGCGCTCGCGCACCGCGGGGAACAGGGAGTCGAACAGCCACTCCGTGTAAGCGTCGAGGGTGCGCGCGGCGGGGCCGGGCTTGTGCGGGTTCGGCGTCACCGGGCAGACCAGCAAGAGCCCCTCGAAGGGGCGCTCCGCGAGGGACCGATTCAGCTCGTCGAGGCGCTCGTCGGAGAGATAGCGGGCCCCCGGCAGGATCCGCTCGAGGGGCGGGCGCCGCAGCCTCTCGTACGCCGTGATCAGGCCGTACAGCTCGGCCCAGGCCCGGATCCCGAGCTCCTCGTTCCCCGTCTCACCCAAGCCGTGCAGGAGCACGAGCGCCCGCGGCCGCGTGCCAGCCTTCATGTGCCGTGGAGCGAGGACGAGGGCGCGGCGCGCCAAGCTGCGCTCTCCCGGCACCTGGAGGTCATGGGCCGTCAAGTCCTCGGAAGCGAACCGCGACTTGGCCTCCTTGGGGGCCGCATCGGCCCACGCTGCCATCGGCCATGCCGGCAACGCCGCCGCCGCGAGGGAGCCGGCGGAGAGGGTGGGCAGGCTGAGGAAGGCGCGTCGCTTCATACTAGCGCGGCAGTGTAGTCGAGTTGGTCACGGCCCGCATGCGGCGGAACCGCCCACCACGCCCGCCCACCACAGCTCCACACAGCAAAACGGCGAGTCACCTCACGGTGACCCGCCGTTCACTC
>JAEWOQ010000182.1 GCA_023460875.1 Pseudomonadota bacterium
CGACGACGACAGCGACGACGACGACGACAGCGACGCCAAGAACTGAACCACTCTTCGCCGGCCCGTGATCGGACCCCGCCGTCGAGCTCGTCCCCGCCCCCCTTCCGGGGCGGGGACGGATTCAGAGCGGGCCTCAGTTCCCCGTACGAGGGAGCGCGTTCTGGAGCGGCGCGGGCAGCGCCCCCGCGAAGTACGCGCCCGTCGCGCCGCCCAACAGGGCGAGCACGACCAAGAGCGCGATGAGGCCGCCACGCCTCGCGGGGCGCTCCTCAGGCAACTCCGGAGGCGCCTCCCGGGCATCCAGGGGCGCCGGCGCGCTCCCAGGGGCCGACTCAGGTCCCTCTTCGAGGGCCGCGAGCCCGCCTTCTTCGAGGGCCGCGAGGTTGCCCGGCTCGTACCGGTAAGCCGCCGAGTCCCCCGTCGAGAGCTCGCCTCCGAGTCCCAGATCCGCGCTCCAGTCCTTCGCGGCGTCGAAGCTCCCCAGGTTGAGCGGCGCCGAGCCCTGGCTGGGACCGCTCTGCTGCTCACCGTCCTGCAGAGAGGTGAACTCGAAGAGGGCCTCGTCGATCAGTGAGCCGATCAACGAACCAGCGGTCGCCTTGCGAGTCGTCTCGGTCGCCCGCTGCTGCTGCACCGGCACGACCAGCCGCGCGAGGTCGAAGGACGACACCGCCCGCGGCAGGCGGAACAGCACCTGGTTGAGGTCATGCCCCAGCTCCCGCGCGGTCTGGTACCGCTGGTTCGGCTCCGCGGCCAGCGCTCGAGCCAGCACGCTCGCGAGGAAGTCCGGCACCTCGCTGCGCAGCTGACGGATGTCCGCCACGGCCGCCTTCTGCACCTGCCTGACCGTCTCGAGATCGGTCTCACCCTGGAAGAGGCGTCGGCCGGCCAGGAGCTCCCAGAGGATGATGCCCACGGCGAACACGTCCGTGCGCGCGTCCACCTCCTTGCCCTGGGCTGCCTCCGGCGACAGATAGCTGAACTTGCCCTTGATGATCCCGGGCTCGCTGTGCTCGAGCTGACTGTTCGCCTTGGCGAGACCGAAGTCCACGATCTTCACCTCGCCGTGCCGCGTGAGGAGCACGTTGGGCGGCGACATGTCGCGATGCACGATGTTCAGGGAGCGCCCCGACGGATCGCGCAGCTCGTGGGCGTACGCGAGGCCCTCGCAGATGCGCACGCAGATGAGACAGGCCTCCTCCAGCGGCATCACGCCGTTGGTCTCGCGGAGGTGCTCGATGATCCCCTTCAGGTCGGAGCCATCGACGTACTCCATCACGATGAAGTACGTGTCGTCGCCGCGACCGATGTCGAACACCTGCACGCAGTTCGAGTGGCTCAGGTGCGCGCTGAGCCGAGCCTCATCGAGGAACATCCCGATGAACTGCTTCTTCTCCGACAGGTGCGGCAGCACGCGCTTGATGGCGACGGTCTTCTTGAAGCCCTCGAGACCAGCGCTCTCGGCGCGGAACACCTCCGCCATGCCGCCGGCGGCGATGCGGTCGAGCACCCGGTAACGCTGTTGTGCTTGTGCCATCGATGTCGCGTCCGAAGTCGCCGACACCCTGCGCGGAGGCGAGATTTCGGCTGCAGGAGCCTACGGGGCGCTGGTGAGAGCGGTCAAGGCACCACAGGACCCACACGAGGGCGCGTCGTCCCGCGCGCTCCCCCTTGACCCCGTCCCCCGAAGCGCTGATAAGCGGCCCATGAGCGACGACCACGCGCACGAGCCCGACGAGCTCGAGCTCGATCCGGACGAGCCCCACACGCCTTGGTGGATGCCGCTGCTCGGCGGCTTCATCTTCCTGACGGCTGCCCTCGGCGCGGTGATCGCCCAGGCCAGCGAGGACGTCGTCGAGGATTCGGCGAGCGACGTTGGGGTCGTCGAGCAGCCGTCCCCCGTCGACGATCACGCCGGACACGGACACGACTAACTTTCCTCTCGCCAAACGCGGACTCTCGTGCCACAGTCCGCGCCCCAACGGGAGGCCAGCCCACCCGACCCAAACCGGGGCCGTAGCTCAGCTGGGAGAGCGCATGACTGGCAGTCATGAGGTCAGGGGTTCGATCCCCCTCGGCTCCACGAAGAAACCCTCGAGGCGTCAGCCTTCGAGGGTTTCTCTTTAAGGGGACCCCGCTCCCTCCGCCGCGGCGCTCGTCTCCGCGGGAGCCTCCTCCGAACCGTGAGCGTGCTCCACGTGTCGGGCTGCCCCGCCGACGCGTTCGGACAAGAACCTTCGCACGGCGTCCAGCTCTCCTTGGTCGAGCCCGAAGAGCTGGGCCGTCGCCGTATCGAGCGCGACACGCAGCTCCGCCGGACATGCTCGCAGCTCCGTCGCGCGAGCGGACAGGCTCCGCACGGCGGCCCGCAGCTCCGTGTGCTCGGGCGGTCGCGGCAGACGCCGCAGATGCCCCACCTTCACCTGGGGGAACGCGGCCTGACGTGCGTCCCGCTGCCGGCTCAGGTGCAGGGCCCGAAACAGGGAGCTGTTCAAGAGGCCCACGAGGAGATCCGGATCGAAGGTGTCGACGGCGTACCCCGCCAGCAGGGAGTTGCGGAAGGCCAGACCTGGGCTCCGCGCGGCGATCGTCACCGCCGCCGTTTGCCGCACGACGAAGTCGACGGCGCCGTACTCGGCGCTGGATCGCAAGCGCACGCCTGCGGCCGCGAGCTCCTCCGGATCGTCCCACAGAAACAGCCGAGGGGGCTCCGTCCGGAACTCCTTCACGGTCCGTCCCTCCAGCAACGGCAGGGTGAAGGGCGCCGTCGGCTCGGCGCTCCGCGAGAACAGGCGCGTGGTCACCTGGCGGTTGCTCTGGAAGCCCAGCTCTCGGAAGGTCTTCTCCGGCAGCGGCTCCCGTCTCTCGAGCTGCTCCAAGGCCGCTGGAGGGGGCGCGAAGGTCAGCTCGATCGCCGATCGCGCGCGCTCCCGCAGAGCCCAGGGAGCGCCGTTGGCCGATCCAACGGCGTTCCTCTCCCCGCGCCCGTCCGCGATGAGCACGAAGGTGGGCTGCACCACCCCCTCGAACACGTCTTGCCCGAGCTCCGTCAGGGGCGTGGCGACGTCGTGGGTCCGCTCGAGCGCGGCGCGGGCAGCGCGATAGCCGTCGAGATCGGCGAGGGCGCTCGGCAGGAGCAGGGCGATCCGTCCCTGGGGCGCCAGCTCCGCCGCTCTCTGCACGAACACCCCCTGTAACGTGGGGAACCCCGCGAACGCCGTGTAGCGACCGCGGAAGTAGGCGCGCCACTCCGCCGCGAGAGGCTGCGCAGAGCGCCCCGCGAAGGCGACCCACGGGGGATTGCCGACGATGAGCTCGAAGCCTCCCGGGGCGACCTCAGGGAAGGCGGCGTACCAGTCGAGCACCAAACTCTGAGGGGGAGGCTCCGGGAGCACCGGCTCGGCCGTCGGCGACGAGAACCACGGCGTCGGAGCCCACAGCGCGCCACACAAGGCGTCACCGTGCACGACGTTTCGGCGCAGCGCGGCAGGCGAGACGTCGGGATCGGCGAGATAGAGCCAGAGCGCTGTCTCCGCGACGGCCACCGCCAGCTCCGAGCGATCGACCCCGCACACCTGGAGGACCGCCCGGCGCCGAGCCTCCTCGAGGGGCACCCCGCGGGCGCGCTCGTGAGCTTCGAACACGCTGCACGCCTCGAGGAGGAACGCGGCCCCGCCCACCGCAGGATCACAGACCCGAAACGGGCGCGGCGCATCTCCGGCACGCCCCTGCGCGGGGGCCAGCAGGGGGGCCGATGCGTCCCTCACGACGGACTCACACACCGCGCGGGGCGTGAAGAAGCTGCCGCTCCGGCGACGGAGCGAGGGCCTCCCCAAGGCCGCGCCCTCGAGCTGCATGCTCAGCGCCAGCAGGTCGTTCAAGAGCTCGCCGAGGAGGTGCGCGCAGCGGAGGTTCTCAGCCCCGGGGAGGTCGCGGGTGTCGTCCTTCCGAAGGGCCTCTTCGATGTAAGCGTCCACCGCTACACCGATCTCCGTAGCGCCAGGGTCTGCTGAGGCGAGCTCCCGCGGGGGCGGCCCGGGGACAGCGCTCGGCCCCTCCTCGTCGTGAACCGCGCTCGGGTCTCCCTGGCTCTGCAACCTCCCTTCAGCGAGAGCCGCCCGGGGTAACCCGAGCCGATCCGCCAGGGCAGCGGCGGCGCGCCACAACACGAGCCCCGTGAGCCGCTCCACAGCAGCGGGTCCTGCGCTCTGCGGTGCGCTCTGCGGTGCGCGCTGCAGAGCGCTCTGCAGAGCGCTCTGCAGGACGTTGTGGAGGGCTTCGCTCAAGAAGGGCCACCGGTCGGCTGCGCTCTGTGAGCCGATGTGGGCGCCGATGTGGGCGCCGCCAAGCGCGCCGCGAGACGGATCGCCGCGGCCATCCCGCGGTCGTCCGCGGTGGCGCGCCCGGCGATGTCGTAACCCGTGCCGTGATCGACGGAGGTCCTCACGATGGACAACCCGAGGGTGACGTTCACCGCCTCACCGAAGGCCACCAGCTTCATCGGGATCGTGGCCTGATCGTGATACATCGCCACGACTCCATCGAACACGCCAGCGTACGCCTTGCGATACGCCGTCTCGGCTCCCATAGGGCCAACGAGCTCCGCCTCGCGCCGGAAGCCCTCGCGACAAGCCGCCAGCGCTGGCGCGATCACCCGCCGCTCCTCGGAGCCGAGCAGCTCTCCCTCTCCTGCGTGGGGGTTCAAGGAACACACGGTCACCCGGGGCTTCGCCTTGCCCAGGCGCTGGAGCAGCCACACGAGCTCCGAGATCGCGTGGGTCACCCCCTCGACGGTGAGCGCCTCGGGCACCTGCGACAGCGGGACGTGGGTCGTGACCAGGCTGGTGACGAGGCGCTGCGCGGCGAAGCACATGACGCTGTGATCCGCTCCGTCCTGCGCCTCGAGCCACTCCGTGTGCCCGCGGAACTCGGGACAGCCGGCCTCGGCAGATCCGGCGATCGCCTCCTTGCTCACGGGGGCGGTCGCCAGGGGCCACCCGTGGGTGCGCGCCAGCTGGAACGCCTCCTGGAGGTAGGCGAGCTGCGCGGCGCCGCTGCGCTCGCTCGGCTTCCCGAACTTGCGATCCTTCGCGCGGAGCGGGGGCCCTGCTTGGACGTAAGACACGGAGGGCAGGCGGTCGCCGGGGACGAAGGGCACCAAGGGCTTGCGCCCCCGCGCTCCGAGCCGGTCGGCGAGGAGCTCACGGGCACGCTCGAGGGTCGGGCCATCGCCCACCAGCACGCAGGGGACCTCCCGCAGGCGCAGAGCCGCGCTGACGGCGACCTCTGGACCGATGCCCGCTGGGCAGCCCGTCGAGATCACGACGGGGAGCCGCCGCTCCTCGCTCGAAGCGCCCCTACTCGCGGCGCCCCTACTCGCGGCGCGCCGCCGAGGGCTCCCCGGAGAACTCGTCGCCTTCGTCGTCCTCGTCC
The DNA here is from genome assembly GCA_023460875.1 of Pseudomonadota bacterium. Classification (GTDB taxonomy): domain Bacteria; phylum Myxococcota_A; class Polyangia; order Polyangiales; family Polyangiaceae; genus NIC37A-2. The sequence continues at coordinate 5,434 of JAEWOQ010000182.1, forward strand.
TCGGCATCCGGAACGCGCAACTTGTACCCCGAGCCGCGGAGCGTTTCCAGCGGGAGGGAGTCCCCGAGCTTGGCCCGCAAGCGACGCACGTGGATATCCACCGTCCGGGGGCCGCCGTCGTAGCGGTTGCCCCAGACGCGAGCGAGGAGGTGCTCCCGGGACAAGACCTTGCCGCGCCGCTCGCACAGGTGAGCCAACAAGGCGAACTCCTTCGCCGTCAGGGAGATGGGCCGGCCACCGACGGTGACCTCGTGCCCCGCCTTGTCGACCACGATCTCTCCCACCTTGTGGCGCTCCTCGGTCGCGAACTCGCTGCGCCGCCACTCGAGGGCGCGGATGCGTCCGTAGAGCTCTTCGGGCACGTACGGGTGCAGGACGAAGTCGTCGAAGCCGCTGGACGGCTCGACGCGTGCGACCTGACCCACCGTCACGGCGATGAGAGCGCCGACATTGTCGAAGTAGGGCTCCTTGCGGACGGCGCGCAGAGCGGCGACCGCGAGGTCCGGCCGATCGAGCGCCTCGAAGACGAGAGCGCGGGGGCGAACTTCGTCCTCCTCGTCGTCTTCGTCGATGAGGTTCACGGGATCGTCCCAGAGGTCCAGGGAGCGGACGGAAGCGCCGAGCTGTCGCAGGGTCGCGATGGCCCCTTCTTCCCGATCGAGCATCGGGCCGTGGCCGATGACGGCCACGAAGCTTCTGGACCTGGGCGCGGGCCGGGGGGAGGGTCGGGGAGAGGAAGAGTCAGCCAATCTCGGTGCCACCAACGGTGATGCGGGCAATCTTTATCGTCGGGCAGCCCACACCCACAGGGACACTCTGGCCGTCTTTGCCACAGGTCCAGATGCCGTCGGAGAGGGCTACGTCGTTCCCGAGCATGGATACCTGGCGCAGTGTTTCGGGCCCGTTTCCGATAAGATTCACCCCTTTGAGAGGGGCGGTGATTTTTCCGTCCTCAATCAGGTAGCTCTCCGTCAGGGAGAACACGAAGTCCCCATTGGAAATGTCCACTTGGCCGCCGCCGAAGGTGTGGGCATAGATCCCCTTCTTGACCGAGGAAACAATCTCCCCCGGGTCATGGGGCCCCCCCAGGAGCACGGTGTTGGTCATGCGCGGCATCGGCGCGCAGGAGAAGCTCTCGCGACGCCCGTTGCCGGTCGGCTCGACCCCGAAATGCTTCGCAGAGATCCGGTCCTGGAGGTACCCGCGGAGCACTCCGTTCTCGATGAGCACATTGGTGCGAGGCTCGACGCCTTCGTCGTCGACGTTGATGGCGCCGCGACTCTGCACGAAGGACGGATCGTCCACGACCGTGCACAGGGAGCTGGCCACCTCCCGGCCCACCTGCCCGGTGTAGTTGCTCGTCCCCTTGCGGTTGAAGTCGGCCTCCAACCCGTGGCCCACCGCCTCGTGCAGGAGGATGCCGCTGTCTCCAGGGGCCAACACCACCTCGAGCTGACCTGCTGGTGCGCTCCGCGCGTCGAGCAACACGAGCGCCTGCTTGGCCGCGACCTCCGCGTGCCACTCGGGCGACTTGTCATCGAAGTAGGCGAGGGTCATCCGGCCGCCGCCACCGCTCCGCCCCGCCTCCCGGCGCCCCTCACGCTCCGCCACCGCCCGCACCCCGAAGCGGATCATCGGCTGCACGTCGTAGGCCCAGTGGCCATCGCTGGTCACGACCAGCACCTCGCGCACGGACTCGTTGAAGGACGCCTCCACCTTCACGATCTGGGGGTCGTAGGCGTGGGCCGCGCGGCTCGCCCGCTCGAGGAGCTCCCGCTTCTTCGCCCCCGGCTCCCCGAGGCTGAGCACGTCGAGCTCGTAGCGGCTGGGCAACGTCAACGGGCGCAGCTTCTCGGGGGGGGCGCCCGGCTGCCCCGTCGCGATCCGCGCGGCGGTCTCGGCGGCGCGCTTCATCGCGTCCCAGCTCAAGTCTTCCACGTGGGCGTATCCGGTGGCGTCGCCCCGCTGCACTCGGACTCCAACCCCCATGCTCACCCCCCGCGAGGCGCTGCGGGTGATCCCTTCTTCGAAGCTCAGCCCCCCCGAGGCTCGGTACTCGAAGAACAAGTCCGCGTAGTCCCCGCCCTTCGACAGAGCCACGGCGAGGAGCTTTCGGCAGATCTCCAGGTCGATGCTGCCTCCGGGTGCGAAGGGCGCGCGGGGAAGTACGCGAAGGTGGTCGGCGGACCGCTGGGGAGCATTCATC
>JAEWOQ010000183.1 GCA_023460875.1 Pseudomonadota bacterium
CGTACCCGATCAACACCGACGTCGCGGCGCTGGCGATGCCGGGCATGGAGTGATGCTCGGCGAGCCAGAAGCGACGGTAGCCCCAGGCTTCCGCGTGGCGGGCGAGATCGAGGGTGTTGCGCAGCGCGTGCGTGGCGTCGCTGCCTTCGAGGATGGGCGCGAGGTCGAGGACGGAGATAGGAATCATGGTGCTTCATTCAGGGACTAGCCCGAGCCGGGCCTCCATGCACGAAGCGTCCCCGTCGCGCACGGCGCGTCGGCCCAGATAGAGCACCGCCGGGACGCGGAGGGGCGCAGGCGCTCGTGTCGCTCGACCTACTTCACCGCCGCGGCTGAGACGAGGGCGTCGTACTTGGCGGCGAGGATGAAGTCGCTCTCCGTGAGCCCGTCGATCTTGTGGGTCCAGATTTCGATCTTCGCGTGACCCCAGCCGACGGTGATCTCCGGGTGGTGCCCCTGCTCCTCCGCGATGGCGCCGGCGTGGTTCACGAAATCCAGGGCGGATTGGAAATCGGGGAACCGGAAGTCCTTGCTCAGGTGGTGCCCGTCGATGACCTTCCAACCGTCCAGCTGCGCGAGCAAAGGCGCCTGTTGCTCGGCGGTGAGCGGGGGGACCCCACCTCGACAAGGCACGCACACCTTCTCGCTCAGCTTCTCGGCGTGCTCCGGGCCCTTCTCCGTGTTGCTCATGAGAGAAGCCTCCACCCGCGCGCGGTGGACGGCAAGGGGGGCACGATCGCGGCTCGGTGCGTCGCGCTGCCGGGGCTCGTCGAGAGCGTCGCCTCGGGAGGGCGCGCGCGCATCGGGAACTCCTGGAGCGGCTGCGACGACCCTCGAGCGGAGCTCAGTCCTGGCGCGCGCCTCCGGCGGCCGCGTCGAGCTCCGTCACGCCTTCCACGGAGAGGAACAGCTGCCGGAGCGCTTGGAGCACGGCCTGGACGCGGGGCACCCAGCGCATGGTCTTCGCGCAGACGACGTAGACCTCCGCGGCGGGGAGCGGGAGCGTGACGGGCAACTCGACGAGGTGCCCCGTGGACTGGTGGGGATGGTGGGTGCGGGGCAGGATCATCGCGCCCAGGCCGAGGGCGACCGCGCGTTGCTGGGCGAGGTAATCGTTCGAGGCGAACGCGGGGCGAAAGTCGGGGATGAGCTGCTCGAGCTGGGGACGCGGCGGGAGGTGCTCGTTGGGATAGGACCAGGTGATCCAGTCGATGTCCGCGATGGAGAACGGGGCGCGGCAGCGACGCCGCAGGCGCCGCGCGTAGTCGCCGGAGACGAACACGCCGAGCTCCGTGCGCGCCGCGAAGGGGACCATCAGATCCGACTGCGCGGGAGCCCGCGTGCGCACGGCGAGGTCCGCTTGCCCCCGGGTGAGATCGATGTGCTCGATCCCCGTGAGCAGCTCGATGCGGATCCCGGGCAGCTCGTCGCGGAGACGCCGCGCCAAGGGCACCAGCGTGTCGTAGGCGATGCCCGGCGGCGCCGCGATGCGCACGACGCCCTCGAGGGCGTCGCTCCAGCTCGCCATGGAGCGCTGCACCTCCGCGGCCCAGCGGGCCATCTGCTCCGCCGCCGGGAGCAATCGTTCTCCCTCCGGAGTGAGCCGCGCCCCCTCCACGTTGCGCAGGAACAGCGGTCGCCCGAGCAGCTCCTCCAGGGCGGCGACGCGACGGCTCACCGTCGGCTGGGTCACCCGCAGGCGCCGCGCGGCCCCGCTGAAGCTGCCCGTCTCCGCGATCGCGAGGAACAGCTCCAGATCCGCCCAGGGGAGGTGCGCCGGCTCGATCACGGCCCAGATATACGATGATGCATGATGTTACTCAAATCGGTCCTTGCATCATGTTCCAGCGCATCGAGGGGACGAGCCGCGCCGTCTGCCCGCGCGCGTCCCCGTAGAGAGGGGCGAAGAGAGGAATCATGCTGGGATCATGCTGCGCACGAGAGATGCGGATGCGCTTCGCCGAGGCGCAGAGCACGAAGCGCCTCGCGAATTCCCTGTCGCACGACGCTCTAATCCTCCGGGGGTCGGCAGATGCCCTGGGGGCTCTCCAGCGTGAAGCCCTCACAGGTCAAGCCGAGGACGCAGCTCTCGTAGCTGTGACAGGACTGCCCCTCCGTGAGCAGTCCGACGAAAATGGGCCTTTGGTCGTCCTCGTCGAAGAAGTGCCAGGGAGGTGTGTCGCAGGAGGCGCCGTGCATCCGGTCGAGCAGTCGCTCCATGGCTGCCTGGTCGTAGGCGATCTCGCCGCGTGAGATGCCCTCGACGAGGGGCGGACAACCCTCGTACAAGTCTCGAACCGCTGGCACACAAGCGTCCCGGTCGGACGGTGGTCGTTCGGAATTGCAGCGGCCCGCCCAGCCGCAGACGATGTCGACGAGCGTGTCACAGAGCTCGCTCGGATCCGCCGAGCCGCGGCCCCCTTCGCTCTGACGTCCATCGTCGCTCGCGCTCGTCCCGCACGCAGCGGCCCCCCACGCGACGGAGAGCCGCGTAATGACGGCGGGCAGAGAAAGGCTCGTTCGCCGATTACGGAGCCGGTGCATGATGTTCGAGTGTTTACTGCACTGGTCATTACTTTGAAAATGGCGGCCTATTGGCCGGCGAGTGCGCGATGAGCGGGCCGCGCTCCAGGCGCGGGCGCTGGTGGCTCGGGGCGTTGACCAGGGCCTTCGGTGGGTGGCTCGGCGACGTCCCAGTCATACGTTGGCGTATGGCGAGGTACGAATTTGCGCGATTTTCATGCTGATGCGTATCGACGATGAAGGGACTCGAGGGTCGCCGCTGGGGGCGGCCAGGAGGAATCACTCGATGTCTCGTCTCGCAGTTCTCACGTCCCTACGTCTTCGAGCCGCTCGGATCGCCGCAGCGGCGCTCCTCTCCCTGTCTGGTCCGCTCGTGCTCTCCGGGTGCGCTCAGACGTCGCATCCGGCCACGCCCGCGGGTCAGGGCGTACCGCGGACCCTCGCGGACGTGGAGGCGCGGTTGGCGGCGCCGGGCCCAGTCCGCTTCACCAAGGTGACCGCCGCCGACTGGGAGGTGCCCCTCGAGGGTCTCCTCAACCTCCATCATCCCCACGCGGAGCGAGCGGGCCTCGAAGATCGCCCCGAGCCCATCCAGATCTACTTCTACCTGTTGGAGCATCCGACCCGGGGGGACTACCTGGTCGACACGGGCGTCGCTCGCTCCGTCGCTCGGCGCTCCGACGACATGCCCGTGAGCTGGATCGTGCGCCAGGCGATGAACATGGACACCCTGCGCGTGCACGTGGACACGGCCACCTGGCTCGCCCAGCGCGCAAGGCCCATCAGCGGAGTGTTCCTCACGCACCTGCACCTCGACCACATCATCGGGCTGCAGGACATCCCGAAGACCACGCCGGTGTACGTCGGGCCCGGCGAGGGCGACACCTCGGGCTTTTTGAATCTGTTCTCGCGGGGCACCACGAACGACAACCTCGAAGGCTTCGGTCCGCTGCGGGAGTGGCCGGTGCAGCCTCGCGCCGACGGACAGCTCGCGGTCCTCGACGTGTTCGGCGACGACTCGGTCTACGCCATCCACATCCCCGGTCACACCGACGGCAGCGTGGCTTACCTCGTGCGCAGCACGGAGGGCCCGCAGCTCCTCACGGGCGACGGCTGCCACACCGCCTGGGGGTGGGAGCACGGCGTCGAGCCCGGCACCTTCAACGCCGATCCAGCGCGAGCCGCCGAGAGTTTCACGAAGCTCCAGGCCTTCGCTGCGCGCCACCCCGAGCTCCGCGTGCACCTGGGGCACCAGAGCCTCCCCCACGACGCGCAGGGGGCGCATCCGCAAGAGCGGGCAACGCAGCCCGCACATCCTGCGGAGCACGCGCGTCGTTGACGGCAGGCGCGTGCCGGGTTCGTGCTCGAGGGTCCGTCGGGGGCGCGCGTGTCGCGGTGGCGTTCTCGACGCCGAGGGGCGACGTTCCCGCTCCGGTGCGCCCGTGCGGGAGGGACGTTGGTCGGCTTGCGTGGGTCGGCGCCGGTCTCAGCGCAAGGGCGCCAAGGTGGTCCGTCCGAGGACGTTCGCCAGCACCTTGTAGGCATAGAAGAAGCCGGCAACTCCGAACGTCACGAGGGTCAGGAACCACCAGACGATGGCGTGCACCACATCCGAACCCAGGTCGGACGGGCACACCAGGCGCCCCACGCGTTGGCCGTCACCATCGATCACGTAGGTGCGCTCGAGCACCGTACGGCTGAGAGAATAGGGGAACAGGAACAGAGCGATTCCGCAGGTGACGAGGCCCAGGAGAAACCAGAGCAGCACGTGAGTGATCATGTCGCCGAGGCCCACGTCCGACTGAAGGCGCAATCCAGGAGGGAGCATCCCTCGACTCTCCGTCGACTCCCGTCCACCGGTCAACGGAGTCTCTGTCGGATGGGGTCAATCGACGGTGCCGCGGGGCGCGTGGAGGTGACTTGCGGACTCGAAAAGGTCTTCAGCCGCACAGGTGAGCGCAGACGCCTTCGATGCAGGCGCCGTCGCGGCAATCGCCGTCGAAGTCGCAGACCTCGAAGCAGCCGTGTTCGACGATCAGACAATCGTCGACGGGGCCGCACTCGGCGCACTGGGTCCCGAAGTCGCGGTTGCGGGGACACGAGGTGGGGCAGGCGATCTTCGTGCAGGCCGCGAGCTGACCGTCCGTGCACTGGCAGGTGTTGCAGCTCGCCGCGTCGGGCACGTTGGTCGCGCCGTGCGGATACACGACGCCGTCGACCATGCAGGACGCGCCCTCGGCGGCAGCCGTTCCGCCCGCGCCGCCGCCGGTTGCTCCGCCCGTCGCTCCGCTGCCTGTTGCTCCGCTGCCGGTTGCTCCGCTGCCTGTTGCTCCGCCGCTGTCGGAGCCTCCGCCGCCGCTGGCGCCGCCTTCCGAGGACACGCCTCCGCTCGCGGTGTCGCCGCCCGTCGCGTTGCCTGGCCCCCCCTCGTCTCCGTCCGAGCCGCAAGCCGTGCCGGCGGCGGCGGAGGCGATCGCCGCGATCATCCCGAGGCGTCGCCCCCAGCTCACTGCCTCGCCGCGCATGTCCTCCATGGTCGTCCTCGGGGTGATGTGCGTCAAACGCCGGTCGACGTGGCCTGCTCCGCTGCTATCTTGAGGGCGGCTGCGGGGCGGCTGCTCACGCTGGTGACGACCGCCGGGCGGCGCGGCGCTCATAGGAGAGGAGACGGAACATGCTCGTCACGATCACACGCACCCGGTCGCGCGGCTATGGGATTCGAGTGGCTCCCCCGGGGCTCCCTGCCCTCGAGATGAGCCCGGCGCCGAGCTACGACGAGCTGCTGCCCCACGACGTCGTGCACTTCGTCGTCGAGGAGGAGCTGCGCCTCGCGGGCGGCATCTTCGGGCAGCTCGCCGCCGGCGGAGACGCGGGGACCTTCCGTCTCGTCCCCGGCGCGGAGAGCCCGCGAGACCGCGCTCGCGCCCAACGGCGCCTCCGGGAGCGGGGCGAACGGCTCCACCGTGAGGGGCGCGCCGATACGGAGTTCTCCGAGCGCGCCGCCACGATCTGCCACCACGCGTGGCTCGCGCGGTCCACGTGCCGTGAGGATCGGGAGCGCGCTGAGCAGGGCGCGGCGTTCGTCGAGAAGACGCGCGCCGCGTGCTCCGCCGCGGAGCGCGCCGCCCTCTCGGAGGAGACCATCGAGCGCATTTGCCGGCGCTTCGACGAGCTCAGCGCTCGTTGGGTGAAGCTCGCCGTCGGAGAGTCCCTGGAGCTGCGTTGGGAGCGCCGGCGCGGCGCCGCTGCTTGAATGCGGGCGCGGCGTCGTTCGGTGCGCGGGGGGCGTTCTCCGTTGGCGGAGCGCGTCGTTCGTGTCCGGCGACAGGGCGGGGAACGGGGGTCACCCGAGGAGCCATCGCTGGGCAGTGCAGTGGCCGGGGACGTGTCGAAGGGGGCGACGATTCTCGGAGGGGGGCTGCGATGGGCGCGCGCGCGCGTGATACGGTTCTTGCATGGTGAAGGGCATGCTCCCCCGAGGTCTCGTCGTCGCGGTGTTGGCGTTGTCCTTCGCGTGCTCCACGGAAGCCGAGGAGCCGTCCGCGCAGGAACCGGC
>JAEWOQ010000184.1 GCA_023460875.1 Pseudomonadota bacterium
GGGGAGGACGCCCCCGAGGGGCCAGCGCGCTCCGAGCTGGAGGCATCCGGAGCGCTCTCCTGCTCCGGGTTCGCCTTCGGCTTGGGGCGGTAGCGGGCGAAGTGCTTCGCCGGGTCAATGAAGGGTCGACGTCCCGCTTGGGCGGTCTCCTCGTCGGCCGCGAGGAGGGCTCCTTCCGCGATCCGCTGCCGGTAGTACTTCGTCCGGGGGACCACGATCGGTGCCATCGCCGCCAGCTTGGTGGCGAGCTCCGGGTCGGTGGATGGGATCCCGAGGTACTCGTAGACGGTGCGCTGCATCGGCGAGCGGAGCTGCTGCTCTTGCTCCGGGACCTCCTGCAGCACCTGCGTCGCCGCCCGAGACACACGAGCGCCGACGAACTGACCGGGACCTCCTCCATCCGAGTCCGGGTCGCGGGGGCACACTCCGCACGGCAAGCCGTTCATGTCTCGAACTGCCCAGGGGTTGGGGTACACGCGGAGGGTTCGACTCATGGGTCCTCAGGGTCGGGGTCGTGAGCGGGGGGCTCGGGGGTGGGGACGGCGGCCTGCTCGAGCACGTCGCGGGGCTCGGGCCCGGTGCTGACATCGAACCGAAGGTTGAAGGCGACACCGGACACGGACGGATCGGTTTGGGTCGTCTCTCCGATGCGCAGCGAAGCGAGGTAGCCCTGGTGCCGGTGCACTCCGTTTCCGACAGGGATGTCGACAGGAGTTCGCGTGACGCTCTGGACACGCCACCAGTCGATGGCCGTGTGAGATAGGACGTCGGAGCCGTAGGCGTGTGCAGCTGCGTCGCGGGCCAGGTCCTCGGCGTCAGCTCCGGGCCCAGCCACATCGCTGGGATGCACCCAGGCCGGGTCGCGCTCTTGCAGGACCGCCAGGTTGATCGCCTTGTCGAAGGCGCTGAAGAACGCGTGGCGCTGAGAGCTTTTGACCTGCGTTGCCGGTGGGAGAACCCAGAGCACCTGGAGGAGGGACTCGGTCTCCTGGTAGCCTTCGGCTAGGCGCTTCGGCGCGTTGTCGGCCTCCCGCCAGATCACCAGGACGGGCAGATCATTCGGAGAAAAGTTCGCCTCGCGTGGGTCGTGCTTGTAGACCTCGCCGCGAATGATGGGCTCGTTGGGGGCTCGGTTCAGCCAAACCGATCCGACCCAATGCTCGATGATGGCTCGGAAGAACGAGGCCAGGACATCGAGCGCCGGGTCGCCTAGCGCGTCGCTTTCGGCCGCCGCCGGGGGCGCGGGAAGGAGAAGCGCGCCCAACCGGTGAGACATCGAATTACTCCCAAAGGTCAGCGGCGACCTGGAAGGTCACCTGCTCGGTTTCGCGGACGATGACGACACCAGCGTGCTCGCTGGCTGGCCTCATGAACGGAAGCGCTGGCGTGCCCGGGTGATGGACTTCGCGGGCGAACACCTCGCGGTTGCCGACGTAGAACCTGAGGAATTGGCCGCGACCGACGCCGTAGTCGTTCTTCGCGCGGCGGCTTTGCCCGACCTGGAGGGGCCCCTGCATCCCGTAGGCGAGCTTGGGCCGAATGACGTGAGCCGCCGTGCCTTCCTCGATGTATCTGGCGTACTTCGCCTCGTTGACGAGGTAGCCCCAGGCTCCGTCCTCGGTGGCGCTGCGGAGTTCGCCGCGGAGGATGGTCGGGTCGGTGAGGTACCCAGTGCGGCGCTTGTGCCGATGGTTTGCCCGGGCGTAGGCGGCGCCCTCTTGAAGGGCTACCCGAACGGCTCGAGCAGTCCCCGAGGCGAGGACCCGCCGAGTCCCCACCGCCAGGACCTTGAAATCTCGCAGGTCGAATTGGATCGCGATGGGGGCCGGCATCAGTCGATCTCGGTGAGGACGGTTGCTTCGCACAGGTCGCGGAGGATGCCACCGAATTCGGTCGCCGAGGCGAGGTCGACGACAGAAGCCGCGAACTCCCGGTCCCCGATCATCAGAAGTCTCCCATTCCGTCGATGAATGTGCGCTCACCGCGGGTCACGGGATCTGGGAAGTAGTCGCCTCCCTGGTTCGCTCCAGGCTCCGGAGGGCCATCGACGTCCAGGCGATTCTCGCCGCGCCTGATGGCCTTCAGGTCTGCGTTGACCTGCTCCATCAGTGGCATCCAGTCGAACTGGGCAACCTCCGGCTGGCGCTGAGCGATGTAGACCAGCGCAAGCTCCAGCGTGAGTCGCTTCACCTCGCGGGGGGTGTTCGCCGCGACCGCGTCAAGCGAGTAGATCCCGCGGAGGGTGCCGGCGACCTTTGCAGATGCGTCGGCGATGATCTCCGCGAGCACCTCTGGGTCCGCATACCCGTCCCCGTTGTCGTCCAGAGCTCGATCAACCAGCCGTTTTCCGGCTCGGTTCCGGAGCTCCACTGACGTGATGTACGGGTAGGGCATATGGTGCACAGCGAGGGCCAGCGCGTGGCTGACCCTCCTGTCCTTTGCTGGCCGATCAGGGCGCGACGGGACTGACGACCGCTCCGAAGCTCCGCGCGTCCTCGGCGCTGAGTTGGACGGCCTCACCAGGGGCGCGGAACTTGCCGCCCACGCAGACGCTGCCCGGGCCCACGACGCGGTATTTCCCCGCGCCACGCTCCCCGATCGCCTCGCGGCGCGGGGGGCCTCCACGCACGGACTTGCCGAGCGCCTTGGCGGCCTCTTGCGAGAGCAGCACGGTCTCCCCGGGGGGCACCATGCTGCCGTCGACCAGAGCGCTGCCTGGGCCGACCACGTGGTACTCCGACTTGGCCTCTCCGCCGGGGGACGGGGTGGCCTCGTCGTCGCCCTTGTCCGGATCCGGAGGGGGATCCTTGGGCGGCTGCCCGGAGACCGTCGTTTCGTCGGTCTCCGGGGTGGATGGCTTGTTGTTCGAGCCCGGGGCGCCGGCCAGGGACTGCTGCTGTTGTCCCTGGCCCTGGCCCTGCCTGTGGTTCCCGCGTGACATCAGCCGATCACGCTCGTCAGGAGGAACCCGGTGTCGGCGGCGACAACCTTTTCGGCGTCGCAGTGAGAGACGCGCACCATGTACGCGCCCTTCGTGCCCTTCTCCGGCTCCCAGAACAGGTCGGTCTGGCTCGGGAGATCCTGGAACGTGAAGCCGAAGCTGGCGTTCCGGACCGATGGCGAGGTGGCCACGCGGACGATGCCGAAGACGTCGGACCAGATGCGGCTGTAGCTGGCGGCCTGCCCCTCGTTCGCCGTGTCCTTGCGGGCGCGACCGACGAGGTACTCGTCGAGTTCGAAGTACTCCCGCAGCATCTCGCGGGTGGCAAAGCCAGGCTTCTCGCCGTTGTACTTGAACTGGTCGAGGATGAGCGAATGACGCTTCAGGGCGTTGTGCACGTCCAGGCTCACGAAGCCCACGGTCTTGCCAGGACCGCGTCCGCGCCACATCGCCTTCATGGCCGCATCGACCACGGCGCCAGGGTTACCCCCGGTCGTGCTGTCCCAGCGATCCCCCGCGGCCAGCGCGGTGGTGTTGCTCCCGTAGCTCGCGGCGTTGCAGAGGATCGCCGCCTGCCGCAGTTCGCGCCGGAAGGCCATGCCTTCGAGCACGTTCTGCTGCGCGTCGACGAGCTCGTTCAGCGGCGCGCTCTGGTTCTGGATCGTGAGCTGGTCCAGAAACTCCCTGAGCGACCGCGGCGTGAGCGCCACGGGCCTCTTCGTCCGACCCTGATTGAGCTCGTTCGCGTCGGAACGATCGCTCATGTCGTCGTCGGGGTAGGCGAAGCGGTCGCGCTTGTTGTACTCGAAGTACACTGCGCTGAGGCTGCCGTTGGTGCTCACGACGGGCATCAGCCGCTCGCCGATGAACTCATCGTTGGCATACTGCACGGAGAGGTTCGTCAGAACCTCGTCTTGATGGACCTCGCCGGGGCGGGTGCTCTTGAGCTCGAGGATCTCCTCGTTGGCCGCCAGCACGTCGGGGTCTTCCGCCGCCTTGCTGGAGCTGAGGAGAGACTTCGTGCGCTTCAGAAGGCGCTCGTACTCGACCCCCTTTTCGGTGCGTGCGACGGGCAGACTCGTGCCTTGCCGATCACCATCGGTGCGAATCGACTGCATGTTTTTCTCCCTGTGGAGTGGGAACGTTGAGGGGTGAAAACCTGTCGGTTACGAGCCGACGGTGAATCCGGCCGTGCCGGTCAGAAGACCGACGATGTCGCCAACAACGCCGGTCTCGGCGAACTGGCCGTGGCAGAACAGCTTCGAGTTCCCGCCACCGATGGTGGCGTTGGTGAGGCCGTTGGAAGCCCACTTCGCCGGGGCTCCAGCCGTCGCGCCACCGGTACCGACGAGGCAGGGAACAGCGCCCGGGCCATAGTGGGCGACCCTGATGGTGTTCGGTGCGGTGGTCCCGTCGCCGTGGAGGGTCCCGTCGCCGTTGCCGGCATCGAGGGCGATGCCGATCGCGTTGTCGCCGATGGCCGCAGCCTCGATGATGTCGTCTCCGTCTCGCTTCACGGGGAAGCCTCGACGAACGGTGTTGCTCGCCTTCACCCGGTAGGGCCGGATGTCGAGCTTGTCCAAACGCTGCTGCGCTCGCTCTGCCATGTGTCTGCTCCTGCTAGACGCTGCTGGATCTGGTGTGCTTCGACCGCGCTGCTAGGCGCAGATCAGTTGGTTTCCCCGTTGACGCGGGACACGAGGCGACCCGAGCCCTTCTTGGAGGTTTCGCCGGGCTTGCCGCCGCTGGTGACACGCTCGCCGAGGGTGAGGTCCTGGCGCTTCGCGACCATCTTCTTGAAGAGGTCGGGGTTGCTCTTGCGGAGCTCGAGGAACTCATCCTTCTCCGCCGGGGTGATCTTCTTGCCCACGATGGCGTCGACCTCGGACTCGACGAGCTTCGCCTCGAACTCGTCGGCGGACTTCTTGAGCGCATCGCGCTCGGTCTCCACCTCGGCGAGCTTGGTGCTCAGGTCCTCGGCGCGCTTCTTCTCGGTGTCCCGCGCGGTCTCGGCCTCGGTGAGGCTCTTCTTGGCGGTCTCGAGTTCGCCCTCGAGTTTCTCCGCCTTTTCGGTTGCGGCCTTGGTCTTGCCATCGGCGACCAGCGCTTCCTGCTTCGCGGTCTCGCTCGTGCTCTTGGCCAGCTTCAGCTCGCCCTCGAGTTCCTTGATCTTGGCTTCATGATCCATGACGGACTTCTCCTTGCCCTGGGCGGGCGACTGCTGCCCCGCCGCTAGGCGGAGGATTTGTTCGTGGGTGCGGGCGTGGGACTTCTCGACTGCAGCCGGGTTGCTACCCATCGGGACCACGCTGATCTCGAAGAGCTCGTTCGGGCTCTCTTCGTCCCCGAGCTCGTAGTAGGTGCGGTCGCCCTTCTGGACGCGCTTCACGCTTCCGGGGCGGAACCCGATGCTGACCGCGTGGAGGATCTTCTCCTTGAAGCCCAGGTAGGTCTTCTCGGCGATCTCGCTGTACTCCTTGCTACCGAAGTACAGCTTCGCGATCAGCTTGTTGTCCTCGACGCGGACGTTCGCGGCGCGCCCGATCGGGAAGACGTCCTCGGGGCGCACGGAGCCACCAAAGCTCCAGGGCCCACTCTCGAGAACATTGTGGTTCCAGAGGACGACCGGGTTCTTCTTGTACCGCTTGAGGTTCCAGATCTGCTTGACGATGTGCCCGTGCGAGTCCAGGTCCTCGCTGGAGGCCACGACCTCGACGGAGCGTTCGTCTTCGTTGACCGCGCGGATTTCGAAGTCGCCGACCGCCAGGCGGATCAATCCGTCCCAGGGCTTCTCTTTCTCGTCTGCCATGGTGCTCACTTGGTCACGATCCCACGCGCGGCTCGGTCGATGTACCCGGGGTGGTGGACGTCACTCCGAATGATCGGAGTCGTCGTCCTGGTCACCTTCGGCGCCGTCGTCGTCTCCCGAGTCGTCATCGGGCGGCTGGTCGCCACCCTCGTCGCCTTCGGGCGCTGGCTGCTGTCCGCCAATGGTCTCTTCGTCCTTCTTCGGCTCAGGGGCCCCGATCTCGTCTCGCACCCAAGCCGCCGACAGACGGAGGCCGGGGCTGTTCTTGCCGCTCAAGGCAGCCACCGCCTTCGCGAGCTTCTCGATGTCGGCGCTGTCTTTGGTCAGGAACCAGAAGTCGAAGGGCTGGATGTCGCCGAAGTTCATCCGGCAGAACGGCTCGACCAGGTAGTGCTGGATCGCCGTCTGCACCCCTTCAGCGCGCGAGTCGCGCAGCTTGAGGTAGGTGTTCTCCGCCCGCGTCTCCGTCGCCGCCCGGGACCCGTTGGCCCCGGGCTGCAGGAGGTCCGTCTGCCCGACAGTGCTCTTGCTGATCTCGTCGTTGAAGAACTCCACCAGCATCTGGTGAGGTGTCTTCCCTGCTGACCCGACGTTCTGTTTGGGCCACTCGATGAGGATCTCGACGGTGTCCGGGTGGACCGCGACGCCACTCGAGGCCATGGCCTCGCACATGGCAATCAGCTTGGCGATGTCCTCACGGCTGGCGCCGTTCTTGTCGCCGGTCTTCTTGTAGATGCCCTTCCGCCAGGGCTTCCACGACAGCTCCGCCAGAGAAAGCCAGTCGGTCGCGCCCCAATTGCAGAAGAGTGACGCCCAGATGAGAGGCTGCGCGAGCATGCCGCGCACATCGACATCTCCGATGGCGTTGGGGCGCCAGGAGATGAACTTCCCCGGCACGTGCTCCTCGTGCAGGTCGATGCCAGAGTCATCCGAGGGGGCAAAGCCGACCGGGTCGTACAGGGGCTTGCCGTCGCTCTTCCGGTAGAAGAACCGACGCGCCGGTACCGGGTGGAACGATGCCGGCACGATGTAGCGACCCTCGCGCCGCCACACGACCTCGACGTGGCCGTTGACGAAGAGTTCCCCGGCGCAGACGAGGTGCTTCAAGGACTCGCGGAACCCGCGGGACTTGAGCATCGACTCCTTGAACAGCTTCGCCGCCCGCTTCGTCTTGGCCTTGGCGCCCTCGGGCGCTGCGCAGTCGTAGCGGAGCCCTGCCACCGACAGCTCCATCAGTTGGAGCGCGGCGTGCAGGTGGTTGTGCTTCGCGCGGCACTCGTACGTCAGGTCGACGAATCGCGCCGGGCGCCCCGTGTGAGCCTCACGCAGGATGGAAGAGACCATCCGGGGGGTCATTGCCCCGCCGATGCGCGTGAACTGCTGGGAGAGCGGCGCCGTCCCGACGACCATGTCGCCGAGTCCCGCCCGCTTCCGTGGGGCCCGTCGAGCAGCCATGCTTACTCGCGGTAGAGGGTGAAGATCGCTGTGGAGTCAGCGAAGACGCGGCTCGGCATGCACTCGTGCTTGCACCCGACGTTCGTGGGGATGGTGTCCTCGTCGTCCCCGTAGGCAACGTGAAGGTTGCCCTCGGCGAGTCCTTCGATCTGGACGAAGCGCTGCCCGCTCTTCGGGGCCAGGTCCGTGAAGCCGAACGTGAGAGCACCGGAGGTGGCCGCCTGGGCGTCTGTCTCGATGGCCAAGACCGACTCGAGGGGGCCGTCGGCCACCAGCGTTTCGCCGCCGTCGGCTTCGACGATGACAGCTTCGCGTTGCACGAGCGAGGCCGCCCCCAGACCCATACCTTCGCCAAAACGTGGCCCGTACTCGCCGATGAACGTGACCTTCGAGCCGGGCACGTAGGCGCCAGCCTGGGCCGACGTCGTGACCGTCGGGTACGCCGCGAGCCCCGCGTGGTCGTTGGGAGCCGGGCGCGCCACACCGTCGCTCGCCGCGGCGCCGTTCAGGTCCTCGCCCTGGTACAGGGCAAGAGACGTGGACGTCGCGACCGACGTCTTGATGGCGTCGGGATCGGCGAGTTGGTCCACGTTGGAGAACGTGAATGTACGGGAGGCGCGCATGGTCGAGACTCAGCGGAGATCAGCCGCCAGAGGTGACGGTGAGGGTGCAGGCGTGCCAGCGACCCGTCCCCTCGTCGGGGACCAGCACGTTGTCGTCCTCCTCGGACTCGCTCGCGGAGTCGAAGACCCAGAGCGAGTAGCCGTCCATGTTGACGACCATCATCCCGTGGGCGCGGTACTTGGGACCGAGCGCCTCGATCGCGTCCGCGTCATCGAAGGCCCCGCCGAACCGCTGACTCACCTCGCGGGCGACCAAGTCGCCGTACTGTCGTGCTCCGCTCATGGTGTTCTCCCTGCGCCGCAGAGCGGCTCAGAATCCGCGGCCGCCGGCCGCTCCAAAGGTGGTGAGGCTGTCGCCGATCAGGTCGTCGGTATCGAGGTCCTCGAAGCCGGCACCGCTACCCGAGGGGATGACCGCCAGCGCAAGCGCGTCTCCGAAGTCTGGGCTTCGGCCGAGCCGCTTCTTGATCTCGTCCTTGGACTCGACCTTGATGCGGCTCCCGCGCCGCGTGAAGTCGTAGACGGGGGCGAGGATGTCGCCCTCGAGCTCGTCGTGGTCGGGCAGCGTGCCCCCCTCGTCGAGGAAGTCGCGGATCCCGAACCAGAGCTCGTCGCGCTTCAGGTCGTACTGCGGGTCGTCCGAGCTGCTCGATGGGTGGACCTCGACCACGCTCACCGCGACGCTGAGCTCGGGGTCTTCCTCGATCACGTAGCGGAGCTGGTCCGCCACGCCGCCGCCGTACCCGCCGCCCGCGTCGATGAAGATTTCGGCGCGCTCCCCCTTCGGTCGGATCTTCTCGTCCCGGACGATCTCGAGGACCATGCCGGCGACCTGGATTGTGTCGTACCCGTTGACCGACCGTGGCTCGAAGGTGAAGAGCCCGCGCACGGGTTGAGCCACCGAGGAGTCATCGCCAAAGCGGGCGACGTCGACGCCGATCCGAAGCGTTCCCTCGGGCTTTGTGTCGAGCCAACGCTCTTTCGCGAGTTCGATGGCCCCGATCGAGACCACGGCGTTCGCGGCCGCCCGCGGGAAGTTGCCCTTGACCCGGACCTGGTAGCGGGGGTCGTCGACGCCCCAGATGCGACGGCGCTTGTCGACCCAGGGCTTGGTAGCCAGGCCGGGGACGAGCTTCTGCCCGCTCTTGACGTTCGGGGTGTCCTCGGAACTGATCGAGACCAGATTCCACTCGTCGCGCTCCTTGTGGAACGCTCGGTAGAACTGCCCGCTCGTCTGGGTCGGGTTCGAGATGAGGACGATCTTCGCGCCACCAGCGAGGTTGCCCTCGATGGCCTCGAAGATGTTCTCGGCGACGCCGCTCGCCTCGTCGACGATGTAGAGCATCTCCGGAGAGGAGATGCCCGCCATGGCCTCTTGGTTGCCGGCGGTGAAGCCGAGGACCTGGCTGTCGTCGGGCAGCGAGATGCCCGTGTCGGGAGCAAGCGCCGGCTCCGGAAGGTAGTAGAGCGGGGGCTGTAGTTCGCCCCTGCATCCCTGGACCGGGCACTGCTTCCCGAGGGTGCGGGCCCCGCAGGTGAGGCAGGTGGACTTCCGGGACTCGCGCCAGAGGCGACGGATCTCCCGCCAGACGACCTGCTTGACCTGCCGGTCCGTGGGCGCCGTGATGATGACGCGGGCGTTCTGCCGCGTCGCGGCGAACCACCAGCCCAGCACTGCCGCCGCGGTCGACTTGCCGCACTTGTGGCCCGACTTGCAGGCCGTGGCGTCGCTCTGGGCGACCGCCACGCAGATTTCCTGCTGGCCCTCCCAGAGCTCCAGCCCGAAGACCGCCCGGGCAAAGCCCACTGGGTCGTCGGCGTAGGCGGAAAGTGGAGGGGCGTCGGAGGAGGGGCGCTCGGCCCGTCGCCTCTTGCGCTCCTGCCTAGTGGCGAGCCGTTTGGCCCGGAGCGCCCGTAGCCTCTGCGTCTTGCCGATCAGCGCCAGGCTGGTCGTCATCGTCGTCTAGAAGAGCCTTGCGGGTGATCATCAGGTCCCCGACGATCTTCACTGCCCCGATCACCTCGCGCGGGGCAGCTGCGGGCAGCACCTCTTGGAGACGCAGCAAGGACTTCTCGTAGGTCTCGGCGAGGAGGTCCGTGCAGCGCTCGAGCGACTCCCTTTTTTGATCTGCGACAAGCCGCGCCAACTCGGGCGCTTTCCCGTCGCGAATGGCCGCCCGGTACCGCTGCAAGGTGCGGTGAGCCACCTTGAATTCGGCTGCGGCCTTCTTGTCGCCGTGGCGATCACCGTACGCCAAGATCATGGCGATCTCGGCCGGGTCGATGGCTTTCTTCGGACGTCGCATCGCTCAGCTCTGCAGGCGTTTGAACCAGGGCGCCGTCCCGATGACCCGCTTGGCGCGGACCACGTGGGGGTGCGCCATGCCGTGTCGCACGAACACCGGGATGAAGGGTTCGCGCCTCTCGACCTTGACGACGTCGGGCCCCGCGTCGAGCCGGGGGCGAGCCACCCTGAGGGTGTGCTGCGATGCGCTCGTCATGGGGCGGCTGGGGTCTTCGCTCGCACGACTCGGACCTGGCCGGCTCCGCCATCGATGGCGAAGTTGCCAGCCTTCCGTGCTGCCTTCCGCTCCGATGGGTCTCGGACCAGCTTGGTGAGCGCGACTTCGAACGTCCCTTCGGGGAGCTCGTTCACGCCCACCTTCAGGGTTGGCAGTCCGAGGTCACCCTGGGGAATGGGAGGCTTTGCGTTCATGTGTTGGGGACTGGAGTCGGACTCGACCGGTGGCATGGCTCAGTCTTCCTGAGCACGAGCGCGAACAGCAGATGTTCGCGGCATTCTTGGCGCGCCGGCGATACTCGCAGGGGCGGAGCTCAAACCGCTGTCCACAGAACGCACAGGTCAGCGCCACGGGCTGCGGCGCTTTTTCATTCTGGTGGTGCCGCGAATGCTGCGCGCTATCCAGCACCTCAAGGTTCTCCGGGGCATCGTTGCCCTTGTCCCCGTCCATGTGGTGGACGATTTCGTGAGCCTCGAGGAGCCGGCCAATCTTGTTCTCCGCCAGGACCCTGTGCAGCGGGTAGAGACCCTTCGCGTTCCTGCGCGGATGAGGCGGATCGGTGCGGCAGTAGCGGTAGCCGCCTCCGTGACACACGGAGAGGACGACGAATGGGGGGCCGGGGTTCATGCCTCTCGTCCACGTTGGGCCCGGTGGTCCAGGCCCGAGGCTTCGCTTCGACGTCTCTGGGGCTCTCGCCACCGGACAGCCTGCGCGCGTGCCTCTACTATGAATGTCGCGTCCTGGTGATTCATGGTGATATTTGGTGAAAGCGCTAGGCTCGCGTGGTCATGAGGACCCGCGCTGAGGCCTTTGCCGACCACGCTGAGCACCTGCCCGTGGAGCTCGAGCGGCTCTCCGAGGACCGCTCCCTGACCGTCCGAGAGCGGGCCGGGTCTCATTCAGGACACGGTCGGAGCCCGTGATGGCTGGGCGCGCTGGATCGTGATGGCTGACCTGCTCACTGCCGCTGGTCTGGGGGAGGTGGAGCCACGGAGCCTGGAGCGGGATTGGGCGGCTTGGGAGAGCTCCCGGGGCTGAGCCGCGCCACGGCCTTTGTGACGTCCAGGAGACGGTCCGCCATGCGGTCCTGCGTGGCTTTGACCTGGCCGATGACGGGCGCGATGCGGGAGGCGTAGAGGGTCTCGAATCGCTCGTCGACGCGATCGTCCACCCGCTCGTCGATCTCTCGCAGGTAGCCGGTCACCTCCAGGAGCACTCTCTCCGCGCGGGACGGGACCAGGTCCGGGGCGTGCTGCCGGATGGCCGCTATCGTGACGCGCTTGTGGACGTTCTTGGGGCCGGGGCCCCTCTGGACGATCTCCACGCGCAGGGCGCGCTCCCGCGCCTCGAGTTCCCGGAGGAGCGCCCGTCCCTGGTCGTCTCCGTCGAACCCCAGGAACCTCGTCGCCTGGCCCAGCGTGATGGGCTTGTTCTCGTTCACGCCCACTCCGCGTCCAGAAGTGCCACCCATGCCCGTTGGGCCTTGAGCAGGAGCGCCTCTGACTGCCGGTCCGCCGCATCGAACTGGAGCTTCCGGTTCGCCTCGGGGCGCTTCTGCTGCCGTTGGGAGAGGTTCTCGAAGTACTGCCGGGGTGATAGCCCCATGCTGTTCCCGCGCAGCATCGTCTTGCCCGCGGGCGTCCTGTGCCACAGGGCCGTGAGCTTCATCTCCTTCCCCGCCGGGGAGTAGCGGTCGTCGAGTACGCTGTAGTCCTCCGGGTCGCGCCGTCGGAGCTGCGCCATGAGGCGGTCCAGCCTCCCGAGCTTCCGGAGGTTGTCGTCCCCTCCGGTGTCGGGGGCGCCGTTGCCGTGCACCGAGGACCCGGTGAAGTTCACCGTGATGCGTCCATCGATCCACTGGTAGCGGTCCTCCGGAGGTGTTCGGCGCCGGCGCATTCCGCCGCCCTTCACCCATCCGCGCCCGTCGCATTTCTTGCACTCTGCGTCCCCGGGGAGATCCAGGTCGCAGTCGAGCAGGCGCGCCAGCTTCACCTTCTCCCGCCACTCCTTCGCGGAGGTGATGAAGCCCGTGCCCCCCTGCTCCTCTTGGAGCACCGTTCCGTCGGCGGCGATCCGCTGCCACTTCCCACCGCACGCGCGGCACGGGCGGGCCGCCAGGGCGTAGAAGGAGGCGGCCTCCATCAGATCCACGGAGTTCGCGTGGCGCTCCAGGCGCCCGATCCCCTTCTCGAAGTACCACTCGATCTGTTCGATCTCGTGCCGTTCGATAGGTCGCGGGGGGCTATCCTTTTCGGTCGCCCCCGTCATCTTGTCGCCGATGGTGGGGGGCTCCGGCGTGAGCTCGGTTGCGGCTGCTGATTCGCTCATGGCATACTCCAGGTCTCAGTAGCTGGAGTGTCCGTGGAGGCCCTCACCCCTGGCGGGGGGTGGGGGTTTCGCTATTTCAGCCGGGGAGGGGCGCGGCCGCCGGGCGGCGCGCCGTCCATCGCCTTCGTGCCCTTTCGTAGCGCCTTCTTGGCTTCTTGTTTCATGGCGAGGAGCCGCGCCTGGGTCGGCGTCATGCCCCCGCAAAGGGAGATTGCGACCGCGTCGCTGCGGTTCAGGCCGATGAGACCCTTGGGCCATCCGTGCACGCGCCTCTGCAAGGCGGTGCGAACGTCTTCCTTCGAAGCGTGGACCGAGCCCGTCGCGTTCTTCCGCCACGTTGCACCGGTGACGCCGATGAAGGGGATCCGGTGGACCTTCGCGAACAGGCGCAGTTGGCCGACCGCGTCGAGGATCTGACCGGAGCCGTATCCCTGCGCCTTGGCGTGCAAGGACCACGCGACGGACTCGTAGCAAACCACGTCGATGTGGAGCCCCGCGTGGTGGATTTCGGAGAGCTCGTCCGCGAGATCGTCCAGCGAGTGCAGCACCGGCAACCGTAGGATGTGCCACTTGAGCCCGGTCCACTGGGTGACCGCGAGACCTGGGTGAGAGCTCCCAGGGTCGCCGCCAAGGCTTACGAACATGCTGCTCACGCCTCCGTCGGGGGTACGAAGTCCGGCTCCATCGTCTTCTTCCGGGACTTCTTGCGAAGGTGATGGACCGCGGCGCGCAGGGTCGCGACACTGGTCTCCACGGGGGGCCCGAGAGGCTCTCCGCCTACCCCGAAGGCCTGCACCGTCATCTTGCTGTCCCCGAAGAGGTCCTCCGTCCGGTCCGCCGCGGAGGGCGCCTCGTCCTGGTCTCCCTTCCGGCGGCGCTTTTCCGGGCCGTCATACGGGAAGAGTTGGTCAGCGTGCGGGTCCGGGTCGATGTCGTCGGTCTCCGACGTCGCAGGGTCACGCATCGGCATGATGATCCCCGTCCAGACGGTGTCGGGTCCCTCGCACTGGAAGGTGACCCCGTCCTGACGGGAAGCCCCCGAGTAGAAGTCCAGGGTGTCACTGGCAGCCTTCGACAGGTAGGAGAGAGCCGACAGCTGGCTCGCGGGAACCGTGACGCACCCCACCGGGCGCAGCGTGGTGGGCAGCTTGATCCTGGTCTCGAGCACGTTGATCGGGAAGCTCGCCTGCAGGTCAGCCGCGTCCGTCGCGCACTCGAACGAAGAGGTCTCCATCAGGGTCTCCTCGTCGACGATCGCCACGCGGCGCAGCGAAGCGCCCGCCATCTCGAGCAGGGCGTACTCGTTCGCCCCGAGAACTTTGTGAGTCTTGTCGAGGAAGTCCCGGTAGATGGTCCAGTGACCGTCGGGGATGGCGGGGTCCTCCACGTCACCCTCCGCTCTCACAGCGCGGCGGGAGTCGGTCGCGTAGGCGTAGACGCGATCCCCTTCGATCTGCAGGTGCACGACGGCGAGAGAGCCCGCCTTGTCCGACTCGGCGAAGGCGAGGAGAGCGCGGAGCTCGGCCTTGAAGATTTGGATTCCGTTGAGTGTGGCTTTCATTCGCGGGTGGCTTTCTCGGGTTGCTTCGTTCTGGCTCACCAGACTGGCAATTGCCAGGGTTGTGAGCGTGGGGATGTCGGTTTTGGGCAGGATCAGGGCAGTTCTCGAAGCTTCGGTGCGGGCACCGGCTTGAGTTGCCGTTGACCTGACTTCGGCGCTGGAAGGGCGAGTGCTGGACCCGCCACCGTGTCCCGTCGTTCCCGTTGCGCCAGACCGTCGTAGAGCTCGATGAAGCGCGCGCGGTCGGCGACGTCGTTCGTCGAGTCGCAGATGCTCAGCCAGCCCAGTTGCCGCACGGCCTCGGCCACCAGCGGATCTGCGAATTCGGGGGTCCTGTTGCGGCCGTAGCGGCGGACCGCCATGCCCACGTCGCCCCAGGCTTCGCCGCCGAGTCGGCGGGGGCCCAGGGTCAGCTCGGCAGCGGCCTCACGAATCTCGGCGATGGTCGGCATGAAGCGCGACGTGGCGAGCAGGCGAGCGGCGGCAGCGCGGGCTGCCCTCGCGTCGACGTCGGCCAGCATCGTCTCGTAGACCTCGCTCGCTCGCTCAGAGACGTTCGCGTTTGGGTAGGCGGCAACGATGTCGCGGAACAGTTCGGCGGCTTCCAGTGGGGTCATGTCCCGGTCTCCTCCTCGGAGCGCATCCGGTCGATGCGGGCCTGCAAAGCGTCTTGGGTCGCCTGTGCGCGGTTAGTCGGGCCTGAGCGAGACCCGGGTCTAGGAGCGGGCGCCTTGCCGAGCATCTCGGCGCGCTTCTTGGGGTCGCTCCAGTCGCGGACGAGGGCCGAGACGAGCGAGCGTCGCCACTGCTCTGAGGTCCGTGGATCGCCGCTGGTGAACTTGGCTCGCAGGATGGGCGTAGCGCGGTCGATGGCCTCCGCTGGAATCCCTGGGCTCAGCGCGAGCTGCGCGCGCTCCGCCGCGGTGAGCTCCAGGTCTGGTGGGCAGGGGACTCGCCCCGCGCTTGGGAGCGTCTCGCGCGCGTCCCCCCCTGCACCCCCCGTAACCTGATCATGACCTAAACCTTGACCTTGACCTAAACCGGGGGCTGGCAGCGATAGCGGTTCCCCCTCCGAAGCCCCTTCCAAGGGGCATGCATCATCAACGGTGAGGGCTTGGGAGGGGCTTGGCTTTTCCAGTGCGTACGCTTCCCAGTAGAGCTGGATGAACTCACGGTGGAACACGTGACCCTCGAACTGCTTGAGTTCGCGGAGCAGTCCGCCGCGGCGCTTGTCCTTCGGAGCCATCATCTCGCCGATCTGCTCCCGGGCCGCGTTGGGGACCCAGCAGAGCTCTTCCTCGGGGTCGTATTTGGCGATCTCTCCGATGTCCGCGAACAGCTCAGGAAGGCGATCCAGGGCCAGCCCTGTCTCATGGGCGATGGTCGGCAGTGCGATGCTGAACAAGCCGCACAGGGTGCCCTGGCAGCACGTCATGAGGTACATGGCGAGCACCTGCGCCTCCGGGTTACCGCGGAGCTTCTTGCCCGAGCCACGGACCCAGAATGTGCCTCTGACGGTGGCGTAGGTTCTCATTCCTGGTCCTCGGTTTCGTCCTGGAGTTCGCGGATGTGACGCCACATCTCGCACTTCCATTGCCAGTAGGAGGGTGCCTTGATCGCCCAGGCCTTCTCCTCCTCTACAGTCGAGCCAAGGTTGAGCGACTCCAGGATCAGTTCCTTCGCCTCATGCTCTTTCACCTTGTGCTCAAAGCGTCTTCGGAGAATTCCACGGACGTAGTACGCGTCGCGCAGGAAGGGTTCGGTCTCCGATCCCTTGCGGATACGAAGAAGCTTCGGGACGAGGTGAAATGCTTCTCCGATGGAGGCGAAGTCGGTCGTGCCTTCTGCGGTCGTGCGGAACTTTTCTCGCGCCGCCTCGCGCATCGCCTCCATCACGTGTTCGGCCGGGTACTTCTTGAGCCACCTCTGAATCTCCTCGCGCCCGTACTCGTTGAGCCCAAACCCGCTTCCGAGGCTCGTCCAGAAGTCGCCCACTATATCCGCGGTCTCGCGCTCCAAGTTCACCAGGCTCCGCTGCCACTCGACCATCATCTCGAGCTGTTCGCGGCGCTCCTGCAGCTCCTCCAGTTGCGCCCGCTGCTTCTCCAGGGCACTCGAGTCATCGAGCCGGCGCGCTCCCTTTCCCAGGTTGCACGCTGCGCAAGAAGTGACGAGGTTCAGGACGTCGTTGTTCCCGCCATCGGCAACCGGCTGGATGTGGTCAACGTGGAGGATCGCCTCGGGCGCCTTTGCGCCACAGTACTGGCACGTGAACTTGTCGCGCTTGAAGACTTCGAATCGGGTTTTCTTGCTCAGGCTCGTGCGGCTCATGGGGGGTACTCCGTGCTACAGGGAATCAGGTATTGTGCCAGGGCAGGCGGGGCCCCGGACAGAGGCTCGCTTCAATCCAAGCGCCTTGGCCACTCGCTGGTAATGGGCGCGCGCCTGGGCCTCGGTCCGCGTGGAGTCGGCCTTCCTCCATGCGCGCGCGAGCTCGATCCATCGATTGGTGTCGCGCCAATCCTGGATCGTCTCGTCGTCAGTCTGGCTGATGAGGGCGCGCATCGACCTCACCGT
>JAEWOQ010000185.1 GCA_023460875.1 Pseudomonadota bacterium
TATCCGCACATCTCCACGATGGCGGGGGCGGGGCGCCACCAACCGGGGGCGCCGCGGAGCCTGCGGGGGTGTTGCGAGTTCGTGGGCATTCCGGTCGACCGCGCCCATGCGGCGCTTGCGGATGCCATGGCCACAGCGGAGATCTTACGACTCTGCTTGCGCGGCTCGCGTGGTGCTCAGCCTTGGGCCGACGCGCTGGCCCATGCTGCGACCGTCCGGTGGCCAGACATCCCGGTGCATGAGGTCGTCCCGGCGGGTCGTGGCGCGGCGGAGGCCGCCTCGGTGCCCTACTTGGAGCGCCTGACCGACCGCCTACCGCGCACCCCTGCATCACGGGAGCAGGAGCGGTACTTGGCGATGCTGGATCAGGCTCTATTGGACAGGGTGCTCTCGGTCCGGGAGAAGGATGCCCTCGTGGCGATCGCCGCTGAGCTTGGGATCGACCGTGCCGCCGCACTCGGGCTGCACCGTGGCTACCTGCGAGCGCTGGCGCGTGTGGCACGGGCAGACGGCATCGTGACCGAGGCGGAGCGAGCAGACCTCGAACGGGTGGCTGAGCTCTTGGAGCTTGACCGCCGGGAGGTGCAGCAGGCCCTTGACGAAGCCGCGTGCGCCGAATCAGCACGGGAGATGGGGTCGCCCCGCTTTGCCCTGGCGCCGGGAGATCTGGTCGTGTTGACCGGTGAGATGGAGCTGAGCCGTGAGGAGTGGATCCGGCGTGCGACGGACGCAGGTCTGAGGGTGCACCCGAACGTGACGAAGAAGGTGAACCTGGTGGTCGCAGCAGACCCGGACAGCCTCTCGGGCAAGGCCCGCAAGGCGGCGGACTACGGAATCCCCATAGTGACGGAGACGGCGTTCGAGCGGATGCTCTTGGAGCTGGCGTAGCGCGGGCGGCTTCGACGTTCCGCCGTAGCTACCCTATGCGACAGCGCGCTCCGCTCCGAAACGGACCCCGGGCAGCGGCGGGTTCGCGCCACAGCCACGCCAAGCTATCAGAAGCGAGGGCCTGGCCGCAGGGCCGGTGCGCGTTCGAAAGGTGGGTGGCCAAGACCGCCCTGGGATGCTTAGGATACCCGTGATGGAGCCCGGAACCTCGGAGCGTGACCGCGAGCCCCTGAGCGGGTCTCTGTGGACGACGCCCGCGCCATCCCCTGCGGCGCTGGCCGACGTACGTGTGGATCAAACCGTTTCCGCCAAGCAAATTCGAGCTGCCGTGGACGCAGATCAGGGGCGAGCCTCGGCGTTCTCAGCACGCGTTCCGGATCAGGTTCTTCGGGTCACGATCAAGTAGTGGAACCTGCGGCTCTGTGTTTTTTCGATGTTGGAGGGCCTGCAGATCCGCTCACGGCTCTCCAGGGCTCGCCCCAGGGGCAGTACCTGCGATGGTACCTGGCAGACCTCGGAGCCCGAACGGGAATCGTCGAGCCGCATTATTTCGACCGCGACTACCTGAGCGAGTTCGCGGCGTTCTACTGCAGGAGCAGTGCCGGTTATCGAAACTGCTGCCAACGGCTTCACTACTTCGCTGCCGAGGTCTCTCGCGAGTGCTTCGAGCGTGCGGCAGGTGGTGACCCGGCGGCTCTGGTGACGGTACAGGAGGCCTACCTCGGCTTCATCGTGCGACGCCCGATCCCGGGCACACCGTTCGGACGGACGGCGCTCAGGTGGTACCCCGATCAGACGCCGAGACTCCCCCGTGTCGTGGATCCCTCGCGTGAGTACACGTGCCATGTCGCCGGGGTGGAGTTGAAGGTGAGGGGCCTGGCCTGGCAGCAGCAGGACGCTGGCGTCGGAGCGTGTGCCACCATCGCCTTGTGGAGCATGCTCCACTCATCCGCTCTCGATGACCGACACGTAATTCCGACGACTGCTGAGATTACACAAACGGCCTATAAAACAGGTCTCTCAGCGGATCCTCTGTTCCCGTCGAATGGCCTGAATTTTAGCCAGATAGTTGCGACCGTCCGAGATTCGGGATTCGCGCCCGCTGACCGTCGGTGGTGATCTGGATAGTGGTGGCTTCAACCGAGAACGTTTCTGCGCGTCGTATGCATCACTGGTGAGGTCGGGCTACCCAGTGCTGATCGTTGGGGAGCTCGAAGGGGGGCACGGCTGGCACGCGACCTGCGGGGTTGGATTCCGCCAAGCGGCTGCGCGTCCCGTCCCTCCGGGTGCGATCGAGTTCGAGGACGTGAAGACCAAACACATCTACGTCCATGACGACAACCTTGGTCCCGCCGTCCGTCTTCGAGTGGAGGCTGAGCCTCCTGGCGGCGTGATGCTCCGTCCGGACCCCCCGATGCCCCGAAACGGACTTTCGCTCCCAGATCCCACGAAACAATACCCAGGACTGTGCCCGACCTTGCTGGTGGCGGCCGCTCACGATGACGTTCGAGTGACGCCCGACCAGTTGCATCGTCTAGCACTGACACTGGGTCGGGTGATCGTGGAAGCAACGGGCAAGAAGGTGGGGGTGAGCCTTGGCTCAAGGGTCACTCGGCTGGCGGAGTACGCGGGCGCGGAGCTGAATCGAGTGTTGGAGGGGCGCGGCGAGGTGCTTGCCAAGGCTCGCATGGCTCTCTGGGAACGAGTCGCTCCGATGTCTCTGCACCTCGGAGTCGTTCGTTTGGGTGTCGGAGCGCTGCCCTTGCTGGATGTGCTCTATGACACGACCGACAGTGAGCCCAATATGAGAGCGTTCTGCCATGTCGCCTACCATTCTTCGGGAGGCGAGTTGGTGCGTCACCTGGCATCGCTGCACCTAGTCGACTGCGGTCCGCTCGTTGAAGCATACTAAGCCCGAGCACGAACCGACGCCGGGGGCGGAGAGCTTCATTGCTGGTGTCCCAGTGGTGCTGCCTTCGAAGGAGCTTCTGGAGATCGACATCGTCGCGGCGAAGCAGCTCGCGCGCGTCGAAGATGTCGCGGCTCGCGTTACGCGAGCACAGCGCGGCGAGTTTGCCGGCGGCGAGTTCGTGCAGCTCCACGACGGCGATGCCGGTTGCTGTGGCCCGCCCGAGCAGCTTGGCGTCCAGCGTCGCAGAGGTTGAGCGCCGTGCCGCCCTTCAACGCCACGCGCGGGCGCAGGAACGTGTTCGACTTGAGCGCTTCGAGGAGGCTGAGCAGGCGGAACACCTTCTCGAGAGCGTTGAAGCGGAAGCCGTGTTGTGCGGCAACGGCTTGGATCTCTTCTGCACCGAACTTCACGCGATGTCCTCCCAGGATCGCTCGAGGACGCGTTCCGGCACGATGAGGTTCCAGCGGGCAACGAGCTTGCCGCCTTTGCGGTGACGGCGCTCGAAGTAGGTGGGCTGCGCGGGGCTGCGTTGCGCCAGGGTTTCGAGGTGCCGCTCTTCGACCATGAGCGCGTCCTTGTGCTGTTCGAGGAAGAAGCCGACGCGCGCGATCGTGACCGCCGTACCGAGGCGCAGTGCGTACTCCACGACGAAGTCGAGGTCGAAGAACTCGATCGATTCGAGCGAGCGCCAGATTTCCTCCCATCCTCCCCCGTGTTCGGGCGCGTCGAGGACGTCGACCATCGTGCGCTCGTGGCCGGTCACTCGCACCGAGAGCCCTTGCCGGCGCTCTTCACGTAGACCGCCACCAAACTCGGGAAGCTTGCGGAGCGAGACCGGCACGAGCACGGAGACGAAGTCGGTGTCCTGAAACGAGAACGGCTTCGCACGGTGAACGGTCAAGTAGGTGAGCCGATGCGAGTCGGAGTGGGCCTTGCCCAGGAGCTGCAGCGCCCCATGGTAGGCGATGACGGCGTCGTCGGTGAGACGGCTCGCGACGAGGTAGGGATCGACGCGGTAGGAGGCAGCGTCGGCCCCTTCGGGTACGCGCGCGTACAGACCCCTGCGGACATGGACGAGGTTCCCGGCGGCGACGTGATACTTCAGCACCGACGTCGTGGTGAGTGGGCTTCGGTCTCCTGCCTCCTGGTGCGCGGCGCTGAACTCGTCGAACCGGAAGACCGGATGACGAACGAAGAACTCAGCTGGCCGGAAAGTTGCCGTCATGCGCTAGTGCCAGCAACAATCATGACCTTATCGGCGCATAGCGGCAAGCTTAACTACGGCTCCACCGTGGCCGAGGGTGAAATGGGGGCTCTCGCCGGAACCGCGGTGGCGACGACAAAGTCCATCAGGCTGGAGGCCGTGTGAATCTCGCGTCTGGCTTGGGGTAGCTGTGACCCCTCCGAGAGGGAGATCAGAGGGGGACGGAAGTCACTGCGCGGCTTGCTCTTCGTCGTAGTCGTCGACGTCCTCGTCTTCTGCGACGAGCTCCGACGTGTCGCCCACCGATTTGCCCATGGCTCGCTCGACGAGGTCGAGCAGGGCCTGCTTGCGGGCGACGTAGAAGGCGTCGAAGTTGTCCGCGCGGAGGAGCTC
>JAEWOQ010000186.1 GCA_023460875.1 Pseudomonadota bacterium
CGCTCCGTGGGCGTCATTCGTGGGCGCCGACTCGGAGAGACGTCGGGGCGGGCCGGGCCTGGACGAAGGGCGACGGCTCGCCGTGATCGGCTCCCTGAGCGAGGGTGCAGGCGCGCGCCTCACTGCGGAACCTCTTGGCGAACCCCTGGAGGAGCCGCGAGCTCTCGTCGCCTCGGTAGACCGTGAAGTGATCGTAGTCCGGGTAGAGCTCGCCGGGGCGCTCGATGCCCGAGAGGATCCAGAACAGGGCGCCAGCGCCGCCCCCGAGGAGGACGGCGCGGTTCCAGTCGTCGTAGGCCGCTTCGCGTCGCCGCCAACCGCGGGTGATGGGGCCGGAGATGTCCCCGGCGCGCTCGACGTGCACGCCGTACTCCTCGAGCACCGTGGGCTTGCCGAGGCGCCGAGCCACCGCGAGGTGATCCTCGATCCAGCGGACGCCCCAGCCATCGTCCGTGCCCCAGTGATCCGGGTAGAGGTGGTAGGTGCCGAAGTCGACGTGGGGCAGCGCCGTGAGGGCTTCGTGGTCGACGCCGTAGGGGGCCTCGTAGGCCCAGTGGTCGCGCCCGCCGTCGAGGAAGCCCTCGTCACCGACGGCGACCATGTGGTGGGGCGCGATGGACTTGACGAAGGCGCTCATCTCGTCCGCCCAGCGCGTGATGGTCATTCCATCCCAGCCCCGCGCGTCGTCGAAGTCCTCGAAGTTGAGGGCGCGAGGCTCGTTGGCGAGCTCCCACGCGAACACGGCGGGATCTTCCCTGTAAGGCACACCGTCGAGGGCGTTCACGCGGTGGAGCAGGTGGTGGACCCAGTCCTTGTACGCCCGCTTCACGCGCCGATCCGTGAAGAAGAGGTGGTGTCGATCGAGCCCGTACCAGACGAGGTACTGGTCCATGCCGCCGAAGTCTCGCCAGTTGTTGGTGAGCACGACGATCAGCTTCAGGCCGAGCCGCCGCGCGTGGTGCAGGACGAAGTCCAGCCGCCCCAGGCCGTCAGGGCCGTCGTTGTACGCGGGGCGCTTCTTCTTCGGGTCCCAGTGTTGGAAGTGGACTCCGTCCTTGTGCCCCGTGCCGTGGACGTCCCGCACGGCGCCGTCGAGGGACCCGCGGTCCAGAAATCCCCAGAGGCGCAGCACTCTGAGGTCCATCGCTGCGGCCGCTTCGAGCACGTCGAGCACCGCTGCCTGGGATTTGTAGCTCAGGTAATAGTTGTTGGCGCCGGCGAAGCAGAAGGGCTCCCCCGCGAGGGCGAAGTAGGGGGCGGGTTCCTCGGTGGGCGTGATCGCGGCGGGCTCGTAGCGCTCGCTCTCACCGGGCGCGGCGCGGGCGGTCTGCTTGCCGGGGAGGGCGCAGCCGGCGAGGAGCGCGGCGACGATCGCGCCAACGCCGAGCCGCGGCAGGTGTTTCGGAGCGGACGGCAGGGAGGCGCGCGGAGCGGGGCTCACCGGTGAGCCCTGTTTTTAAGGATGAGCTGGAGCCGCTGCTCGACGGCGCCGCGGCTCGTCACGGGATCGGGCGGCGTGTTCTTCACGTAGTCGAGCAGGGTGGCAACCGTGGTCTCCGCCACGTGGAGCCGCGTATCGCTCGAGCCGTAGTAGAGGAGCAGCCGCCCGCCGGGATCCACCGTGAGAC
This sequence comes from Pseudomonadota bacterium, assembly GCA_023460875.1. Classification (GTDB taxonomy): domain Bacteria; phylum Myxococcota_A; class Polyangia; order Polyangiales; family Polyangiaceae; genus NIC37A-2. The sequence continues at coordinate 1,629 of JAEWOQ010000186.1, forward strand.
CGTTGGAGAACAGGACGTTCGAGACGTCGCCGACCCGCTCGTCGCCCTCGGGCGCGAGCAGGTAACCACCCGGGGCGTACACGATCCGGCCTGGATCGTCCGCTGCGCACAGGAAGGCATAGAGGACATAGCGGAGGCCCGCGGCGGTGTTGCGTACTCCATGAGCGACGTGGAGCCAGCCGTCAGGCGTCTCGATGGGCGGAGCGCCTGCGCCGTTCTTGGCCTCCTTGATGGTGTGGTACACGCGCGGATCGAGGAGGTGCTCCTGCTCGACGTGGGCGTCCTCCATCGAGCGCGTGAGGCCCCAGGCGATGCCGCCGCCGGAGCCCGCGTCGATGAACCCGTCTTGAGGTCGCGTGTACAGCAGGTAGCGCCCCTGGACGAAGCGGGGGTGGAGCACCACGTTGCGCTGTTGGGGCGAGGGGGTCCTCAGATCCGCGAGGCGCTCCCAGCGCAGCAGATCCCGGGTGCGGAGGATACCGGCCGCCGCGACCGCCGCGCTGGTGTCCGAGGCGGGGGCGCTGGGATCTCTCCGCTCCGCGCAGAAAACCGCATAGACGTAGCCGTCCTCGTGGGCGGTGAGGCGCGCGTCGTAGACGTTGGTGGTGGGCGCCGCGGGGGCTCCCCCAGGGCTTGGCGGCGCCTCGTCGATCACGACGGGCTCGTCCCAGAAGCGAAAGCCGTCGACGCCGGTCTGGCTCTCGGCGATGGCGAAGAAGCTCTTGCGATCCACGCCCTCGATGCGCGCCATCAGCAGGTGGCGCCCCTCGTGGAGGAGCGCGCCCGCGTTGAAGATGGCGTTGATCCCGAGGCGCTCGAGCAGGCGCGGATTGTCGGCTTCGGAGAAGTCGTAGCGCCACTCGAGGGGGGCGTGATCCGCGGTGAGCACCGGGTGGCGATAGCGCGTGAGCACTCCGCCGGGCGACTGGAGCGGTTCGTTCTCGCGCTCGATCAGCGTGCGCTGCGCGGCGTACAGCGCGGACCTGCGCCGCTCGAAGGGAGATGGGCTCGTCGTCATGGGGAACCGCGCATGTGAGGGAAGGGAGGCGAAGGGGAATGGCGCGGCGAGCGCGGCGCGCGCATCTCAGAGGTGCGCGCAGGCGTAGAGGAGCTCCTCGACGGTCGTCGTGGCGACGCACTGTACCGTGTCGGCGCCCCCGTAGTAGACCTTGACCTCACCGTCGTCCTCCACGACCGCCCCCGACGTGAAGACGACGCTGGGCGTCTGTCCGACGAGCTCGTAGTCCTCCTCCGGCTCCAGGATCGCCTCCTCGCAGACGGCGACGATCCGCGACGGATCCTCGAGATCGTGCAGGGCGACGCCGAGGGAATAGACGTAGTGCTGCGCGCACTGGGTGCGGACGCCGTGGAACAGGTTCAGCCAGCCAGCCTCCGTCCGGATCGGGACCGCGCCCGGGCCGATCTTAGTCCAGGCCCAGCGCACGTCGGCGTTGCGGAGCACGCAGCGGCTCTTGCCCCAGAACCGGAGATCCGGGGAGTAGGAGATCCAGATGTCGCCGAAGTTGCCTCCGGTGTTCGGGCGATCGAGCCGCGCATAGAGGCCGCCGATCTTCTCGGGGAAGAGCACGCCGTTGCGGTTGTCCGGCTCCGACACGAAGCCGAGCCACTCGAAGGTCTCGAAGTCGTGGGTCTGCATCAGGCTGAGGCGGCAGCCGTGGCCGGAGTGGGCCGCGTGCATGAGGTAGAAGGTGTCGCCGATGCGGGTGATCCGGGGGTCGTAGTACATGCCGGCCGTGTACTCCGTGAACTCGGGGTCTCCCGTGGGCACGGGCACGGGGTGCGGGCGCGGCACGAAGCGGTAGCCGTCGTCGCTCTCCGCGATCCATATCTGGTTGCGCAGGGCGCGATCCTCGACGCGGCACGCCATGACGTAGCGGCCGTCGTACTTGACGATCCCCGAGTTGAAGACGCGCTGGATCCGAGCCGCGGCGGGGAAATCACTTCCGCGGAGGATCGGGCCCGCCTCGTGGCGTCGCAGGATCGGAGCGGCGCGGGGCCGGTCGGCGTCGACGGCGGACGCGGGGGCGCGGGGGGGAGAGGCCATGTCCGCGGAACGTTAGGGTCGGTCGCGCGCGGGGTCCAACGGCCCCTCGTCACGGCGGGTCTGCGCTTGCCCTTGTGACGCGCCCCCCCGGGGATACCGTCCGGAGGAATGACAGCGGAGCGCAGCCTTCGTCTCGAGCGCCTGAGGGCGAACCTGGACGCCCTCGCGGAGGAGTCCCTGCGGCTTTGGCTCCTGCATGGCCGGGATCCTTCGGGGGGCGCCTATGGGCATCTCGATCGGGCGTTTCGTCCCGTGTTCGACGACCCAGCCCGCCCGCTCGGGCCCTCGGGAGAGGTGCGCGGCAGCAAGGGCCTGGTGCAGCAAGCGCGTCACCTCTACGCGTACTCGCTGTATCAGGAGCGTCGGCCCGGCTGGGCTTCGTGTGAGGCCGCCGCGCACGCTCAGTACGATCACCTGCTCGGTGTGTTCGGGCGGAGCGGGCGTCCCTTCGTGCACCAGGTCGACCGCCACCACGCCGTCGTGGACGAGCGCGCGCAGCTGTACGCCCAGAGCTTCGCCGTGTTCGGGCTCGCCCAGTACGCGCGCACGTTCTCCGACGCGGAGGCCGCGCTGCGGGCGCGGGAGCTCTTCGGCTTGGTGGACGCGCTCCGTCACGATCTCGTCTTTGGCGGCTATGATCAGAGGGAGGACGGGGGCTGGCTCACGGAGGTGGGCGCCCCACCGGGCGCCGCGAAATGCACCAACACACACCTCCACGTGCTGGAGGCGATGACGGCGCTCTTACGTGCGCAGCTCCACGTCGTCGGACGAGCGGACGAGCTAGTCACGGGGAGGTTGCGCGAGCTGGGGGAGCTCTTGGTCGGGCGCCTCCTCCGCCCAGCGGGCTACGTGCACGGGCACTTCGAGCTCGACTGGACTCCCGTGGGGGACCCAGAGGTGAGCTACGGCCACGACTGGGAGACGTCCTGGCTCCTCCTGGAGGCGTTCGAGGCGCTCGCCGTAGCGAACGCGGTGGACGCCGCGGACCACTCTCTCGCCGCCTCGGCGGCACGCCGCATGGCGGAGCACGCGCTGCGGACGGGGTGGGATCCGGCGGGAGGACCGTTCGAGCGCGGGATCCCCGAAGGGCACGAGGGCGGACCCGCGGTCACGAGCTCGGAGAAGGTGTGGTGGGCCCAGGCGGAGGCCTTGCCGGGGCTCTATCGGCTCTACCGGAGCACCGGGAACGAGGAGCTGCTCGCCGCCCTCGAGGCGACCGCGCGCTTTATCACTCGGATCTCCTGGGATCCGCTCCATGGGGAATTCTTCTGGGGGGTGGACTCCAGGGGACGTGTGGGACCGAGGGGAGAGCACAAGGGCGAGCTCTGGAAGGCGCCCTATCACACGGTGCGGGCGTTCCTACTGACGGCAGACTGGATTGCAGAGGACCTGCGAGGCATGAAGACTGGTCCATGAACCAGCTGCGGACCAGCTGCGGGCCGGAGAGTCGAAGGAGAGTCGAAGGAGAGAGCTGTCGTGGTCACTCGTAAGGGGGGGCTCCTTTCTTCTTGCCCTTGCCTCCCTATTCGAACGATATTCAGAGGATGGGGAGTTATTCATATTCGTCTGCGAGCGTTGGCGTTCGTAACCGTGTCCGCGAGCTGGTTCAGCTCGCTAGGATCGCTCGAAGGCCGCCCGAGTCGGCCGTCGACTGGACAATCAGCCTGTATGAGAACACCAGAGATCGGATCCGTGATCAGACAGGGGTGACCATCTCCGGGCTGCGGGGGCTCGAAATCGGACCTGGGCAGCAGCTCGGCAGCCTGCGGTGCTTCTCCTTGGAGAACGACATGGTCGCGATCGACACGGACGTGATCGCGGCGGGGGCCTCGCTGCTCACGTACGTGCGCATGCTGCGCCACAACTCGCTGCTCCGGACGGCCAAGACCGTCGCCCGGAAATCTCTGGGGGTCGATCGGCGCTTTCGGAAGACCTTACTGCGGCGGTTGGGCGCGCCTACTTTTCCAGCGACCTCAGTGCTCCGCATGAGCGCGACCGAGATGACCTTCCCCCAGGAGTCCTTCGACTTCGTCTACTCGCACTCGGTGTTCGAGCACATCGACGATCCAGGCGCGGCCCTCGCGGAGATCGATCGGGTGCTGCGCCCCGGGGGGGTGGCGTACGTCAGCGTGCACCTCTACACCTCCCACGCCGGATCCCATGATCCAAAATTGCTCGCGGATGGAGTGGCGGTGCCGCCCCTGTGGCCGCACCTGCGCCCGGCCTTCGCGCACACGGTGCACCCGAACACGTACTTGAACCGCCTGTCGTTGTCGGAGTGGCGCGAGCTGTTCGAGTCTCTGCTCCCGGGAGCCACGTTCCTCGCCGATCGTCAAGACGAGGAGCTCGGTGACGCGCTCCGGGAGCTCCGGGCCGCGGGGGAGCTGGAGGAGTACACGGACGAGGAGCTCTTGACCGTCAACTTCATCGCCGTCTGGCGTAAGCCCGACGAGGCCGAGGAGAGCGCTCCTCGGGAGTCTGGCGTCTCGAACATGCGTCCTCGAGGCGAAGAGCTATCGGTCGAGCCGCAGAGGCGTCGCGCCGCGTCCGCGTGAAAGGGCGGGGGGAGTCCCTTGCCCCTTGGGCTTGCCCCGGGGTCGACTTAGGCTCCGGGGCCGCCGATGCTGTTCGCGAGCTTCGATTTTTTGCTGTTCCTGCCCCCGGTGCTCGCCGGGTACTGGATGCTCGGCGGGCACCCGCGGGCGCGCATGCTGCTGCTGCTCGGGGCCAGCTACTTCTTCTATTGCGCTGGCGGGAAGCCCGCTGGCAGCGAGCTCCCTCCCGCCTGGTATTTCCTGGGCCTGCTCGTCGCGTCCACGCTCACGGACTACTACGCGGCGCTGGCGATCGCTGGGGCCCGCGCGCGAGGCGGCTCGGGACGCGCCTGGCTGTGGCTGAGCATAATCAGCAACCTCGGTATCCTGGGGTACTTCAAGTACACGGGCTTCGCCTTCGAGATCGCGGGCGCCGTGGCGGGGGCGATGGGCGCGTCGTGGACCGCGCCCTCCCTGGAGCTGGTGCTCCCCATCGGGCTCAGCTTCTACACGTTCCAGAGCCTCAGCTACACCGTCGACGTGTGGCGCGGTCGCATCGAGCCGGAGCGGAGCTTGACGCGCTTCGCCGTGTTCGTCGCTTGTTTCCCGCAGCTCGTCGCCGGGCCCATCGTCCGCGCCTCCGAGCTGCTCCCACAGCTCCGGCAGCGGGTCCGTCTCACGCGCGCGGACGTCGATTTCGCGCTGTATCGGATCAGCAAGGGCCTGCTCAAGAAGGTGGTGCTCGGCGATTTCATCGCCGCCCAGTTCACGGACGTGGTCTTCTCGGCGCCCGCCGATCACACCTCCCTCGAGAACCTGTTGGCGCTGTACGCCTTCACCCTGCAGATCTACGCGGACTTCTCCGGGTACTCGGACATCGCGGTCGGGGCGGGGCGGCTGCTCGGGCTCCGGCTCCCGGAGAACTTCGATCGGCCGTATCAGGCCGCGAATGTGGCGGAGTTCTGGCGTCGTTGGCACATGACCTTGTCGACGTGGATCCGGGACTACGTCTTCTTCCCGCTCGGGGGGAGCCGTGGGAGCTTGGCGCGTACCTGCTTCAACCTCTGGCTGACCCTGTTCCTCATCGGGATGTGGCATGGGGCGAGCTACAATTTCGTGATCTACGCGAACCTCCAGGCCTTCGCGATGGTGTTTCACCGGTTGGTGTCTCAGGGCTCCAACACGCCGGTAGCCATGGTCACGAAGAACCTCGGCGTGGCCCTCGGAGTGCTCGTGCTGGGGGTCCTCCTCGTATGGCTGCTCGGTCTGGGAGCGGACGCGTGGCCCTTCGTTGGATTGGTGGCGGCTGCCTCCTTCGTGGCGGGGCTGCTCGGGGACTCGCAGTTCTCCTGGGCGCGCCCGGTGAACGTGCTGCTGACCTTTCATTTCGTCGTGCTGTCTCGCATCTTCTTCCGCGCGGAGAGCTTCGACGTCGCGCGTCAGATGGGAGCGAAGCTCATCGCCCTCGACGGGCTCGGCGTGCGCCCGGGGCTCTTTCGTCTCCACGATCTGCATCAGCTCGTCGATGGGTCGGCGCTGACGGGCAGCGCTCGGGGGCTCGCCCTCTCGATCGCGGACTCGGGGCTGTTGCTGTTGATGCTCTTCGGGTTGGCGGTGCACTTCTTACCGGCTCGCCCGCTGGAGAAGCTCGGGATCCGGTTCTTCGAGCGGACTCCGGCGTGGGGCGTCGCAGGGGTGCTGGCGCTGCTCGGGGCGACGTTCCCGCGGTTGCTCGCGGGGCCGCGTCCGAACATTTACTTCGCCTTCTGAGTGTTTCTCTCCGCCCGCGTCTCTCCCGTCCGCCTCTCGCTCCGATGACCGCAAGGATTTCCCGCCCCGACACGGCCGAGCTCGGCCCGTCTCCCGCCTCTCCGCGGGGGCGCGCCGCGGCATCTCCGGTGGAGCGCCCGGCGAACATCGAAGCTCCGGCGGCCCTGCGGCTCTTGCACATCGGCGCCGCGCTCGCCTCGATGATCGCGGCGACCTACGTTTTCGAGCCGCTGCACGGGCTTCAGCCCTGGAAGAGCTCGGAGGACTACGTGCCGTTCTGGAACCTCGTGGGGCGGCATCTCCTGGGGGAGGAAGCCGCGCTGGTCCAAGAGCGGGCGCAGCTCGAGGCGCTGCGTCAGGCGAGCGTGGCGGCGGATCTCGACGCCACCGTGGAGGCTGCTCGACCGCCCCCGGCGCCGCCCCCCGAGGAGACGGTGTTCCCGGAGTACGTGGCCCGTCCCGGAGAGACGGACCCGTTGGAAGTGCAGATCGAGGCACCAGAGCGCCTCGACGCGTACTACCGGCGCCTGACCCTCGTCGATTTGCAGGTGCCGGTTCTGGCGCGGGCGGCGCACTGGGGGGACAGCCTGCTGGGTGACGACGGCTTGACCGGGTCAGCGCGGCGACGCCTCCAGACCCGCTTCGGCGATGGGGGGCATGGCTTCCACGTGCTCGCCCCCTTGAACCCGTTCCACATGCACCGCGGGCTCCAGTTCAAGGTCCTCGAACCTTGGACGAGCCGCTGCGAGGTGCTGTTCCGTTGCGAGAAGGACCGTCAGTACGGGCTCGGCGGTGTCAGCACGCGGGCCTCGGGCGAGGCCGCGTCACGGTTCGGGACCGTCGCGTCGGCGCCCGGAGATCGGATCTCCCGCTTTGAGCTCTGGTACCAGACGGCGCCGCACGGCGGCTTCTTCGACGTGGTCGTCGACGACGAGCCGCCGAGGCGCATCGACACCCGCGCGGAGGAGCCCACGGACGAGGTCGCCATCTTCGAGGTCCCAGACGCTCCGCACTCGATCCAGGTGCGCGCGGCGGGGCGGGGGAGCGTACGTGGGTACGGCGTGGTGATGGAGCGCGGAGGTCCAGGGATCGTCTGGGACAACCTGGCGGTGATCGGGCTGTCCACGGCGAGCCTCAAGGCTCAGGATCCGGAACACATTCGTAGCCAGATAGCCCGCCGGGAGATCGATCTCCTCGTCTTCAGTCTCGGCGGGAACGACACCCAGCGCAGCACAGCCGACATCCGCGCGGTCTTCGAGGAGGAGTACCGGACGATCGTACGACGATACCGCTCGGGACGTCCCGAAGCCGCCTGTCTCGCCATCGGCGTCACCGACCACGCCGATCGCACGGACAAGAACGGTATCCAGACCCGACGGAGCGTGCTGGAGATCGTCGAGATCCAGCGGAAGGTAGCGGAGTCGGAGGGGTGTGCGTTCTTCGACTTGTTCCGGGCGATGGGTGGAGAGGGCACGGTCGCCCGCTGGTTTCGGGCCAAGCCCGCGCTGGCCAGCGCCGACCTGGCGCACCCGACGAGCGCGGGTCACGAGATCCTCGCCACGCTGCTGGTTCGCGCGCTGCTGCGCGGCTATGTGGACTATCGGGAGCGGATGGTTGGCGAGCCTCTCCCCGAGTGGAAGGAGCTCCAGGGGCGGGAGGAAGGCGGCGCGGCTCCGGTGAGTGACGTGAGCTCCCCGTGAGGACGGGAGCGGCCGCGCGTGCCTCACCGGACTACGCAGAGCGGAGCACGGGGGGGAGGCTCCCCGGTCGACGCGGAAGGGACGTCCGTAGCGTGTTCGGGATCTGCGCCTTCCGGGCTGGTGTGAGAGGACAGTGAGTTCGGTGCGGGGGCTCGAGGGGGAAGCCGCCCCGCATCGTAAGCGCGTAGGAGCGCGTCTCCGAGGGTCAGGCCGAGCTTCACGTAGCCGCGGCGCGTGAGGTGGATGAGGTCGGCGCTCGCCATGGGTGGCATTGCCCGCGCCCAACGGGAGATTCCTCCTTCCCCCATGAAGGCATACGCGTCCCAGAACCCGCAGCCGTGCTCCAGCGCCTGACGACGCTGCACCTCGATGATGGGGATGAGGCGCTTGCGAGCGACCCACTTCCCGCCCACCTTCTTGGCGGCATCGCCCGGCCCGACGAGCAAGCAGCTCGCCTGGGGGGCGGCTCGGCGCAGGCGCTCGAGGACCTCTCGCAGCTGCTGCTCGTAGTGTGCGATGGGCTGCTGCTCATCCGAGGACTCGTTGGTGCCGTAGGCGAGGAGCACCAGCGCTGGGTGTCGGCGTTGCACCTGTGCGGACCAGGCGGCTTCGTCCCAAGCCAGCCAGTTGGCGGCGCGGGTCCCGCTGATGCCCAGGGTGTCCACCACGACGCCCGAGCGGTCCCACTCGACGGTGGCCCCGAGCAGGCGAGCCGTCCCGGTGCCGGTCACCTCGACGGTGACCTCTTGGGGAGGAGCGGTCTCGACGCTGCGAAGGAAGACAGGGCGCGGCGGTTCGGCGTGGGTGGACCACCTGGCGCGCTCCCGATCGTCGACGAGGAGGCGCAGCTCGTCGCCGCCGGGGTGACCCATCGCGTACACGTCGATCTCCGTCGCGGTGCCCTCGGGCGGCCCTTGCCGCAGCTCGGCCCGTGCGAACGCGCCCGGCGTCGACGCGATGCCCACCGCGCCGCTGAGCCCGAACCACGTCGACGCCGTCCCCGGTCGACGCTGCGCGTGGTGCACGGAGAACCGCTGGCTGCTCAGCTCCGCCGCACGCGGTCGGTGCCACTTGTCGAGGGGGAAGAGCTGCACGAAGCCAGGCCCCGCGTCGCCGAAGCGGCTCTGGAGATAGTGGCGCAGGTAACCCGGATAGACGTCTGCCTGGGTGTGGGACGCTCCGTACGCCAAAATCCTTAGCTTGCCCCCGGGAAGAGTGCCGCGCTCGAGCTGAGCGAGCGCTTCATGAAACGCCGCGAGCGCGGCTTCGTTCTCGATGGGGACGAACCCGCCGAGGGCGTTGCCGTTCTCGCGCTCGGGGTCCGGCGTCTTGGGCTGGCCGAGGTCGCCCGCTGCGTTCTCCACCTCGGCGCCCTCCCCGAGGATGCGCGCTTGGGCGCGTGCCCGGAGCCGTAGGAGCTCTGGGGTCAACACCGGGTCGGAGGGGACGTCGTAGTCGAGTCTGGGGGGGGATTCGTCGGCGATGCCCCGGCCTTCGTGCGGCGGCTCCTCGTAGAGGCGTGTCGGAGCGGAGTTCGTCGGCTCAGTGGCCTCCCCCGTCGAAGAGGGGACAGGGCCCTGGCCTGAAGGGGGCAGCCGTACGTCCCTGCGAGGCGCGCACGCCGTGCCCCAGAGCAAGGCCCCCGAGAGACAGCACACCAGGCGCGTGGCGCGGCCGTACTCTCCAGAGTAACGCACGGGGTGAAGGCGGGAAGGATCTCGCCCAGTCGGCCCACCAGGAGTGGCGAGCAAGCCCGGAACGTGGACGGTGCGAAGGCCGGAGAGCACGGGATGAAGTAGAGGGGCGAAAGTGCCGAGCGTAGCACGCCCTTTGGGCAACGCGGCGGGCGTTGAGCAGCACTTCGCGACGAGCCCACGCGAGGTCCAAGCGGGGGGCCGGGAGCCCCTTCCGCCTGGACAACTCGAGTCTCGCTCCCCCATCCTGGAGTTATCTACGAGCCGTTGACGACGAGCGACGAGCGTCCCGCAGAGAGCAACGGCCCATCAAGCCCCCGAGGGTTGGGCCCGATGGGCGAGCGCTCCAGCTGGCGAGCCGCCCCTTCGTTTCGTTGCTCTCCCAATGAGATCAGAAGCGCATGTCTGATGGGCACGCGATGGGCTCGAAGCGGAACTTCGGATTGTCCGCGATCTCGAACCAGTCCACGAACCATTCACATCCGGCGCGGGCATCCCCCGCTGGCAGTTGTGCGCACTTGTTCTGCACGCACTGCTTCTTTTGCTCGTAGCTGCCGCCGCAGTCGGCGAGGTAGCCGCCGTGAGTCTCGCCATCTGGAACCCCCCATTGCTGGGAGCATGTGCCCGGGTTTTGGCCGACTCCCCCACCAGGAATGAGCAGGTCGAACTGACGGTTGTTCACGTCGCTCCCCGTGTTCGAGACCTTGACGATCATGTGCTTGCCAGCGATGCGCTGGGAGCCTGGGTCGCTTCCACTGTAATGTCCTTCGCCGGTGAACTGGATATGGTAACATTCCCCGCACGTGGCATTCTCGTGACGCCGAGCGATCGTTCCGTAGGAGACCGTGTCGGAAACAGCGTAAGGGGCGTCGCTGTAGCACGTGTGCGCGTTTCCCTCGCCTGCGCAAGCGCTCCCGGTGTTGTCTGAGACGAGAGTTGTCCCGTCGGAGCCGCAGGACTTGGCGGTGCCACGATCGTGCCCCGGCCAAGCACAGTGGTGCTTGCAGCAATCCCAATAGCGCGTGGCATGGTAGACTTCGCCTCCGTTGATGTCCGGCAGCGTCACGTCGTTGCCCCACCCGCCGCTGCCGTTTCCGCCTCCGCCCGAGCCACTGTCGCCACCGGTGCCCGAGGAAGGCGTGCAGCGACCGCAGGTCGCGTCACAGTAACCCTGGAGCCACTCGTCATTACAGTGGGCGCCCGGGGGATCGCCCCACTCCAACCAAATCGAGCAGGGCTGGTCGAGTTGGTCGGGATGCTGCTCGTCGGTGCAAGAAGGGTCGGTGGCCGTGCCTCCAGCCCCGACGTCCCCATTCCCTCCGGAGCTCGTGCCTCCACCGCTCGCGCTCGGGTCGCCGCCCACGCCGCTCGCCCCTCCGGAGCTCGTCGCGCCGCCGCTGCCGTTGCCGCCGCCAACGATGACGATCATGCCGTCGCCGTTGGTCTCGCAGGTGTATCCGGGGGGACAGCTGTCGACCACCGTGCCCGGCGGGATGGTCCCGTCTTCGCCTCCCGGATCCGAGCTGCAGCTGATGCCGCCCAGGAGGAGGGACAGAGTCGAGAGGCCCAGAAGGGACCCGAGCCACGGGCTACGGGCAGAACGAGTGTGCTGATTGTGATGCATCGGATAAGCCACGGGTTTCGTGATGAGGAAGAGAGGCCCGGCGGGCTCTGCTCGGCTGGAAGCTAGCCCGACCTGGTCGCCGATGCCGCCCTGAACGCGACGAACCACGCAGATTTTGTCGAATTTCCGCGCTCGCCTTGAACTCTTCCGCTCACGTCGTCCCGAGCCGTGGGCACACCCCTCGGGCTTGCCGACAGAGCGTACACATTCACTATCTTCGGACGCCGATGTTCTGCTCATGCGGCACCTTTCGGTTCCTACTGCCTTTCGAGGCTGTCCCTCGGCTCCCCCGCCGACGCACTCCAAGCGCGAGGAGACTTCCGACTCCGTACGAGACCGAGGTGGAGCGAGAAAAACGGCAGCGCTGGGGCGACGGGGGCTTGGTGCTTTGTCGTACGCACGGCTAGCCGTCCCGGCGTGCGATGACGGTCCTGGAACGAACCCAGTTTAGAGGCGAGCGATCCAGCGGACGTACTCCGAGTCGCCGTCGCGCCCTGCGCCCAGGAAGGTCTTTCCGTCGTCGGAGACGTCGAGCACGCTTGGGAACTCGACGACGTCTCCGACGTCGATGCCGGCGTCTTGCAGAAGATCCACGATGAGCTGGCTCTCGCCGTCTGGACTCCAGCGCACCGCTTGCTGCGTACTGCTCGCGAAATCGACGACATACCCTAGCGCTTCTCCGGCAGCACTCACGGACGTGTAGACCTCGTTAGAGTTCGACCGGACGACTCCGGCGGCTGGTGTCCAGGTGAAGCTGTTGAAGGTGTTGGCCAAGCCGCAGTGTGCTACGGCCGCCGAGCCGTTCGAGGCCAGGTCTTGCAGACGGCAGTTGCTCGGCTGCGACGCCAGCATAGAAAAGCCGTCGGGAGACTCGATGAACACCTTGTTGTCACCGGACTGGGAACAGGTCACCATCAGGAGCCCCCCATCCGCGCTGACGAGCGCGTGATTGCAATACATCGTCCCCGAGGGGACCCCGAGGTCCTCGACGCCGTCGGTCG
>JAEWOQ010000187.1 GCA_023460875.1 Pseudomonadota bacterium
GCCCCCGAGAGGACGAGCTGCGTGGCGACGCGGCTGAGGGCGATGGTGAGCTCCCGCTCGTTGTCCTCGGTGCTCTCGACCTCGAGCAGGCGCTCGCTGAGCGCGATGCACTCGGCGCGATCGCCCAGCTTGCCCGCCGCGACGGCAGCCTCGGCGGCGGCCAAGGACCACTCGGGGGTGTGCTCGGGGATGTACGCGAGGGCGTCCAAGGCATAGCGCTTCGTCTCCGCGTTGTTGCCCTGCCACTTGCTGGCTTCGGCTTGGATCAGGCGCAGGGCCGCGGCCTCCGCGTCGGTGGCGCCAGCGCCCAACCCGAGCACGGCGCGTTCGATCGCGGCGCCGAGATCGTTGCCGCTGAGGGCCTGGAGGGCGGCGCGCCGGTAGTGGGGCACGGCGCGCTCCGGTTGTCCGCCTCGAGCGTAGTGGGCGGCGAGGGGCAGCGCCTCGCTCTCGCCGGATTGCTCGAGCCACGCGGCGGTGAGGCGATGACCCCGACCGCGATCCGCGTCTGTGAGGGCTGCGTAGGCCGCGTCCCGGACGAGGCCGCTCCGGAACTCGAGCTCGCGCTGCCCGGGGAAGCGAGAGCTCAGTCGCTCATTGACGATCTCCTCTTCGATGAGGAGCCGGAGCACGGCGTCGAGGCCGCGCACGAGGCCATCGGGCCCGATCAGCTCTTGCACTCCGCCAACCCAGAAGCGCTGCCCGAACACGCTCGCCGCCCGGAGCACGCGGCGAGCGTCGCTGTCGAGCTGCTCGAGCCGCGACTGCGCCAGCAGCAGGATCCGATCGGGGACGCTGTCGCCGCTCTGGCTCGCCTCGGCGCGCAGCAGCTCCTCCAGCCAGAAGGGGTTGCCCTGGGCCCGCTCGATGACGCGGTCGGTGACGATGGGCTCCACCTGGGGGCCGAGGATCTCGCGCACGAGGTCCGCGCAGGCGCGCCGGGGCAGCCCGCTCAAGCGGAGCTCGGAGACGCCGCGCTGGCTCCACAGCTTGGGGAACAGCTCGTGGACCTCCGGGCGAGCCAGGACCACGACCATGAGCGGGTGCTCGGCCAGGTTGCGCAGCGCCGAGTCGATGAACTTCACCGTGGGCAGGTCGCCCCAGTGGAAGTCATCCAGGATGAGCACCGTGGGGTGGTGCGCGCACTCGGCGGCGAGCCAATCCTCGAACGCCCGGAGGATCTGATCTCCCCGCAGCACCGCGTCCTGGCGCGCGGCGCGCAGCTGCGGGTTCACGTCGTCGAAGGGCGTGCCGATCAGCTCGCCGACGAACTCCGTGACGCGGCTCAGCTCCGCGGGTGGGACGACCTTCCGCAGCCGCTCCTGGAGCTTGTGGCGCCGAGCCGGCAAGGGCTCGCCGTCGGCGATGTGGCTCGTCCGTTGGATGGCCTCGATCAAGATGGAGAACGGGGCCCCGACGCTCATCGGATCGCCCCCGCCCCACAGGACCTCGACGGAGGCGTGGCTCCGACGCAGCTGGCGTGTGAACTCGTGGGCGAGGCGAGACTTGCCGATGCCGGGGGGGCCCGTCACGAGCACGATGTTCGCGACGCCCTCGTCCTGGCACTCGTCGAAGGTGGCACCGAGCAGGCTGAGCTCTCGCTTGCGCCCTACGCAGCGGGTCTGCCGCCCCAACACCGTACGCGTCGGCTCGAGGGTCTGCCGCGTACCCCGCAGCAAGAACCCGAGGTCCGTGGAGCGCACGTCGAAGCGCGAGTCGAGCAGCGTGGCCGTGGTCTCGTCGACCCAGATCGTGCCGCGCCGTCCTTCGCCTTCTTCCGCGACCTTCGCCTCGAGGCGCAGCAGCGCCGTGCTCGCCGCCTCGATGGCCCGCCCAGAGGGGCCATCTCCTGTGTTGACGGCGAGCCCGGTCGCGAGGGCGACCGCCGGCGCGTGCATGGTCTCTTGGAGCGCGATCGCGCAACGCGCCGCTTGCGCCACCTGGTCAGTGGCGCTCCCGCGACCGCTGATGACGGCGAGGAGCGTCCCGTCTGCCAGGCGGCTCGGGCGCACTCCATGGATCTGCGCCGCCCGCTCCGCGTGACGAAACGCCTCGTCGGAGCCGGCGCGCGTGAGGATCACACAGGAGATCCGCTGTTCCGAGGCCGTCACCGCGGCGCTCGAGCGCGGCGCGCTCTCGGGAGGGACGTCGCTGAGGTGGGACAGCAGCCCCAGCCGACGCGCCACCTCACCCCCAGAGGGAGGTCGGTCCTGAGGCGCCTTGGCCAGCATCCGCCCGACGAGCTCGTCGAGCTCGAGAGGGACCTCCCGGTGGAGCGTGCTGGGCGCGGGCACCTGCTCTGCGAGGATCTTGGCGAGGACCTCGAGCAGCGTGTTGCCCGTGAAGGCTCGCTTGCCCGTGAGGCACTCGAAGAGCACGCAGCCGAGGGCGAAGACGTCTGCCGCGGGGCCTACGTCTAGGCTGCCCTGAGCCTGCTCGGGTGCCATGTAGCCAGGGGTGCCCAGGCGATCGCCTACGTTGGTGAGCTGCTTGGCCCCCGACGCGGAGTGGGCGACCCCAAAGTCGAGGAGGCGCACCTGCCCAGGGTGGCCGTCCACCAGGAAGAGATTGCTGGGGTTGATGTCCCGGTGCACGATGCCCTGCCCGTGCACGACCTCCAAAGCGGTCGCCACGCGGCGGACCAGCTCGACGGACTCCCGCACCGAGAGCCGCTCGCGCCGAAGGAGCGTCTCGAGGGAGCAGCCGTCGAGCCACTCCATGGCGATGTAGGGCGCCCCGTCCGGCTCCCAGCGCCCGTGGGCGACGTAGGCCGCGATGGCCGGGTGACGCACCTCGGAGAGCAACGTGGCCTCGCGCTCGAAGCGCTCGTGGCTCAGCGTCGCGTCCCGGAGGACCTTCAACGCGACGGGGCGCCCGTCTTGCAGATCCAGGGCCCGATACACGTCCGCCATACCGCCGGCCCCGGCGCGCTCGATGACCTCGAAGCGCTCATCGAGGAGCACTCCGGGCACGAGCGACTGCGCGACGTGGGCCGCGGAGGCCGGAGAGCCTTGCGGGTGTGTCTCCCTAGCAGGCTCCTGCGGCGTGTCGGACGAGGCGCCCCGGGAGTACAGCGCCTCGGAGCGAGGCGCGTCGTCTTCACTCGCCGCCCCCGCGGACACCTGCGTGCGCGCGATAGGGCGGCCTTCCTGTCGCCACTCGTTGTCCCGCTCAGAACTCATGCGCCTCGAGCCGGTCCGGGGTGGAGGGAGAGAGCCCGCTCAAGTCCCTCGCCTGCCCTGCTGAGTACCGTCCGCCGATCCTTGTCGCAAGGTGTGACGCCCCCGACGCTCGTTGGGCCGAGCACCGTGACGTCCCGCGCCGACCGGCGTCGCGCGGGTGACTCGTGTAAGCCAAGGTGTGACGAGTGCGCAGCGGTGCGCGGAGAGCGCCTTCGGTTCGCCAGCAAGAACGCTCGCCCCTCCCGACGAACGGCTCGCAGAAGGCAGGCCGTCCGTCGCTCGAGGTGTTCGCGTCGTCATCGCGCCGTTGGCGCCACCTCACTGCAGGATGGGTTCACTGCAGGACGGGCTCACTGCAGGACGGGCAAGCTCGCGCTGCTGGCCTTCGACGTGAAGCTCGGCAGCTGATCGAAGCTCAGGTAGCGGTAGAGCTCCGGCGCCATGCTGTCGATGTTCGCGGCGTAGCGCATGTACTCCTCAGGGGTGGGGATGCGCCCGAGGATCGAGACCACCGCCGCCAGCTCAGCCGACGACAAGTACACGTTGGCGCCCTTGCCGAGCCGGTTCGGGAAGTTGCGCGTGGACGTGGAGACGACGGTCGACTCGGGCGCGACCCGCGCCTGGTTCCCCATGCACAGGGAGCAGCCGGGCATCTCCGTGCGGGCGCCCGCCTGGGCGAACATGTTGTAGTAGCCCTCTTGCATGAGCTGCTGCTGATCCATCTTCGTCGGCGGCGCGACCCAGAGGCGCGTCGGCACCGGCTCGCCGTAGTCCTTCAGGAGGGTGGCCGCGGCGCGGAAATGCCCGATGTTCGTCATGCATGAGCCGATGAACACCTCGTCGACCTTCGCCCCCGCCACCTCGCTGAGCGGCTTGACGTCGTCGGGATCGTTGGGGCAGGCGAGCAGGGGCTCCTTGATCTCGCTCATGTCGATCTCGAGTACCGTCGCGTACTCGGCGGCGGCGGCCGCCTGGAGCAGCTCGGGCTGCGCGAGCCACTTCTCCATGGCCTGAGCTCGCCGCTCGAGGGTCCGGACGTCGCCGTAGCCCTCGGCGATCATCCAGCGCAGCATCACCACGTTCGATCGCAGGTATTCGCTGATCGGCTCGGGGCTGAGCTTGATGGTGCACCCCGCCGCCGAGCGCTCCGCGGTCGCGTCGCTCAGCTCGAAGGCCTGCTCCACCTTCAGGTCGGGCAGCCCCTCGATCTCGATGATCCGCCCGCTGAACACGTTCTTCTTGCCCTGCTTGGCCACGGTGAGCAGGCCCTGCTGGATCGCCGCGTAGGGGATGGCGTTCACCAGGTCGCGCAGGGTGATCCCCGGCTGCATCTTGCCCTTGAAACGCACCAGCACGCTCTCGGGCATGTCGAGGGGCATGACGCCGAGGGCGGCGGCGAACGCGACCAGCCCCGAGCCGGCGGGGAAGGAGATCCCCAGGGGGAAGCGGGTGTGGGAGTCGCCGCCCGTGCCGACCTGATCGGGCAGGAGCATGCGGTTGAGCCAGGAGTGGATGATGCCGTCACCGGGGCGCAGGGACACACCGCCGCGGTTCGTGATGAAGTCGGGCAGGGTGTGCTGCGTCTCGACGTCCACGGGCTTCGGGTAGGCCGCCGTGTGACAGAACGACTGCATCACCAGGTCCGCGGAGAAGCCGAGGCAAGCGAGCTCCTTGAGCTCGTCGCGGGTCATCGGCCCGGTGGTGTCCTGCGACCCGACCGTGCTCATGTGGGGTTCACAATAGGTGCCCGGGCGTACGCCCCGCACGCCGCAGGCTCGCCCCACGATCTTCTGGGCGAGGGTGAAGCCCTTACCCGTGTCCTGGGGATCCTTCGGCAGGCGGAAGGCGGTCGAGGGCGGTAGCCCCAGCGCTTCCCGCGCCCGCCGGGTGAGGCTGCGCCCGATGATCAAGGGAATGCGCCCGCCGGCGCGCACCTCGTCGAGGAGCACCTCCGTCTTGAGCTGGAACGTGCTCACCACCTCACCCTGGGCGTCCTCGATCTTGCCGGCGTAGGGGTAGAGGTGGATCACATCGCCCATCTTGAGGGCGCTCACGTCGCACTCGATGGGCAGGGCCCCGGAGTCCTCGACGGTGTTGAAGAAGATGGGGGCGATCTTGCCGCCGAGGACCACGCCGCCCGAGCGCTTGTTCGGGATGAACGGGATGTCCTCGCCGAAGTGCCAGAGCACCGAGTTGGTGGCGCTCTTGCGGGAAGACCCCGTACCCACGACGTCGCCCACGTAGGCCACGGCGTGCCCGAGGCGCTTCACCTCGGCGATCTGGGCGAGGGCGTCGTGGATGCCCTCCCGTGGGTTCTTGAGCATCGCCTGGGCGTGCAGGGGGATGTCGGGGCGGGACCAGGCGTCCTGAGCTGGGGAGAGATCGTCGGTGTTCGTCTCTCCGGGCACCTTGAACACGGCCAAGGTGATCTTCTCGGGCACCTCTGGGCGCGACGTGAACCACTCCGCCGCCGCCCAGGACTCGAGCACCGCGCGGGCGTTCTTGCTGCCGGCCTTCGCCTTGTCTTCCACGTCGTGGAAGGCGTCGAACATGAGCAGCGTCTTCTTCAGCTGGGTCGCGGTGAGCTCACCGAGCTCGGGGTGATCCAGCAGCTCCACCAGAGTGGCGATGTTGAAGCCGCCCAGCATGGTCCCCAGGAGCTCGACCGCCTTCGGTGGATCGATCAGCGGTGAGCGCGTCGTGCCCTGGGCGATGGCCGTGAGGAAGCCCGCCTTCACGTAGGCGGCGTCGTCCACACCCGCAGGGACCCGGTCCGTGAGGAGCTCGAGCAGGAACTCCTCCTCGCCCGCCGGAGGGGATTTCAGGAGCTCGACGAGCTCGGCGACCTGAGCCGCGCTGAGGGGCAGGGGGACGACGCCCTGGGCGGCGCGTTCGGCGACGTGCTTTCGGTAGGCTTCGATCATGGCGGAGGTCTACTAGCGCGGATCGAGCCATGCGAATAATGGTTATTTTGAATGGAATTCATGCATAGAATGCATGAATGGACCTCGAGCTGACCCGATCGCTGCTGGCGGTGGCGCGCCACGGCACGATCAGCCAAGCCGCGGAGAACATCGGCCTGTCGCAGCCGGCGCTCACGCGGCGCCTCCAGCAGCTGGAGGAGCACCTCGGCGCGCCCCTGGTGGAGCGCAGCGGGCGCGGGGTCGCCCTGACGGAGCTGGGGCGCCTCGCGGTACGGGAAGGCCAGGCCCTGGTGGAGCGCTATGAGCGGCTGCGCACCAGCATCGCCGAGCACGTGCGTCTGGAGGCGGGCACGGTGCGTATCGGCGGCGGAGCGACGGCGGTGGCGTACCTGCTGCCCACGGCGATCGCGCGCTTCCGCGAGGATCACCCGGAGGTGCGCTTTCAGCTGCTCGAGGCGGGGAGCCGGGAGGTCGAGGGCGCCGTGGGCTCCGAGCGGCTCGAGCTCGGCATCGTCACCTTGCCGACCCGCGCCGCAGACCTCGAGGTCCAGCCCCTGCTGCGGGATCGCATCGTGCTGGTGGCGGGGAGGGGGCACCCGCTCGCCGGGCGGCGACGGATCCATGCCCGGGAGCTCCAGGGGCAGAGCTTGGTGGGGTTCGAGGCGGGCAGCGCGATCCGCGCGGAGATCGACCGGGCCTTGCGAGACATAGGCGTCGAGATGCAGGTGGTGATGGAGCTGCGCAGCGTGGCGGCCATCCTGCAGATGGTGGAGACCACCGGGAGCCTGGCGTTCGTGAGCGCCCTCGGCGCGGGCAGCTCGCGCTGCTTGACGGTGCGGGGGCTGCGTATCGAGCGGCAGCTGGCGGTCATCTGGAAGCGGGGGCGTCCTCTGTCCCCTGCGGCGCGAGCGTTCGCGGAGCGGCTGAGGTGGTGAAGGCGGGAGGGAGCGCGTCCTGTCCCACGGAGACAGCCGGGGGGGCATGGCGAGGGGCGGAGTAGAGCCAGAAGTAGCCGCTCTGAGCCAGCAGCGCGCCGGGGATCGGGGCGCCGCGGTAGACCGCCTCGTGCAGCGGACGATCGCCGCACACGAGGAAGTATTGGTACCTGCGGCCCCGACGAGCGGGATAGTCGAACAGGTGGGGGGACCACTCCGCCGCCGGGGGCCAGCCGGAGCCCTGACCGGGGCGGTAGCGGATGACCTCGGGGAAGAACTCGGCGAAGGAGAAATCGACGATGGCTCGACGCTCCGCTTGCGCCCACTGACCGAAGTGGAGGAACGCCGGGCCACGCAGCTGGGGGGTCGCCTTGCCAAAGGCGAGGTAGGCGACCCGCGCCCCCGCGGGGATGAGCCCCGTCACCTCCGGAAACCCGGCGCTTTGGGCGGAGAAATGCCGGAAGGAGCGCAGGTTTGAGAGGTTGGAGAGCGCCGCCACGCTCACGGCCAGGGCGAGGCCGGCGACGCGGCGACGGCTCCAGGCGGCGCTCCACTGGCGGAGCGTGAGCAACAGGGTGGGGACGAGGAACACGGCGAAGCGCCAGGGGAGGTAGGTGGCGCTCATCACGCGATCGGGGCCGAGCAGGCAGAGCCCGAGGGTCGCGCCGACCGCTGCCCAGCCCGTTCGGCCGCGCTGGAAGCGCGCTCCGAGGAGGAAGGGGCTCGCGAGGAGGAGCAACCCCAGGAGAACGAGGCTGTCGTCCGGGCGGAGGCCGCCGACCACGCGAGCAGGTAGCGCTGCCAGCCGATCCCAGGACAGGTTCCACACCACCGATGCCTCGGCGCGGCCGGGGCCCCCCACCGTGCGCGCCAGCCACAGGAGCGCCAGGGGGAGCGGCGTGAGCAGCGCGCCGGTGCCCAACAGGCGGACGCGGCGCCTGACGCCACCCCGCAGCCAGGTGATGAGGCCTGCGGTGAGGGCGAGCCAGCCGAACACCAGCGCGTGCGCCACGAAGCAGGCGAGGGCCAGCGCGGCGGAGGCCAGCGCGCGGCGTGGCGCGCCGCTGTCGAGAAAGCGTAGATGGAGGGAGAGCCCCCACACGCCGAGGGGCGTCGCCACCACGAAGCCGAGAAATCCCCAGTGGAATGCGTAGCCCGGCGCGACCGCGAACACCGGGATCACCCACCAGGCGGGTGCCCGCACCGTGCGCAGCAGGTGACTCGTGGCGAGGGGCAGGGCGAGCAGCGCGAGCGACAGAGCCAGGCGCAGGCCCGTGCTCGAGCCGAACAGCGCGACCAAGGGGCCGGCGACGAGATAACTCCCGAGGTACGGGGTGAACAAGTTCAGCTCGAAGGCGGCGCGGTGGCTGGGCGTCCCCGCCAACCAGGCGAGGGCCGCGCTCACCTGCCCAGCGTGCTGAGGGAGGTCGATGAGCGGGGGATACGGCCCGATCCAGAGGGGCAAGACCAGGAGCGTCGACAGCAGCGTACAGAGGATGCGAAAGGCTGTGAGCTCCATGCCAGGCCGTGCGCTGGCGCGCTCTGAGCCGGTCGCTTCAGCGCCGACTGAGCACGCCCGTCACGATCTGGTAACCGACGCTCAACGCGAAATCCTTACCCCCAGCCGGGTTGCGAGGCACGTCCCGCGCCACGCCGAGGCGGAGCTCCTGCTCGGCCCCGTCGAGGGGGGAGTCGGTGGCCGGCGTCGCCTCGGCCTCGCGCTCGGCCTCACCTCGCCCGGGGATGTGTCCCTCGAGATCCCGCTCGCGGATCACCTGGTAGAGCTTCGTCGGGACATAGCCTGGCTCCACGAGCACGTCGGGCTCCACGCCGTGGGCCTGGATGGCTTGGCCCTTGGGCGTGAAGTACAGGGCGGTGGTGAGCTTGAGGCCGGCGCCGTCGGGCAGGTCGAGGATGGTCTGCACCGAGCCCTTCCCGAAGCTCCGGGTGCCGACGACGTGGCCGCGGCGGTTGTCCTTGAGGGCGCCGGCGACGAGCTCCGCGGCGCTGGCGCTGAACTCGTTGATGAGCACCACCAGGGGGCCTCGGGTCAGCGCGCCAAAATAGCTGGCGCGGGCCTCTCGCAGGATACGACCGCGGTGCCGCGTCGAGAAGATGACGCCGCCGCTCAAGAACTCGTCGGCGACGGCCGTCGCCTCGTGGACGAGGCCGCCGGGGTTGTTGCGCAAGTCGAGCACCACGCCCGCGAGCCCGCCGCTCGCCTTGCGCCGGAGCTCCCCCACCTGCTCGACCAGATCCCGGTGGGTCCCTTGCTGAAAGCTCTTGATGCGGATGTAGGCCACGTCGCCGTCGAGGAGCTTCGTGGCGACGCTCGCGACGAAGATCACCTCTCGCCTCATCCGCAGCTGCAGGGGGCTGTCTTCGCCATCACGACGGATCGTCAGCTCCACCTCGGTGCCCACCTCGCCTCGCATCTGCTTTACCAGCGCGTCGGGCCGCCTGCCGCGCACCGGCTGTCCGTCGATCGACACGATGCGGTCTCCGGGCCGAATTCCCGCTCGATCCGCCGGCGAGCCTTCGACGGGGGCGATGACGGTCACGCGACCGTCCTCGAAGTCCACTTCGACGCCGATCCCCCCGAAGCGCCCCTCCGTATCCGCCTGGAAAATCGCGAAGTCCTGGGCTGCCAGGTACGCCGAGTGCGGATCGAGGGCCCCGACCATGCCCCGCAGCGCGCCCTCCAGGAGCACCGAGCGCTCCGGCGGCTGGTAGTACTCGTTCTCGACGGTGACGAGCACTCGCCCCAGCTGGTCCAGCAACCGGTAGGGATCTGGGCGCTCGGGGCCTGCTGGAGAGCCGGCGGCGTCCCCTCCAGGGGGCTGCGCCGCCGCGGGGAGCGCCATCGCTAGCGTCAGCGTGGCGAAGGCCGCGGCGGAGAGGCGCCTCGAGGCCGGCGCCCTCCCCCGACCCTCAGCGGTGATTCCGCGGGCAGCTCGAGACCGGGCGGGGCGTCGTGAGGAGTCGCTGAGGGGCACCACTTAGATATGCCTCCGGCAGGTCCGTCGAAGCAAGGCAGCGCCCCGCGTCTTTCTCCGGCCACCAACCCATGTGGGCTGAGCGGTAGCGGTGCCCCGCCTCATCACGGCTTGGTCACGGGGCCATTGCTATCGCGGGAGCGATTCAATAGGCTGTGGCACTGAAAGCGTAAAAGCGCGCTGTCTCCGGACAGCGCCACACAAGCGAGAGGTTAGTGCGTGGCCGACGAGACGACGACCCGTAGTGGAAGCGATAAGCGGAAGCAGAGTCTTTATTTTCCAGAGACCATGCTTCAGGAAATCAAGGACGAGGCCGCGCGGCTGGATCGGTCCCTGTCCTGGGTCGTTCAGCGTGCGTGGAAGCTCGCTCGCCTGGAGATCAAGAAGATTCCCAGTGTCAACGACGTAGCGGACGACGAAGAGACCGAAGGAACCTGAGCCCTGTTGCGGGACTCGGAGTTGGTCGTTGAGACCAGCACGTGAGCACGAGTGCTTTGATGAGTCACGCCGGGCCACCGCCCGACGCAGCGCGCCCGAGCGTCGAGTCCTTCGCTTCGGCGGAGGACGGGACGCGGCTCTACGTCCGACGGCGTCGGCTCGAGCGTGACGCGCCCTCCAGCCCAGCGGTCCCCAATCCAGCGCCCACGAGTCAGGAGCCTGTCGCGGTCGTCGAAGCGGCTACGGCGCTGCTCTGCGACGGCCTGGTCTGCGACGGGTTGATCTACAAGTACCTGTGGGTCGATCTGGCGACGCATTTGGCCGTCGCCCATTTCAACTACCGCGGTCACGGGCGCAGCGAGGCCCCCCGGGATCGGGAGCGCATCGACGTGCCCGCCCTCGCGGGCGACGTGCACGCCGTGCGTGCGCACCTCGGCGGACCCCCCGTGGTGTTGGTGGGGCACTCCCTCGGCACCCAGGTGGCCCTCGAAGCCTATCGAGCGCGCCCGGACGCGGTGCGCGCGTTGGTGCTGATCTGCGGCAGCTTCGGGCGGGTGACCCATACCTTCAAGGGGTCCGACATCCTCGCGAGCGTGCTGCCAGGGCTGATGGACTTCGCCGTCAAGCACCCGAAGTTGGTCCGCGCCGTGTGGGGACGGATGCCGATCAAGACGGCGGTGCGCCTCGCCCAGCTGGTGGGTGACATCGATCGACGGGTGCGACCCGAGGACGTGGAGCCTTACTTCCGTCACGTCGCGGATTTCGATTTCGAGCTCTTCTTGCGGATGCTGTCCCACGCGGGCGAGCACTCCGCGCAGGATCTGCTGAAGAGCGTGCAGGTCCCCGCCCTGGTCATCGGGGCCGAGAACGACACCTTCACGCCGCCCGCGCTCTCGGAGGCGATGGCCGAGTCCCTGCCCCGGGGTGAGCTGTTTATGGTGCCGGGCGCGACGCACGTGGCCCCGCTCGAGCACCCGCACCTCATCACCGAGCGGATCACGAAGTTCCTGGAGGACCACCGCCTGCTGGGGTGATCCCGGCAGGTCTCGGAGGGCCCGGCGGAGGGGCAAGAGGGGGAGCGTGGTGGACGGTTTGGCTTCGGCGGAGGTGGGGGAGCTGTTGCGCCTGTTGGCGCACGACCTACGCAACCCGCTCTCTGCCGTGGACAGCAACGTGAGCTTCCTCGAAGCTGAGCTCGAGCCCCGCTCGGCGCTCGCCCGGGAGTCTCTGGACGATCTGAAGCTCTCTTGCGATGGCCTCGCCCGCATCGTCGACAGCGTCGAGGTGCTGGGTCGCTTTCTGCAGGGGCAGGTGGCGGAGGAGAGGCGCCCCGCTCCGCTCCACGTGCTGCTCGGGGAGGCGGTGGAGGTCAGCCGATCCCACGCCAGGAGCCACGGCGTCGAGATCGCCGTCACCGACGATTGCACGAGCCGGGCGCTCGACGTGGTCGTCGGTCGTGAATCGTTCACGAGGGCCGTGCGGGCCCTGTTGCAAAACTCGATTCAGCACGGGCCCCAGGGGAGCCAGGTGACCCTGGGGCTGCGGGAGCAGCAGGAGCACGTGGTCGTGGTCGTGTCGGACACGGGGGCGCCCCTCGAGGCGGATATGCGCGAGGGGGCGTTCACGGCGGCGGGGCAGCTGCGGGCCAAGCGTCGCGGCGGGGGGCGCTACAGCGCGGGGCTCGGTTTGTTCTGCGCGCGGATCTGCGCGGACGCGGCGGGCGTCCGAGTGCGGGCGTCGACGTCGAGCAGCGGCAACGCGTTCGAGCTCGTCGCGCCGCGGGCCTGAGCCAGCGGCGTTCTCAGGGTTGGAAGATGGCGACGGTCTCTGGCTCGCGGAAGAGCAGCTTCCCAGTCTCGCCGGGGCACCCCCAGCAGTTGCTGAAATGCAGGCGGGGGCGGATCGAGTCGCTGTAGGCGAGCGCGATGGGGCCAGGCTCGTCTCGCATCACGAAGCTGGCCGCGAGGCGGTGCTCGTCATCGTTCACCACATGGTAGGCGAGGACGAAGGAGGTGCGCTTTCCGGAGCGCGCCGTGACGACGAGGAAGTGGGCCCCCCGCGCCGGGTTCCAGCGCAAGGCCTGCACCGTGAAGAGGAAGCCCTTACGGTCGCCCGGGCCTCGAGCCACCACGGTGTTCGCGGCCTCGGGCTCACGGAAGAGCACCACGTCTCGAGCGAGGGGCTCTGTGCGGGGATCGAGTTCGAGGAGCCGTGTCACCTGCTCCGCGGTGAGCGCGACCTTCTCGAAGGCCGTCTTGTCGAGGGTGGGCTCTTTGAACTTCAGCCCGTTGGGGGCGCCGTAACAGCAGCGGAACCCGATGTCCTCGCGGGAGACCTCCTCGAGGGTGACGCGTCGAGCGCAGCGTCGCTCCACCCCTGAGGCGTCCGCCGGCGCGCCGCGCACCACTGGACCCGCGGGCTTCGTCTCGCCGCGGGGAGGGACCAGATCGCTCGAGGTCCATTCGAGCAGGGAGCCCATGGAGAGCACCTCGAAGGCGTTGGGGCAGGTCTTGGGGTTGTCCTCGCAGGCTGTGTTCCACTCGGGGCCGGTGGCGTAAGTGCTGCTCTCGGGACCCTTGCAGGCTCGCTCCCACTCCAGCTCCGTGCAGAGCCGACCGTCCCGCTCGGCGCAGAGGCGCACGGCGGTCTCCCGCTTGACGCCCAGCCGCGGCGGCTCGGCCGGATCGTTGGGATAGGGCAGACGATCGATCCGGAACGGGCCCAGCTGGAGGGTCGTCTCCCGGGGCTCGATGGCCGGGCGCCGCCCCTCGTCACCGGGGCGGCTGCCAGCGCGGAACGAGCCTACCGGGATGTGGGAGCTCTCACCGGCTGACAGGCGAGGAGCGGAGGGGGGGCTCGCGGCCTGGACGGTGGCGGGTGCGTCTTGCTGCTCGGCCTCGGTCTCGTCCCGCTCTTCACAGGCGACGGAGAGCGCGAGCAGGGCCAGCCCAAAGGGCGCTCGCTTCCAGAGCATGGCCGGAGCCTGCCTGGCTCAGGGGCCCAGGTGCAAGGTGCGCCCTTTCCTGGCCTGATGCTAGGCTTGCTCGACCATGGCGCACCCCCTCGCCCAGTACTTGGCCCCCCTCATGGACCAGGATCTCGATGGGCTTCGTGCCATCGTTGCACGGTGGGTCGTCGAGGCCCCGTCCGAGATGGAGCGGAATCGGTACCGACTGTTTGGTGCGGAGCTCGGCGCCGTGCAGCGGCGCATTCAGGCACGCTCCACGCCGCCCACCCACGAAGAGATTGAAATCGCGCTCCTCGCCGTGCTGGCCATCTCTGGTCGCCAGGTGGCGGCCGCTGGCTGAGCCGCGTTCGAACCATCATTTTGCCATGAGCAGTGAGTACCAGATTGGGCCCGACACCTTCGTGGCCTTGGATTTCACCGTCTTCGACGGGGAGGGCGAAGCGGTGAGCGGCGCCGACCGCCTGGGCTTCGTCTTCGGACGAGGTCAGCTCTTTCCCGCCCTGGAGCAGGCCATCGATGGCCGCGGCGTTGGGGACCGCGGGGCCGTGATCTTGGGCCCGCGGGACGCCTACGGGGAGCGGGACCCTCAGGCGATCCTCGAGGTAGATCGAGCCGAGTTCCCTCAGGAGGTGGCTCCAGGCGATCGTTTCGAGGTGGAGAACGACGCCGGCGCGGTGCTCGTCCTGAAGGTCCTCGACGTCAGCCCGGATACGGTGCACGTCGACTTGAATCACCCCTTGGCGGGCCAGGAGGTCCGCGTCGAGTTCGAGGTGACCGAGGTGCGCCCGGCCTCCGCGGAAGAGCTCGCCGCGGCGGACGCCGCTCTGGAGACCGTTCAGGAGCACGGCGCCGCCCCCACCCCGAGCGGGACGCCCGTCGCGGCTCCCGTGATTCCCCTCGAGCGCTTGCTTCGGGGGCGGCCCCGGGGCTACGAGAGGGACCCCGCGGGCGCCACCCCCGCCACCCAGCCTGGAGACAGCGATGAGCATTAACGAACTCTTCAAATACGACGTACGTATCCGCGAACGCATGCTCGAGCGGCGGCAGCTCACGGAGAGTGAGCTCGCGAGCTACCTCGAGGGTCTCCGAGACGTCGAGGGCGAGGCCAGCTCCGTGTCCGTCTCGCTGCCTGAGCCGGCCGACGCCGAGTCGGACGAGGCCGGCGATGACGCCGCGCCCAAGTCGACGGAGATCCCGTGACGATCGAGGGGGAGGGGAAGGAGCCCGCGGCGGAGAGCGCTGCCGCCTTCGAGGCCGCCCGCAGCAAGGACGCCGCGGCGGAGGGAGGAGAGGAGCTGCCGGCGGTGGACTTCGCCACCTTCGTGCTGTCCCTGAACCACTCCGCGCTAATGCACCTCGGGAGCGCCTCGGATCCCGTCACCGGGCAGACCGAGGTGAACCTGCCCCTGGCGCGACAAACGATCGACCTGGTGGCCCTCCTCCAGGAAAAGACGAAAGGGAATCTCACCGGTGAGGAGGAGCGCATCATCGAGCAGATCCTGTACGAGCTCCGGCTCGGTTACGTGGAGATCTCCAAGGCGTCGAAGTGAGCGTCCGGGCGCTCGGTGCGCGGTGATGTCGTGCGCCGTCGCGCCCCTGGCTTCGGGCGTCGCGTGCCAAGCCCCGCGCTGGAACGGTCATCGTTGGGCGTCGGGCGCCATGGTGCTGCTGATGCTCCTCGTCAGCGCCTGTGATCGGCGAGCCCTCGACTCCGAAGGGCGCTCGGAGGGGAGCCAAGGCCAGCCATCCGAGCAGGGCGCCTTGGAGCAACCTGCCCCTCTCCCCGCCGCTCCAGCTCCACCCCCTTCACCTGCGCCGCCCCTCGGAGAGCGGCCTCAGAGCTTCGCCGAGCTCGCGGAGCACGCGGATCCCGCCGTGGTGTTCGTGCGCACGATCCAAGCGCGAGCGCGGCGCATCGTCGGCGAAGGCCAGGGCACTGGCTTCGTCTTCGATTCGGACGGGTTCATCCTGACGAACAACCACGTCATCGACGGCGCGCGGGACATCCACGTGACGTTCCCGAACGGGCGCGAGCTCCGGGCGGAGATCGTGGGCAAGGATCCTCCCACGGACGTAGCGGTGCTGCGGGTGAAGGAGCGGGGGCTGCCGTTCGTGCCCCTTGGGGACTCGGACACGACCCGCGTGGGTGACTGGGTGATCGCGATCGGCAATCCCTTCGGGCTCGCGCACACAGTGTCGGCGGGCATAGTCTCGGCCAAGGGGCGAACCCGCGACGACGTACAACTGCCTGGTGACGCCTCGGGTTACTACAACTTCATCCAGACGGACGCGAGCATCAACCCGGGCAACTCCGGCGGCCCGCTCATCGATCTGACGGGCCACGTCGTGGGGATGAACACCGCCATTCGCCAGCAAGCCAACAGCATCGGCTTCGCGATCCCCATCAACATGATCAAGGAGCTGCTGCCGCAGCTTCGGGCCAAGGGGCGCGTGGATCGCAGCGCGATCGGGGTGCACGTCTCGTCGGTGCGCCTCGAGGACGTCGAGCGACTCGGGCTGAACCAGCAAGGCGGAGCGCTCGTGCGCCACGTGGTGCCGGGAGGACCCGCCGCCCGCGCCGGCTTGAAGCCCGACGACGTGATCGTCGCCTTCGACGGCAACGAAGTGGTCAGCCCAGAGAGGTTGCGCTGGCAGGCGAGCTTGGCCGGGGCCGGCCGCACCGTCATGGTGCGTGTCGCCCGCGGTCAGAAGGAGCGAGAGCTCGAGGTGACGCTGGTCGAGCTCCCCGACGCGCGCCCGCAGGTGCCGACGATGCCCTTCGGGCTGCCCTAGCGCGGCCAGCGCCCAGCACGCGGCCAGCGCCCTAGCGCGGCCAGCCCAGCACGCGGCCAGCCCCAGCGCGGCCAGCCCAGCTCGCGTCAACCCGGCGCGTCCAGGGCCTTACGCCACGGGCAGCCGCACGACGAACGTGGCGCCTCGGCCGACGGCGCTCTCGACCTCGATGAGCCCTCCGTGACGCACCACCAGCTCCTGGACGATCGCCAGCCCGAGCCCGGTCCCCTGGCTCTCGGGCTTCGTGGTGAAGAACGGCTCAAAGATGCGGTCGAGGTGCTCACGGGCCACGCCGGGGCCATTGTCGGAGACGCGCACTACCCCGAAGGCCCCTTCACTGTGCGCGCGCACGACGATCTCGTGCCCCCCCGCGCTCGTGGCGTGGATGGCGTTGGTGATCAGGTTGACGAAGATCTGCACGAGCTGGCTCGAGACGCCCCGCACGAACGGGGTCGTGTCCTCGATAACTCGCTCCAGGACCACCCCGTGACGCGTCAGCTCGTGCTCGCAGAAGGTGATGGACTTCTCGACGACGTCGAGGAGCGAGACGCGCGCCATCGGTCCCCCGCTCGGACGCGCATGGCTCAGGAGCTCCTCTGAGTACCGGGCGATGCGCTCCGCGGACTCCGCGATGCGGTCGAGCTTCGTCAGGTCATCTTCTGCGGCTTCTGCCGTCTCTCTCGCCTCTCGGCGGCGCCGGACGCGCCGGCGCAGCTGGTCCGTGTACGCGACGATCGAGGTAAGCGGATTGTTGAGCTCGTGGAGGATCCCCGCGGTGATTTGGCCGAGCGCGGCCAGCTTGTCCGTCTGCGCCACGCGCGCGCGGAGGCGCTCCTGCTCCTCCACGCGGTAGCCCTCCCGTTGGCTGAGATCGAGGCAGCGCCGGACTGCGCGGGTGGCCAAATGCAGGAAGAGCTCCTCCTGGTCCGCGGTCGAGAGGCCGAGCACGGAGTTGGCGGAGGAATCCGCGCCATCGCCGGGCGATCCCGCGCGAAACGGCGCCGTGGCGGCTTGCTGGGTGGCGAGGTGCTGGGTGGCGAGGTGCAACGTGGAGCCCGCTGCGTCGACCTCGAGTACGAGCTCGGGCTCCAAGGACGAGAACAAGCGCAAGGGGCCGCCTGGGCCAGGCTCGCCGATACTGACGGGGTAGTCCGCCTCGATCCAGGGCAGGCTGACGGACGCGTGGCCGCTCGGACCGGGAGCGCGCAGGCAGAGGCCGACCGCGACTCCCGGCAAGAGGGAGCTCAGCTCGCGCACCAGGAACCGCGCCGTGACCCGGGGCCCCTGCTCGAGGGGCGCGTCGAGGGTCATGAGTAGGACCGACTCGGGCAAGCTAAGCCTGCGGATCGTGCCGGAGTGTGGCGGTGACGCGAAGGGCTCCTCCGTCGCGGAGGCTCCCTCGGCAGGTCCGCGAGCGGAGGGCGCTCGCGGACGCGGCGGTCGGGAGGAGGGGGAGCCGGAGCTGATGGTCACGGATGGTCCTTGGGGTCTTCGGGGGCGCTCGATCTCTCGAGATCGACGATCTTCGTGCTGCCGACGTAGCTCTTGGTCTCGTAGTGGGTGATGCGGCCCACCTTGCGGACGATCTCCGCCATGCGCTCGCTCTCCGTGATGATGATGTCGAGTCCGCGGCGCGTCGCGGGATCCTCGAGCCGTCGTCGGAGCAGCTCCGCGTAGCCGATGACGCTGGTGAGGGGTTGGTTGAGCTCGTGGGCGGCGGCGCCGGCGAGCTCCGCGACCAGCGCCTGACGCTCCCGCGAGCGGAGCTCGTCCTGGGCTTGGTTGAGGCGGGCCTCCATGGCGAGGCGCTCGCGGATGTCGGTGAAGATGCCGACGCTGCCGACGGCTTGGTTGCCGTCCATCACGAGGGACGCCGACAGGGTGACCTGGAGCCTCTCTCCCCCGCGCGCGAGCATGTCCACCCGGTAGTCTTCGAGCACCCCCGGGCCGGTGAAGCGCGGATCGCGGATGCGCCGCATGACCTCTCGCGCGACGCCCGGCGGGTAGAGGCGCTCGACGTTCATCGTGCCGAGGACCTCGCTCGGCTCGTAGCCGAAGATGCGCGAGGCAGCGCGGTTGAAGAGCAGGATGCGCCCCTGCAGGTCCGCGGAGACGATGCCATCGACGGAGCTCTCGATGACGCGCTCCAAGAACTCCTTGGTCTGCTCCAGCTCGATCGCGGTGTTGCGCTCCTTGGTGACGTCGCGGAACGTGAACAGCACCGCGTCATCCTCGTGCAGCACGCTGCTGAAGCTCCCGTTGACGATGAGGGAGCCGCCATCCATCGTGGCCAGCTCCACGTCCACCCCTCGCGGGTATCTGCCATCCGAGAAGCCGCGCAGCAGCCGCTCGGCGCGCCCGCGGTGCCGCGGCATCGCCAGATCGGTCAGGGACAGCTCCATGAGCTGGGTCTCGCTGTGTCCGGTGATCTCCCGGGCGCGGGGGTTGGCGAATAAGACGCGGCCGTTGCGGTCGATGACGACCATGCCGTCGGCGGCGCTCTCGAAGAAGTCCGCGTAACGTTGGAACAGCTGCACCCGGCGCTCCGCCTCCACCCGGGCCACCACCACCTGGTTCGTCTCGTCCTTGAGGTCCTGGAGGATCCGCGCGTTGCGCAGGGCGATCCCGGTCGCGTTGGCGATCGTGTGGGCGAGGGACAGCTCGTACTCGGTGAACTCGACGGCCTGGCGGCCTCGCAGGCACAGCACCCCCAGGGCAGCGTCCTCATGCAGGATGGGCACCAACCCCATGGACGCGAAATCGAGGCCCGGCTCGTTCTGCCGCACGGCCTCCAGGAGCGGGTGGTGCGCCACGTCGCGGATCACGAGGGCCTCTCGGGTGGCCAGCACCTCGCGGATCTCCGGGTACTTGTGCAGCTCGATGGGCAGATCGCGGATCTGCTCGTCGTCGCTCGTGGCCACGACGAAGCCCTTGGCGGGATCGTCGCCCACGAGCACGATGCTGCAGCGGTCCACGCGCACGATCTCGGCCACACGCTGCACCACCGTGAACAGGATGTCGTGTATGTCGAGGCTGGAGGCGAGGGTCTGCGTGAGCTCGAGCACCGTCTTGCGATCCAGCTCGCGACGGTCGAGGCGCTCGACATAGCTGCGCAGCCGAGTCTGCATGCGCACGCGGGCGATGAGCTCCGCGGCCCGAAAGGGTTTGTGGACGTAGTCGTCCGCGCCGAGGTCGAAGATGCGCCCGATCTCCTCCTCCGAGTCGAGCCCCGTGAGGATGACGACGGGGACCTGGCCGTGGCGGCGGTGGGCGCGGATGTGCCTGAGGATCGCGTAGCCGTCCGGTGGAGGCATCACGAGATCGAGCAGCACCAACCCGGGCGTGTGGCGCTCGAGCCAGGCGAGCGCCGCAGCGCCGCCATCGACGACATGACAATCGAGGCCCGCGCTGCGCAGGGTCTTTTCGAGGACCTTGCGGCTGACGGAGTCGTCGTCGACCACGAGGAGGGGGAACGTGCCCACGTGGGGGAGGGT
>JAEWOQ010000188.1 GCA_023460875.1 Pseudomonadota bacterium
CGCCCCCTCCCCCTCTCTGAAGAACTGCGCTCGGCCAGCCCGGGCGACGGGAGACGTCCATTCGCGTCGCCCCTTTCCCCCTGAATCGTTGAAGGAACCCACGACATGGCCCTCTCTCACCTGAGCCCGTCGGCGAAGCCCGACATGTCCGCCCCCGTGCAGCGCACCGAGCGCGGCCTGGCGTACGAGCGCTTCTACAACAAGATCAAGACCATCATCGCGCTGGGCAAGGACGCCCGCGTGAAAGAGCTGAACGACGAGATCCTTCGGCTGAAGGACCTCACCGTCGGCTCCGTCCAGAGCAGCACGGTGCTTACCGAGATGTCGGTGATGCACGCGAACGATGAGTACATCGGCACCCGGCTGATGCCGCTCTTCGACATGGGGAAGCGCTACGCGGAGTACTACGAGTACAACAAGCGCGACCGTCTGGCGTACCCCGACGACGACATGGAGGTCCGCGCCGAGGCGAACGAGGTCAACCAGGGCCGCGAGCGCAAGACCGTGTCCCTCCGGGGCCGCGCTCTGAAGGAGTTCGTCGACCAGACCGTCCTGAACAACCAGGACGCTCCCCTGAACGAGATGATGGACGCCCAGCAGACCGTGCTGGAAGGCCTCGCTCTGAAGCAGGAGATGCGTATCGCAGCGGTCTGCACGAACGGCTCCAACTACGCTGGCAACACCGAGGCCATCGCAGCCGCGGACCGCTGGAACACCTCCACCGGCGGCGACCCCGTCAACGACATCAACGGGGCTCTCGCCCGCATGTGGGTGGGTCGGGGGCCCAGCCGCAAGGTGGCATTCTGCTCCCTGGACGTGTGGAACGTCCTGAAGGTCCACCCCCGCATGCTGGACATGATCCGGGTGAAGGACGGGATGCTCACCCGAGAGATGTTCGCGTCGATGTTCGAGATCGACGAGCTCCTCGTTGGCGCCGCCCGTCGCGACACGGCCAACGAGGGCCAGAGCGCGTCCTTCTCGCGCATCTGGTCGAACGTCTTCGGCATCGTGCGGGTGTCCCCCACGCCGAGCCGACGCAACGCCGTGTTCGGCTACACGTTCCGCGAGAAGCCCATCGTCCAGCGCATGTGGTACTCGGACAAGGACGGCGAGGAAGGCGGCTGGTACACCCAGGCGAGCCACGCCGACAACACGCAGGTGGTCGCCGGCGACACCGGCTTCCTCCTCACGAGCCCGATCTGAGGCGCACCATGAGCCGCAGAAAAGGAAAGGTGGCGTCGGGGGCAACCTCGGCGCTGCCCGGCTCGCAGGGGCGCCCGAGCCAGCCCCCAGCGCCCCCACAGGCCGCCGGTGGCGCCCCCAAGGCCGCGGCTCCCCCGGTGCCCCCATCGGAGCCGCCAGCCGCGCTTAAGGGCGGCACGGAGCCTTCGGCTGGCGCTGCCCCCGCCTCTCCGCCGCAGGAGGGCACAGCAGGGCCGCCTGGGCCCGAAACGCCCCCAACCACCGGGGCTCAGTCCCCGGCACCGAAGGACCCCGCGGACGACACGCCCCCGGACGACACCGGTGACGATGGCCGTGGCCCCGAGAACGACGAGGACGACGAGGACCTCCAGGACGACGACGACCTCGATGACGAGGACGAGGATCAGCGGCCCAGCCCGCCTCCCACTCCCCCGCGGCGCGTTCCGTGCCGAGTGGTCGGCCCCGGCTCGGTGAAGTCCCACGGTCGCAGCTACCAGCAGGGCGAGGTGGCCGAGTTCGACCTCCGCGACGCGCGCGAGATGACCGAGCTCGAGCCCATCGAGCCCCTCAACGAGGACTGAGTGGGAGCGCCGCTCATCACCAAGGAGCAGCTCGAGAACCGACTCTCGAAGCTGGTTCTCGACCGCATCTACGACGACGACGGGACCGGGGAAGCGAACAGCGAACCGGTCGACGCCCTCATCCGCGACGCGAGTTCGAAGGTGCGCGGGAAGCTCGGTCCCGTCTACAACCCCGACGTCATCGACGAGAACACCAACGCGGAGGTGACCCGCATCACCCTCGACGTGGCGGTGGCCTACGCCTACCAGCGGCACCCCGAGATCGCACGGGCCGACTGGGAAGCCATCATGAAGCAGGCCGACAAGGAGCTCGCCGAGATCCGGACCGGCCTGGCCAACCTGGGAACCAACGCTCCCCCCGAGCCCGCCGCGAACGTCGGGGGAGCCCTCTACGCCGACGACGGCGGCGACGAGCCCAAGCGGTTCTTCACCGACGACGGCGGGACAGGGGTCTTCTGATGCTCAAGGATCGGGAGCTGGCTGCGTCCCTCGTCGACCGACTGAACCAGCTCCTCGTGTCGGCGCCGGAGGTTCCCGACCTGCTCGAGGAGCTCTGCGAGAGGACGGTCCCGGTGCCGTCCTCGCTCGTGAATCACCCGACGATCCAAGTCCGGGACCTCGACGGCGAACCTTCGGTGGGCCTGCTCGGAATCCTGAATGGTCTTCTCGGCGTCGTTCCCGAGGGCCCGCGCGCCGGTTGGGGCCACATCGTGGCGCACTTCGACCCCCAGAGCGGCAAGCTCCTGCACTTCTCCCTCACCGAGATCGACTGATGTCCGCCCCCATCGCCATCCAGTTCGACCTTCGGGAGTTCAAGGTGCTGGCGGTGGGGACGCGACGGGTGCTCGCCTCGGGGACGGCTCGAGCTGTGCGAATCGCCCTTCAAGAAGGCGCCGCCTACGCCCGGGCGAACCATCGGCACAGGCGCCGCACGGGGTACCTCACCGACCCCAGCATTCTCCGGGGAGAAATGCGCAACGCCGACCAGGACGGCGCCTGGGGCTACCTCGTCAACGAGGCCAAGTACGCCCGCTACGTCGAGGAGGGCACGGCGCCTCACGTGATTCGGCCCAAGCTCGCCTACGGGATGCAGGGGCCCCTCCAGGTCGGGCAAAGCCGCCGAGCGAAGAACGACTACGGCGCGGGCCGTGGCCAGTTCCTCCGGTTCTACGTGGGCAACCGCGAGGTCTTCGCCCGCGAAGTGCACCACCCCGGCACCCCGGCCCTGCCCTTCATGCAGCCCGCGAGCGAGCACGCTGGCGTCGTCATCGTCCGTGAAACCGAGGAGGTGACCTTCCAGGTCGCCGCTGACCTTTGGGAGTGATTCGATGTCTCACCGGCTGGGCGCGCTCCTCCTTCCCGCGCCCCTGGCGGCTGCCGCAGGCGACGCACTGGGAGATCCAGCGCTCGATGTCCTGGCCTCGTTCTTCAAGGCCATCGTCGAGCACTGGATCGGCTCGGTATGGCTGAACCGAGCTCCCAACGAGCCCATCGTCCGCGGCGACGTCTACAAGCATGACCCCCGCGAGGCCAACTTCACCCAGAAGGACCTGCCCGTTCTCGTGATCTGGCGCGAGGCCGACAACGCGCCGAAGCGCCTGGCGGACGGCTACCAGGAGACCGAGTCCCTCCTCCAGATCCTTTGGGTCCTCCCACCGGCAACGCAGATCAAGAGCTCGCAGCGGCACGCCTTCTTCAGCGCCTTCGACAAGGCGATCAACCTGGCGGTTCTGCACGAGCGCGACCCGGCCTGGGTGCATCCCAGCGATGTGGCTGGCCCCGGAGCTGACGCCGAGGCCCTGGCCCGCGACGCTGCTGCACACGCCTACGGCTCCGACGTCCTCTCTCACACGGCCATCGACTGGTGGCGCGTCCAGAGCGTCACGCGAACTCCTGTCGACATCCCTGTCGGCGCCGGAGTGCAACGGCACCAGGGCTACCTCGCCTCGGTGCGCATCGGAGAGACGACCCAAACCGCTCCGTCCGTGTCCGGCGTCGCCTTCGACCTTCGGTTCGACGTCACCCCCGGGCCCCAACCCCGCGACGTGCTCGAGCAGGCCGCCGT
>JAEWOQ010000189.1 GCA_023460875.1 Pseudomonadota bacterium
CGCTCCACCTCCGGGACACGGCACGGGCACGCCAGCGCCCAGGAGCTCGTCCCAGCCGGACCCTGCCCTCCCTGCGGGCACCATCGAGCTCGAGGTCCTCGACGAGCTCGAGCGACCCGCCCCGGGCGTCCCCATCGAGCTCCGCGTGAGCTACGAGAGCGTCGCCGAGGGTCCCAAGCACGAGACCCTCGAGCGCACCACGAACGAGCACGGCAAGGTCCGGTTCGACTCTCTCTCCCGCGAGCTCCGCTACAGCTACTCGATCGTCGCCCGGCGGGGCGCCGGCACCTACGGTGTCGCGCCGTTCCGTCTGAACGAGAACCGCGGCCAGCGGGTGCGCCTCCACGTGTTCCCGACGACCGAGGACCCGATGAAGGCGCTCGTGGGCATGCGCGGCTTCGTCTACCTGCAGCCGCGAGAGGACGTGTTCCACGCCGAGGTCCTCTTCCGCGTGCTCAACCTGAGCACCACGAGCTGGGTCCCTCGGGCGGTGGTGATGCAGCTCCCCCAGGGCTTTCAAGCCTTCGACAGCAGCAAGGAAGAGGCGGCGGGCTTCGTCGAAGACGCGGGGCGCGGGGCCCGCATGGACGGCACCTTCGCGCCGGGCCAGCACGACGTGCGCTTCACCTTCCAGGTGCCGCGGCAGGGCAAGTCCTCTCAGCGGTTCGAGCTGACTTTGCCGCCCCACGTAGCCGAGCTCCGGGTGATCACCGAGGCGGCGCCGGGCATGACCCTCGACGTGGAGGGCTTCGGGCCCGCCGAAGCGACCCGCGGCCCCAGCGGCGATCGAGTGCTCATCACCCGCCGGGTGGCGGGGGTGGGCGCGGGGACGTTCCAGGACGTGCGCATCGATCTCGGGGGCCTGCCGGTCCATGGGAGGGCGCGGTGGATAGCCGTCCTCGTCGCGTCCCTGATCGCCCTCGGTGGCCTCGTCACCGCCTGGCTCCGGCGCGGAGACGAGGTGCGCTCCAGCGCCGCCCAGGACGACCTCCTGCGCGCCCGTGAGCTCCTCCTGGCGGAGCTGGTGGCCGTGGAGCGGGCCTTCGCTCAGGGCGACGTAGGGCCCCGCACCCACGAGCAGGCGCGGCGTCAGCTCCTCGACGCCCTCGCCCGCCTCGACGCGCCCGCGCCGGCCCACTGAGGCCCCCCTCGGCCGTCGGACCGCCGTGCGCGGCCCGGCACCCTCGGCTCCCCGACGTGCCTCCCATGGGGACATAAAGGGCACGGATCCGCTCATCGAAGTGCACGAAAATTTCGGCCAAAATCCCTGGGGGCACCCTGGGGATAGACCTCTGGACAGACATGTGGACCCCTGGGGATCCCTGGGGAGGATCAGCGCATCCTTCCCCACTTCGTCCCCGCGCGTCCCAGATTCACCCCCAGGCCGAAAACTGGGAAACGTGAACGATTACGGCTAGATGAACTAGTTCTCCCCAGAATCCACAGCCCCTACGATTACTTCGATCAATTTAAATTTCTTCTGATCTCTCTTCAGGTGGGGTGGGGAGTGGTCGTAAGAAGCTCACCCTTTCGAGAGCGCCTGCCAGGACTGGCGGCGTCATCGATCCAAGACTAGGACCCTTGTGCGATGCGCGTCGCTGTCAGCAAAAAAGAACTCCTCCGTGTCCTCGGCCGTTGCCAGGGCGTGGCCGACAAAAAGAGCACCATGCCCGTCCTGGGCAATGTGCTGCTCGAGACCGTGGGCTCCAACGAGCTACGCCTGGCGGCTACGGACCTGTACCTCGCGGTCAGCGGGAACATCGAAGCGACCGTCGAGCGCCCTGGCGCCGTAGCGCTCGGTGCGCGGGATCTGTTCGAGCGCGTCAAAATGATGCCGGACGGGCAGGTCACCCTCGAGGTGAACGACGGCGCCGCCACCACTATCCGCGCGGCAGGGTCTGCCCGGCGCTACACCGTGCACGGCATGCCCGGCGACGAGTTCCCGAGCTTGCCGGAGCCCGACGCGAACGCGGACTGGCTCGAGCTCGAGATCGCCGCCATGGCGCGCCTGATCGCGGCGACGCACTTCTCGATTTCCACGGACGAGACCCGTTTGCACTTGAGTAGCGCTCTGTTCGAGTGGGAGGGCAACCGCGTGCGCATGGTCACCACGGACGGCCATCGCCTCTCCAAGATGGAGATCGGCGTGAAGGGCTCGGAGGCGACCGCCAGCATGCTCATCCCGCTCAAGGGCGTGCAGGAGCTGCGGCGCCTGTGCGACGAGGCCTTCTCGGAGCTCAAGGACGACGAGGCGCCCAAGCTGTCCCTGGTGCAGAGCGGGCCGAGCGTGTTCTTCGAGCTGGCCGGGTTCCGCTTCAGCGTGAAGCTGGTGGACGCCCAGTTCCCGCCCTACCAGCAGGTCATCCCCGCCCAGAGCGAGCGTGCGGTGCGCGTGCCCCGCAACGCCTTCGCGGAGGCGCTGAAGGCCGTCTCCCTGGCCGCGAGCGACCGCACCGGCGGCGTGAAGCTCACCCTGTCGTCGGGTCACATCCGGGTCGAGAGCGAGAGCCCGGAGGCGGGCGAGGGCTTCGACGAGATCAGCGTCGACTACGACGGTCCGGACGTGACCATCGGCTTCAACGCGCAGTACTTCCTGCACGTGCTCGCGGCGATGTCCGACGACGAGGTCATGCTCGGCATCAGCGGCGAGCTGGATCCAGCGGTGCTCCAGCCGGGCAGCGAATCGGTGGATCGAAGCTACCTCGCCGTGGTCATGCCCATGCGGATCTGACGGCCGTGACGGTGACCCGCAGGGTGGCCTTCGAGCGGGTCATGGTGCGGAGCTTCCGCAACTTGGCCAGCGTCGACTTCGCACCCGCGGGGCGCCTCAACGTCATCGCGGGGGACAACGGACAGGGCAAGACGAGCCTCATCGAGGCCCTGTACGTCGCCTCCACCTCGCGCACGTTCCGCTCGGACAAGCTGCGCGAGGTGATCCAGGAGGGCGCTGAGCAGGCGGTGGTGCGGGCGACGGTGCTCGGCGAAGCGACGGGCTCGGTGCCCCTGCGACACGAGCAGCGAGCCGTCGTGGGGCCGCGGGCGCGCTCCTTCCTCATCGACGGCAAGAAGCCCCAGCGGCTCTCCGACTACGCCGTGCGCACCCCCATCGTGGTGTTTCATCCGGGGGACCTCGAGCTCGCCAGCGGCCCGGCCGCGCGCCGGCGCACTCTCCTCGATCGGGTGCTCCTGTACCTCGATCCCCCGGGCTCGGAGGCGCGCCTGCGCTTCCAGCAGGCCCTGCGCGAGCGTCAGCGCTTGCTCAGCGAGCGGGGCACCCGCGGGGCGGATCTGGACGCCTACGAGGCCGTGCTGGCCCAGCATGGGGCGCGCTTCGCCCAGGGTCGGCAGCGGGCGGTGGAGGCGGTGCTGGAGGCCCTCGATCCCGCGTTTCGGCGGATGGCAGCGCCCGACCTGCCCTTCCGGGGGGCGTACGTCCCGGGAGGATCGACGGATCCTGGCGTCTTCGAGGAGCAGCTGCGGGCCCGGCGCGAGCGCGATCTACGGCGGGGCGCGGCGACCTTCGGGCCCCAGCGAGACGAGCTCCTGCTGGAGCTCGGGGGGCGCCCCGCTCGCAGCCACGCCTCGCAAGGTCAGCAGCGCATCCTGGCCCTGGCCCTGAAGCTCGCGGAGCTCGAGTGCGTACGCGCAGCCAGCGGCACCCAGCCCATCCTCCTGCTGGACGACGTGTCGAGCGAGCTCGATCCAGCGCGCACAGGCGCCGTGTACGGATTTCTGAGGGAGTCGGAGAGCCAGGTGTTCGTCACCACGACGCGACCCGAGCTGTTCGTGACCCCGGGCCTCGAGCCCGCCGAGCGGGTGGACGTGACGCTGCGGGCGGGTCAGCTGATCTCCCGCTGAGCAGCCTGTGAGCCGCCGTCTGAGCCGCCGTCTGAGCCGCCATCTGAGTCGGAGCGCGCGCGCCCGTGGATCGGGCGCCTCAGGTGACCCGTTTTCCGCTCCGCGTCGGGGGCATTCGGGCGCGGATCCCATGGAAATTCAGCTGTAAGCGCGCTCCGTGGAGCTTGCTGGAGGGGGGTTTGCTGGCTATACCCGAACCAGTCGAGGAGCCCACGTTTGAGCGAAACAACCGATACTCCCGCCGGCGCCGGAACCGATAGCCAACCCACCCCTTCGGGCGCGGATCCGCGCTCCGCCGAGGCCACGCAGCAGGACGCCGACCAGCGCGCTCGGGAGGACCAGCGCGCCCGGGAAGACCAGCGCGCCCGGGAAGACGAGTACGGCTCGAAGAACATCACCGTGCTCGAGGGCCTCGAGGCCGTCCGCAAGCGCCCCGGCATGTACCTCGGCGACGTGCACGACGGCTCGGCCCTGCACCACCTGGTCTGGGAGGTCATCGACAACTCCGTCGACGAGCACCTCGCCGGCTTCTGCAACGCCGTCCACGTCACCGTGAACCACGACGGCTCGGTGACGGTCTCCGACAACGGCCGCGGCATCCCCGTGGGCATGCATGAGAAGGGCGTGAGCGCAGCCGAGGTCGTGATGACGGTGCTGCACGCCGGCGGCAAGTTCGATCACTCGAGCTACAAGGTGTCCGCGGGCCTCCATGGCGTAGGCGTGAGCGCCGTGAACGCGGTGTGCGAGTGGCTCGAGCTAGAGATCCGCCGCGAGGGCAAGATCTGGCGCCAGAGCTACCGTTGCGGCGTGCCCCAGGGCCCGCTCGGCCCCGTCGGCGACACGGACAAGACGGGCACGAAGGTCAGCTTCAAGCCCGATCCGATGATCTTCAGCTCGACGGAGTACAGCTACGAGATTCTGTCGACGCGCCTCCGTGAGCTCGCGTTCCTCAACTCGGGCCTCAGCATCAAGCTGTCCGACGAGCGCGAAGAGGGGCGCAGCGAGACGTACCTGTTCGAGGGCGGCATCCGGGAGTTCGTCGCGCACCTGGCCAGCACCAAGGAGCCGATCCACGACGACGTGATCGCCTTCCAGACGAACGTGCCCGGCGAGGGGCGCGCCGACATCCTCATCGATCTGGCGATCCAGTGGTGTAACTCCTATGCCGAGCAGATCTTCTGCTACACGAACAACGTCCACAATCGGGACGGCGGCACACACCTCACCGGCTTGCGCACGGCCCTCACCCGCAGCCTGAACGGCTACGGGCAGGACAACAACCTGTTCAAGGACGTGAAGCACGGGCTCAGCGGGGACGACACCCGCGAGGGCATCGTCTGCGTGATCCACGTCAAGCACCCGGATCCCAGCTTCGACTCACAGACGAAATCGAAGCTCGTGTCGAGCGAGGTGAAGGGCATCGTCGAGAACGCGGTGAACGAGCACCTGCGCCGCTATTTCGAGGAGCACCCGCAGACGGCGAAGAAGATCCTCGAGAAGGCCATCGTCGCCGCCAAGGCCCGCGAGGCCGCCCGCAAGGCGCGGGAGGTCGTGCGCAAGGGCGTGCTCGACACGACGACCCTGAGCGGGAAGCTCGCGGATTGCCAGAGCAAGGATCCCACGATCAGCGAGATCTACATCGTCGAGGGTGACTCGGCCGGCGGCAGCGCCAAGCAGGGCCGCGATCGGCATTTCCAGGCTATTTTGCCCCTGCGCGGCAAGATCCTGAACGTGGAGCGGGCGCGCCTCGATCGCATGCTCGCCTCCGAGGCCGTGGCGACGCTCATCTCGGCCCTCGGCTGCGGCATCAACGAGGACGGCAACTTCGATGTCTCGAAGCTCCGCTATCACAAGATCATCCTCATGACCGACGCGGACGTCGACGGCAGCCACATCCGCACCTTGCTGCTCACGTTCTTCTACCGGCAGATGCCGGAGCTGATCGAGAAGGGCTACCTCTACATCGCCCAGCCGCCGCTCTTCGGCGTGCGGCGCGGCAAGAAGATGCTCTACATGAAGGATCAGCCGGCGTTGAACCGCTTCCTGATCGAGAACGGCATCGACGGCCTCACGCTGCAGAGCTCTCGAGGCCCCGAGCTGAGCGGGACGCCCCTGTTCAACCTGGCCACGCGCCTGCGCTCGGTGGGAGATCACCTGGCGAAGCTCGATCGACGCTGCGACGGGCGCCTCCTGGCGGCGGCGGTGCGGATCGCCGGGGTGCGAACGGAGACCTTCGACGATCCGGCGAAGCTCGAGGAGGCCCGCGGCCGCATCGAGGAGTACCTGACGGCGAAGCACCCCGAGCTGGTGCCCCTGCGCATCGTCCTGGAGCCGGACGACGCCGAGGGCACGCTGATCCGCGCGAAGTTCCGCCCGGGCGGCTCCTACAAACCCACGGTGCTCACCCGCGAAATCTGCGACACGGGCGAGTATCACGAGCTCGTCTCCATCGAGGAGGACATCGCCTCCATCGGCCCCGCCCCCTACACGGCCACCCCGGCCAAGGGTCAGCCGGTGATCCTCGAGGACGTCGAGTCTCTCGACGCGTTCATCAGCGAGCGCGGCCGCAAGGGCGTGATGACGACCCGCTACAAGGGCCTCGGCGAAATGAACGCCGACCAGCTCTGGGAGACCACGATGAACCCCGACGCGCGCACCCTGCTCAAGGTGGAGGTCAAGGACCCCGTGCGCGCCGAAGAGATGTTCAGCGTGCTCATGGGCGACCAGGTCGAGCCCCGCCGCAAGTTCATCGAGGACAACGCCCTCAACGTCCGCAACCTCGACATCTGAAGGCGCGCCGTCCCCCCAAGCGGACCCCGAGTTCTCCCCAGAAAAGGGGCCATCCTGGGGGCATCGTCGTCCGTCGTTTGATTTTCTCTCGACTCACCACGTCGCTCCCCGTCCGCTCCCGCGGACCAGCCCCGGGCGGCTCCCTCGGCCTGGCGATTCGCGTGCTATCTTTCCGTCCATGGGCCTCCGCGCGCACCGAAAGGCCACCTACGAGGACGTGCTCGACGCCCCCGACCACCTCGTGGCGGAGATCGTCGACGGTGTGCTCGAGCTGAGCCCCCGCCCGGGCAAGCCTCACGTCGCAGCGGCGAGCGCGCTCGGTGAGGAGCTCGGCCCACCCTTCAAGCGCGGGCGCGGCGGTCCAGGCGGCTGGATCATCGTCGACGAACCCGAGCTCCACCTCGGCGCCGACGTGCTCGTCCCGGACCTGGCCGGCTGGCGCCGCGAGCGGATGCCAGCGCTGACCAACGACGAGCCCTACTTCACCACCGTACCCGACTGGGTCTGCGAGGTGATCTCGCCGAGCACGGGCGTACTGGACCGCGCCCGCAAGCTGCCCCTCTACGCCGCTGCAGGTGTCGGCCACACGTGGCTCGTCGATCCCCTGCAGCGCACCCTCGAGGTGCTGCGGCGGCAGGACACCAAATGGCTGCTCCTCGACGTCTTCGAGGGCGCCGCCCAGGTCCGCGCCGAACCCTTCGACGCCATCGAGCTCGATCTGAGCATCCTCTGGGCGGACGTAGAGCTTTGAGGGCCTCGACGCGTCGAGGGCACCGATCAGTTCTCCATCAGGCCGAGACGAGACCGGGTGGGGAGTGCTGCGTCGGGGCGTCGAGAGATCCGGCGCTGGTCCTTGACGTGTGGTGGGGATGGGGGCGGGGGGTTGATTGGCGGGTGGCGCGACTTAGCTTGGTAGGCACGTCCAGGAGGGATTTCTCGTCATGCAAATCGATCGACTCACCACCAAGAGCCAGGAGGCTTTGCAGGCAGCCGTCGGGCTCGCCGTCCGTCAGGGCAACCCGGAGGTCCTCCCCGAGCATTTGCTCTTAGCCATCCTGGACCAGGAGGAGGGGGTCGGGGGGCCCCTCGTGGAGCTCGCGGGGGCGAACGCAGATCGGCTACGCGCGAGCGTCGAGCGGGAGCTGCAGAAGCTGCCGCAGGTGCAGGGCGCCACCGAGCCGCGGTTTGGGCGGCGCACCCTTCCATTCTACCAGAGCGCAGAGGACGTCGCGAAGAAGCTCAAGGACGACTTCGTGTCCGTAGAGCACTTCGTGTTGGCGGCCGCGAAGGACAAGGACAAGCTCGCGCGGCTCTTCGGCGATCACGGGCTCACCTACGACAAACTGCTCGACGCCCTGCGGAAGGTGCGCGGCAGCCAGCGGGTGACGGACAAGGATCCCGAAGGGAAATTCCAGGCGCTCGACAAGTACACGCGGGATCTGACGGCGCTGGCCCGGCGCGGCAAGATCGATCCCGTCATCGGGCGCGACGAGGAGATCCGCAGGGTCATGCAGGTGCTCACCCGGCGCACCAAGAACAACCCCGTGCTCATCGGTGAGCCCGGCGTCGGCAAGACGGCCATCGCCGAGGGCATCGCCCACCGCATCGCTCAGGGGGACGTGCCTGAGTCCTTGAAGGACAAGCGGCTGCTCGCCCTCGATTTGGCCGCCCTGGTGGCGGGCGCGAAGTACCGCGGTGAGTTCGAGGAGCGGCTCAAGGCCGTGCTCAAGGAGGTGGAGTCGGCGGGGGGCGGCATCGTGCTGTTCATCGACGAGCTGCACACCCTCGTGGGCGCGGGCGCCGCCGAGGGCGCCATGGACGCCGCCAACATGCTCAAGCCCGCCTTGGCGCGGGGGGAGATGCGGGCCATCGGCGCCACCACCCTCGACGAGTACCGCAAGCACATCGAGAAGGACGCGGCCCTCGAGCGGCGCTTCCAGCCGGTCATCGTCGACCAGCCGAGCGTCGAGGACGCCATCGCCATCCTGCGCGGGCTCAAGGAGCGCTACGAAATCCATCACGGGATCCGCATCCAGGACGCGGCGCTGGTCGCCGCGGCCACCCTGAGCCACCGCTACATCACGGAGCGCTTCTTGCCGGACAAGGCCATCGATCTCGTCGACGAGGCCGCCAGCAAGATCAAGATGGAGATCGACAGCATGCCGTTCCCCATCGATCAGGCGGAGCGCACGCTCGTGAAGCTCCAGGTGGAGGAGCAGGCCCTCAAGCGCGAGCAGGATCGCGCCAGCCAAGCGCGCCTCGAGGAGGTGCGGCAGGAGATCGCCGCGCTCACGGTGGAGCGGGATCGCATGAAGGCGCAGTGGCTCAAGGAGAAGGAGGTCATCGCGGCCCTGCAGGAG
This sequence comes from Pseudomonadota bacterium, assembly GCA_023460875.1. Lineage (GTDB taxonomy): Bacteria > Myxococcota_A > Polyangia > Polyangiales > Polyangiaceae > NIC37A-2. The sequence continues at coordinate 9,009 of JAEWOQ010000189.1, forward strand.
GAGAAGCGCAAGGGCGAGGAGCTGCGCACGGAGCAGGAGATCGCCCAGCGACGCGGGGATCTCGGCAAGGCCGCCGAGATCCAGTACGGCCGCGTGCCCGAGCACGAGCGGCGCCTCGAGGAGCTGCGCGGTGAGCTGGCGCGGCTCCAGGACAACGGCTCCTTCCTCAAGGAGGAGGTCACGGACGAGGACATCGCCGCGATCGTCTCCAAGTGGACGGGGATCCCCGTGAGCAAGATGCTCGAGAGCGAGATGAGCAAGCTGCTCCAGATGGAGGAGAAGCTGCGGCAGCGCGTCATCGGGCAGGACGACGCCCTGGTGGCCGTGGCCAACGCGGTGCGGCGCTCGCGAGCGGGCCTCGGCGACGAGGATCGTCCGATCGGATCCTTCTTGTTCCTCGGTCCGACGGGCGTGGGCAAGACGGAGACGGCGCGGGCCCTGGCGGAGTTCTTGTTCGACGACGAGAAGGCCATGATCCGCGTCGACATGAGCGAGTACATGGAGCGCCACGCGGTCTCCCGGCTCATCGGCGCGCCGCCTGGCTACGTTGGTTACGAGGAGGGCGGGCAGCTGACGGAGCCCGTGCGGCGGCGTCCCTACAGCGTCGTGCTCTTCGACGAGATCGAGAAGGCGCACCCGGACGTGTTCAACACGCTGCTCCAGGTGCTCGACGACGGCCGCCTCACGGACGGCCAAGGGCGCACGGTGGACTTCAAGAACACCGTCGTGATCCTCACGAGCAACGTCGGCTCCGCGGAGCTGTCCATCATCGAGGAGCGGCGCGATCTCGGCGGCGCGGAGATGGACAAGAAGCTGAACGAGGTGGCCATGTCCGCGCTGCGCCAGCAGTTCCGTCCGGAGTTCCTCAACCGCCTCGACGAGATCGTCGTCTACCGGCGCCTGGGTCGCGACCAGCTGCGCGCCATCGTCGACGTGCAGCTGGAGCGCCTGAGGAAGCGCCTCGAGAACCGCGATCTCGGCTTCGAGATCACGGAGTCCGCCAAGGACATCCTCGCGGCGCAGGGCTACGATCCGCAGTTCGGCGCGCGGCCCTTGAAGCGCTCGATCCAGCGGTTGGTGGAGAACCCCCTGGC
>JAEWOQ010000190.1 GCA_023460875.1 Pseudomonadota bacterium
CAGTCCACACGGCGTATCTCGTAGCGCAGCTCGACCCGTATGCCCCCGAGATCGACGTGCCGCCAGGTCCGCTTCCGCCCATCGTAGCCCCGGCGGCAACGACGGCAGCACCCAGCGCAGTACGGAGCCCGCGTCTGCGGGGCGACGTCTACGACCAGCCCCGTCTCGGTGAATTCGAAGCCTTGGACCTGCGTCTGCTGTAGCCCGAGCAGCTCTTGGAGTACAATTGTGGCGCGCATGGACGATGTGCTCCGTCGATGGTGTTGCAGCCCCGACTCTGCCCATCGCTCCGTGCGCCTTCAACACCCTCGCGCTCGCGACCGCTCGTCCCGCTCTTTTCCCCTGGTCCGGGCTTGCGCCCCCGCCTGCCGTGAGCCCACGAAACGTGCAGGACACCCAGAATTCCTGAGCTTCGCATCCAGTGATCTTGCAGGTGCGCCGCCTTCTTTGCACGACCCGATCGAGATCACGGTTCGCGGCCTGCGTTGTTACCCGACGTGGACGTAAGCCCGAACTGAGCCATCATCCCCGAAGGCGACAGCGCCGCCCAACAAGCCGTTGCAGCAGCCGGCCGCACGTCGTCGTGACCTGATGCCTGCCGCCTCTCGCCCGTGGTGGACTACCACGGCCTCGCTCGTCGCCTTGCGCGGGGTGCGCCAATGGCGTACCCTCAAGGTATGCGCTTCGTCGAGACCCCGATCTTCACGGAGCAAATCACGGCGGCACTCGATCATGCGTCCTACCATCAACTCCAGCTTGCCCTGTTCCTTCGGCCAGAACAGGGGGTCGTCATCAAGGGCTCCGGTGGGCTCCGCAAGCTGCGTTGGTCTGGATCCGGACGGGGGAAGCGGGGCGGCGTCCGCGTGATCTACTTCTGGCATCCGGAAGACGAGACTTTCTACATGCTGTACGTCTACCCGAAGAACGAACGCTCGGACCTCACGCCGGCCCAGGTCCGAGTCTTGCGACGTTTGGTCGAGGAGGAGTTCGAATGAAAACCGATGAATTTGATAAACTCACCAAGAGCATCAAGCAGGCTGGGCGGATCCGGCGAGGACGCCAACGCGCAAGCCGCGCATTCGAGTTCGAGCCGGAGGATATCAAGGCGATTCGCCAGGGGCTCGGCAAGTCGCAGGTCGAGTTCGCTTTGCTGATCGGTGTGAGCCCCGCAACGTTGCGCAACTGGGAGCAAGGCCGGCGCAGCCCAGATGGGCCCGCTCGTGCCCTGCTGAAGGTCGCGGCCGCGCATCCCCGAGTCGTCGCGCGAGCGTTGGCCGGATAGCGGCTCGCTAGCCAACTAGCGCTTGCATCGGTGAGCGCGAGCGCGGAAGTCGATGGTGATCTGAGCACGGTATTTGATGGGTTCGCAGATACGCGTACGCCCGGAGGCCGGAGCCACCGGGCGTGAGCGTGGTCAGAAGATCTCGGTGTCGTTCCGCAGCGCGAGGTAGCGGGTGGCCGCGCATTCGACGGCGTCGAGGCTGCCCAAGAGCACCTCAGCGAGGAGCGTGGGTGGTGGAACGTCAGTGTCGACGTGCGGGTGGCGGAAGGAGAGCTCGCCGTGCTCGGCGATAAGCGCATTGCGCGCGACGCGGGCGATGACGCCGAGCAGAGCGACGGCGGCGTTGGCCGGCGCCTCCTGGAGCTCGTGCACCGACGGGACATCGCGATGAGCACCGCGGAGTCCAAGGTTCCAGACGTTCATGAGGCCCTCTTCTTTGTGGGCTTCTTGTGGTTCGACGCGGCAAAGAGCTCGAGGAAGAGCTTCTCGTCGAGCTGGGGCTGATCACGCTCCGCGGCAGCCGCGAGCAGCTCGTCGGCGATGTTCATCATGACGCGGTGGTTGCCGGCGGCGTGCTCGGCGACGGTGGCCTTCAGTTCGGTGGTCATCAGCCCAGGGTTTCCCGCCGTTTCGAGCAGGTGGTCGAGGCAGAGGAGCAGCTCTTCGCGCGAGGCATAGTCGAGATGCAGACGACGGCGGATGCGGCTGCCCAAGGGCACGAGGTCGGGATGACGCAGCCGCTCGGGGAGCCTCCCGTCCCCGACGAAGACGACGCAGAGGAGCGACTCGGAGTCGAATTGCTTGCTGGACAGGATGCGCAGCTCGTTCAGGACGGTCGAGAGCATTTCTTGGGCCTCGTCGATGACGAGCACGGGCCGCGTCATCGAGGTGGTGATGTGCTCACTCCAGCGCTCCCGGAGCGCCTTGAAACCACCCCAGCGGTTGTGAGCGCCGAGCGAGATGCCGAAGACGTCGCCTAGCTCGCGGTAGAAGTCGCTCACGCGACTCTGTGGATGGTCGATCGTGCCGACGACCACATCGCGTTGCTTGGCGAGGCGCGCCGCGATCGCCTTCACGATCGACGACGTCCCCGCCGCGCTCGAGCGCGCCCTCCAGACGGGCGCGACCCTGAAGCAGAGGTCCGCCCATCAGGCCCCAACCCCTTGCGGGGGGCCTGATGGGCTCATCCAAGCCTCTGGCTTGCTCGCCGATCGGTGCTCTCGTCTTCTTTCGATCGCGACGAACGGCCTGCCTTGCGGCAAACCGTTCGTCGCTCTGGAGGGAGCTCAGCGCGAGTTCGGGAACGAAGGACAGCCGTCTGACGGAGGTCAGGCCTTGCTGGGGGCCTTCGCGAAGCGCAGGTAGGGGAGCTTGACGTCGAGGGCGCCGTACTTCGCTTGGGCCTGCTCGTCGTTGAGGCTGAGCGCGACGATGATGTCTTCTCCTGGGTTCCAGTTCGCGGGCGTGGCGAGGGGCACGCCGTCTGTGGCTTGTACGGCGTCCAGCGCGCGCACGATCTCGGCGAAGTTACGGCCCACGGACATGGGGTAGGTCATCGTGAGGCGGATCTTCTTGTCCGGGCCGATGATGAAGACGGTGCGCACGGTCGCGCTGTGGGCGGGCGTGCGGCCGTCGGGCAGATAGGCCTCGGCGGGCAGCATGTTGTAGAGCTTGGCGACCTCCAGTGAGGTGTCGTCGATGATGGGGAAGTCCGCCGGGGCGCCAGCGACGGCCTCGATGTCGCGCTTCCACTTCTTGTGATCATCGACGTTGTCGACGGAGATCCCCATCACCTTGGTGTTGCGCTTCGCGAACTCTGGCGCGAGCTGCGCGACGACGCCGAGCTCGGTCGTGCAGACCGGCGTGAAGTCCTTGGGGTGGGAGAAGAGGATGGCGTAGCCGTCACCGATCCAGTCGTGGAAGGCGAGCTTCCCGACGGTCGACTCAACGGTGAAGTTCGGCGCGACGTCATTGATGCGGAGTGACATGATTCGTCCTTTCGGTGGATGGGTGCTTCGCGACCGCGATCGGACCGGGCATTTCGCGGCGATGGGGCCGCGCGGCGCCGGTCGTCGGCAGATACGCTCTGGTTATGGGCGAGCGACACAGCGCGGTCAATTCCACCCGCGGTGCATGCGCCGGCGGTGCGAGGGCACCGTGTCCCGCTCTAACTACGCTAACTCAACGGTTTCGGTTTCAGGGGCCGGAGTCCACTCAGCCGGAGGCGCGGGCGCAGCTCCCGGTGTGACCCCGGCCCATTCCCCGGCCCAAGTGCGTCGGGACGCCGCGCTGCGGGCCGCCCCTGAGACGTGACCTCGCGCCAGCCGGTTGAGGGCTACGGAGCGTCCGCGCGAGCGATCAACTCACGGAGCCGGGCTCGCTGGGGCTCGTCGAGCAAGGAGCGCTCGATGAGACGTTCCAGGGGCGCGCGGGCTGCTCGGGGGAGCCGGTCGTGCTCGAGCAGCTGGGTGAGCATGCGGTCGACCATCGGGAGCTGCTGGATGGTGTCCGCTCGGGAGAGGAGCTCCATCGGATCCCGCGAGCGTTCGTAGGCCTGGAATGCGACGGCCGCGCGGCGCCAGGTGCGAGACGTGAGCGCCGCCTTGAACTCGTCGACGACCTGCGGGTGCGCGTGAGCCACGTCGTGGCGCTCGCCCCAGTCGGCCTGCTTGTCGTAGAGCTCGATGTGGCGGTCGTGCAGGTCCCAGTTGGCCCGCCAGCGCCCCAGGTAGAGGCTGCGCTTGAAGACGCGGTCCCGCGTCTCGAAGAGGTCGGCGTAGGCGCCCGCTTGCGACGCCGCGCCCTTGCCAGCGAGCTTCGCCCACAGGCTCTGCCCATCGAAGTCGTGAAGCGTCGCGCTCAGCTCGAGGGTCTCCACCAGGGTGGGCGCGAGGTCGACTAGCTCCACGGGGGCCGCGAAGCGGCGCGGCGAGACCCCGGGGACGTGGATGATCAACGGGACGTGGAGGAGCTCGTGATAGAGCACCTGCCGGTGAAACTTCCCGCCGTGCTCTCCGAACTCCTCCCCGTGATCCGCGGTGACCACCACGATCGTGCGATCGTCGATGCCGCGCTTCTTCAAGACCGCGAGTAGTTTGGAGACGTCGCGATCGGCGACCGCGATTTCGCTGTCGTAGCGATCGATGTCCGCGTCTCCGAAGTCGAACTCCGGGTGCTTCTCGTAGGGGGCGTGGGGACCCGCCAGGTGCGTCCAGAAGAAGAAGGGCTCCCGCGCCTCGCGGAGCCCCCGGATCCCTTGGTGCCTGCGTTTGCCCTTGGCGATCGTCACACGCTCGAAGCCGCGAAACATCGCGGCGCCGATGGTGAACTGGACGAACGAGCAGGTGTCGTAGCCCTTGTCCTGGAGCAACGTGGGCAGGCTCGGGATGTCGCTCCCGATGTCGAAGGCTCGGGCGAACAAGCGCGTCACCTCCGGGTGGTCGTAGTCGCGAGGCAGGTTCCCCGGATAGAGCCCCGTCAGGAGCGACGGCAGCGACATCACCGTCTTCGAGGCCTGCGCGTAGGCCTGCTCGAACAGGAGCGACCGCTCTGCCAGTGCGTCGAGGGTCGGGGTGGTCGGGCGGGAGTAGCCGTAGCTGCCGACGTGATCGGCGCGTAGGGCGTCGATGGTGATGAGCACGACGTTGTACCCGGCGTGCTGGGGCACCGGGTAGTCGGGCTCCGGGAGCGGAGGCGGCCACGTGGGTTCGACGCCATCGCAGTCCTCGTCGACGCCGTTCCCCGGGTAGTCGAATTTGCCCGGGCCCACGCTCGCGTCGAAATCGTCGCAGTCCGGGCCGCCGAAGTACGAGCTCGAGCCGTCTCCGTCGAAATCGACGCGAGCCCGCGCCGAGCTCGCGATCTTCGAGACGACCAGCGCGGAGGAGGGACCGTGAACGTCCGCCCGCGTCAGCTCGAAGAACGAGCACACGACGATCAGCGCCAGGGCGATGACCTTGGCGTCGCGAGCGATGCTCCAGCGCTCGCCGCCGAGAGGCTCGCCGGTGCGCCCCTCCCGGACGAAGGCGAGGGTCAAGGCGAGGAGGAGCCCGAAGCCGCCGGCCAAGCCGTAATGAAACTGCTCGTAGAGTCCGGGGAGCACGAAGCGGTCCGCCAGGTAACAAACGCCCGCTCCGAGGGCCGCGAGGGCGATGACGATGACGCGCGCGAGCCCGCCGCCGCGCGCCCAGAGCCGCGCGCGAGCGACGATCAGCGTCACGCAGAGGGCCCCGACCGGGAGTGCCAGGTGGGCCAGAAGGACCAGCGCGCGCTTCTTCGTGCCGAGCTCACTCCACTGCTCCCCGACCCATTCGGACGGGATCCACAGAAAGAAGAGTGCGAGGGGGAACGCCTCGAGCAGCGTCCGGGAGTGCCGGCGATCGAGCGCGGGGAAGCGCCGCAGCAGGGCTGCTCCGAGGGTCAGCCAGGCGCCGGTCAGCGCACCGAACAGGCCGCCCACGACCGCCGCGATGGCGCCCGCGTAACAAAGGAGGGCCCACCGGCTGCCGTCGAAGCCTCCGCGGAGCGCCACGACGGCATCGATCGTCCCCGCGAGCGCGCCTGCGGAGAGCCCGAGGCTCAGCGCGGCATCGAACCGTGAGCGCTCACGGGCGCGGGCCGTCGGAGGGGTGTCGATCCCCGCGAAGTCAGCTGCCGAATCGCTCGAAGAGGTCATGCCGGGTCGAGGGAGCATAGGACGAGCGGTGGTCCCAAGACCACACGAGGGGTTTCCCCCTGTCCCCAGCGCATGACGCGTCGGGCGTCCGCTTCAGGGTCACGGGCGCCTGGGCGGCGCGCTGCGACGTCGGAGACATCGTCCCTCGTCAAGGCGATCGCCGTGAACCACGCAAGGGGGCGCCGTCACGGCGCGAACGGCGTAGCGCTACGTCGCCTTGGCGACGGGGGCTTGTCCTTGGTGGCGCAGCCAGCCGAAGGCTTCGTCGAAGTCGCCGAACAGCTCCACGGTGACGCCCTTC
>JAEWOQ010000191.1 GCA_023460875.1 Pseudomonadota bacterium
GCGCAGGCGAGCGCGGCTCAGGCCAATGCCTGACCGACAGGGATCCCGACGGGGCTCCTCTCACGGGCGGGCGCTTCGAACCGAGGATGAACCGAGGGGCGCTCTCTGGCGGGGCAACGGCGGGGAAACGACGGCTTTTCTCATTACTGGAGAAGGATGCCGGAGATGGAATGCGCCCCAGGGAACTGCGGACGGGCCGTCGGGTTTCGAGGGGGTCAATGGCCCGACGTCCAATCGGTCCAGTTGGTAATCCTCTATTATAGCTGAAAGGTTACCCGAGGGCGCGCGAAGACCCCTCATCGTCCTTGCGAAGAGTCGGTCTTCCCCCCACAGTGCGTGTGAACTACCTCCAGGTGCGCACTGCGTTGGTGCGAGGCGATCTGGATGGCACTCGATGATGGGGCGTGGCCATGGCTTCGTATCATAAAGAACTTTCGACACCCACTGAATCTCCGGGGGGACGTCGTTCTCTCGTGGCGCTCGGCGCGTTGATCGCAGGGCTCGGTGCCCTCGCGGTCTTGGCTTGTACCTCCGGCGATGAGGGGTCTCGTCGTCCCCAGGGAGAGTCACCGGCGGACGGGACCGGCGGGATCCTCGACATCGGCGACGACCAGGCGAATGAAATCATCGAGGTGGGCGTCGGTGAGGTCAATCCTGACCCCCACGCGTTCCCGGCCGACCCCCTCCTCGCAGAAGGGATCACCGCCGCGGAGACGGAGGTGTTCGCGGACCCCGAGCAGTTCTCTCCTGGCGTGTGCGTCCATGAGCCGCACCTGTCGGACGCCAACGGCGTGGGCGCTCTCTTCCCCATGAACTGGCTGCGTCCGCGCTTCCGCTGGACCGGCGCGGGCGACGAGACGCTGTGGGAGATCCGCTGGAGCGCCGCGAGTCAGACGAACGACCTGCGGGCCTATACGCGGGGTACGGAGTGGCTCCTCCCCAAGGAGGCTTGGGAGAAGATCGCGGGCGGCGTGCTCGACGAGATCACGGTCACGGTGCGCGGCCACGGCCCGAGCGGCATCACGGGCATGCGGGGCTCCATCCGGGTCACGCCCGCCCTCGCCGGTGGGTCCATGATCTTCTGGGGCACGTCGAGCTCGGTGGTGGAGTCCGGCTCGAGTCGTCTGTACGGGTTCACGATGGGGGACGAAGCCGTCGCCGACGTGCTCGGCGCGGAGGACGTGAACATCACAGGGATCATGAAGGGGGATGGCCGAGATCGACGGGGCGAGACGCTGGGGAGCAGCGTCCCCGGCATCGCTCCGGGAGCGCCTCAATGCGTCGGTTGTCACGTGGGTACGCCAGACGGAGCCACTATGGCGTTCACGGACAACTACCCGTGGAACATGGCCATCGCGTCCATCGAGGAGGGGCAGCGAGGGGCCATCCCTGACTACGTGTCTGCGGGCGGGCAGGAGCTGATGAAGATGCCGTTCCTGGGCACGGCGGCGATGTTGCCGAAGCCGTGGCTCGAGGACGACGATCGCACGATGATCGCCACGATGGGACGGCGCACCTCACCGGAGCCTCATATCTATGTGAACTATGGATACGGCGATCCGCCGACGCTAGAGCCCAGCGTGCACGACCTCATCTGGATCGATCTGCGGGCGAACGTAACGATCCCCACGACCGTGCCCGCTGCGGAGGGGTGCACCGGGACGCCCTGGGCAGACGATTGTTACTCGGGCTGGGCCCGTGACGAGGCCCGACAAGAGCGCCAGGACGCCTACCTGGCGGCTCAGGGGGCGGGCTGGGACGTGCTCTACACGGATCCAGCGGGGAGCATCTCGAACCCCGTGTCGAGCCGTGACGGCGCGCGCCTCGCGTATACGGTGAGCGAGTCGTCCGTCGACGGGCACCCCGACTGGCACAACAATACGTCGGACATCAAGGTGTTGTCCTTGACCGGTCCCCGGAGCGCCGGCGCGGCCACGGCCGTCGCGGGCGCGTCGGATCCGGGCTTCCTCGAGTACTACCCAGCGTTCTCGCCCGACGACGCGTTCCTCGCGTTCACGCGGGCGCCGGCGCCCTCGAACCCGGCCCGCTGCCGGCAGGGGGTCGATGAGTGCGACAACCGCGCGCTCGATCTCGGAGAGAACCCGGACGGCCCCTACTACAATCGCAAGGGCGAGATCTTCGTGGTCCCGAGCGCGGGGGGCACCCCGCACCGCTTGCGCGCCAACGATCCGGTGGCTTGTGGTGGGGAGGTGAGCCCGGGCGTGTTGAACAGCTGGCCCAAGTGGTCGTCGAAGGTCCGCGAGTACGAAGGAAAGAACTACTACTTCGTGATCTTCTCGTCGGCGCGGGCCTATGCGGGTCAGTTCAACCTGGACCACACGGACTACACCCCGCCCATCGAGACGAAGTCGTCCCACCTGTACATGAGCGTCATCGAGCACGATCCGGAGACCGGCGAGGTCGTCTCTTACGCGCCCATCTACCTGTGGAACCAGAACTTCCTCGCGACGGGACCCGACAGCTACGAAGAGCTGCGGACAGCGAACCTCACGCCCGTCTGGGAGGACTTCTCCATCCCCGCCGTGCCGCCGGTCATCGTGGTGCGCTGACTCTCCGAACCGCGGGTGCGCCATGCACCCGCGGTTCACCCAGGTCACTGCCAGATCACTGCAGGCTGATGCTCGCGCAGCCGAGCACGATGTCGATGCTGCCACCCCCAAAGCGGCCGCAGCTCGACGGGCAGATGTGGATCGTGCTCGGCTCCTCCGGGTCGTCGAAGTACCAACCACCGCCGCTGCAGCTGTCGACGCTGGGGACCTTGCGCACCACCTCGGTGGCGCCCGTGGAGGTCGTGAAGGTCACGTTGACCTGCTCCGGATCGATGAACTCGCCCGCGGGCGGAGGAGGCACCTCGAACTCACACAGGGTGGGGCTGCTCGAGACGCGCTTGAGGGCCGCCAGCAGATCCTCGACGGCCGTCGGGCAATCCGACACGAAGAAGGCCTCCGTGCCGCCGGCGTCCGCGACGCGCTTCAGGTTCGCCACGGGGCCGAGGCCTACGACGAAGGTGGCCACCCGCGGTGTCCCGTTGCCGTACTCCTCGGCGAGGTCTTCGAGGGTGCTGATGCTGGTGTCGTCGCACTCCGTCGGGAAACCATCGGCGGCCCACACGAGCACGGTGGGACGATCCTGGTGTTCCTCGGCCCACTCCTTCGCGTACTGCAACGCGCCGGCGACCGCGGGCACGGCCGGTGTGAGGCCATGAGGATAGAGGGACTCGATCTCCGCGAGGAGGGCGTCCCGATGATCGTCGGTGACGCGGTCGATCGGGACGGCGGGCGCCGCGTAGCCGTCGGAGCTGCACTCCAACGCGCCGCTCCCGGTCTCGAAGCGCGGGAAGTATTGGAGACCCACGCGGAGGTTGGCGGTCTCAGGAGCGCTGATGAACTCCGCGAGGGCTCCCGTGATCGCCTCCCAGCGGGTGGGCGCGTCCTCTTCGCTCGAGACGCGGTGATCGCCCATCGACGTGGAGCGATCGAGGAGGATGAAGATGTCGGCGGCGACCGCCTCGGCCTCCATGGAGATGCCGGTGCATCCCTTGAATTCGTCCGGCGTGCTCCCCGAGGTGCCCGGCCTGCTTGCCAGGCCGCAGGCGGTGTTGTTGGGGTTGGTGCTGCCGCCGCTCCCGCCGGTGCCGCTGCTCATGCCGCCAGCCGAGCCCGTGCCAGCGCCGTCTCCGCCGGAGCCATCGTTCGCGCCGCCACTGCCCGTGGCGTTCCCGTTCCCGCTTCCGCTCCCGCCGCCGCCCCCGTTGCTGCCGTCATCCTTGTCGCTGCCACAGGCGACGCCGAAGGCGAGGGCTGTTGCCAGGAGGGACGTGGTGAGGCGCTGACGCAGCTGGCTTGAACGTCGGTGGAAGATTCTCATGACACTGACCCCATTGCGTGAACGGTTCCGATTCCGAGCAATCCATCCCCAACCTACACCAAACGGTGTGGGCTCGAAACGAGTTCTTTGAACCGGGTTTCACATCGGATAGTGTGAAGAACCCCAGCATGGAGATGCTGGTGTAAATTTCCGCGGCTCAACAAAAGTCCGCGGCTCAGCAAAAAGTGGGAAGACCATGGCGCGACGTTTGCCTCTCCTGTCCTTGCTCTTGGCTGGCTTCGTGATCCCGCTCTCGTGCTCCTCCAAGAATGACGATGACGTCTCGAGTGGGACGGGCGGGAGCGCGGGCGCCCCGGCTACGGGGACCGGAGGTTTCGGCGGAGCTCTGTCCGGGGGCTTCATTTGCAAGGAGTTCGCTGGGCTGGGCAACTGCGGCGTCGACGCGGTGACTGCGAAGACGACGCCTGTGAACATGCTGCTCGTGCTCGACAAGAGCGGCAGCATGGCTTCACCACCCGACGAGGACTCGACGGGGTCTTTGTGGGACGCGACGCGCTCTGCCCTGAGCACTGCCCTCGATGACGCACCTGAGGCGGTGTCCTTCGGCCTGCAGATGTATCCGGCCAAGGAGATTCCGCAGGATTGCAGCGGCAACTGCTGCGACATGCCGGAGGGGGACGACATCGATGTCCCGATCGAGGACGGTGACGACGTCCGTGAGCGGATCGTCCAGCTGCTGGATCGGACGAACCCGGGAGGTGGCACGCCGACGGCAGCGGCGCTCGCGCGCGCCTACCAGTACTTCGCCACGGGGCCAGGGGCGGATCTCGACGGGGACCGGTTCGTGTTGCTCGCCACCGACGGCGGCCCCAACTGCAACAGCGGGGCCAGCTGTGAG
>JAEWOQ010000192.1 GCA_023460875.1 Pseudomonadota bacterium
CCCCCGACAGGGTCCGTGAGCACCCGGTCGCTCCGTGAGCTTCACCTGCGGATCTGCGCGTGTTTCCTGCTCGCTTCGCGGCGCGCCTCGCTGCTCGATCCTGAGACGGCTGGGATGGCGATCAGCGGACGAGAGTAAGACGAATTGAATAATCGGAGCGGGGGCACATGAGGGTTGACGCGCCGAACCGGTTGGGCAACAACCGGCAAGGACGGAGGGTATGTGTGAGGAGCGCATTCTTCCGACTCCTCGCCTCGAGGGGTTGATCACCAAGGGGGGACGGAACGGAGGCGCCGCTCCCGCACTGCAATCACATATGCGGGCATCTGGCCCGCTCACCGATTCGATGGGGACCATGGAAACTGCACAAGCAAGCGTGAACGGAGCAAGTCAAGAAGCGCAGCCGGAGAGTGGAGCTGCGCCGCGTTCTGTGGATTGGGGAAATCCGAGGGTCGAAGCCATCCTGACCGCAGCGGCCAAGTGCTTCGCGCGCCGAGGGTTCAACGCGACGACCCTCGCGGAGATCGGGAAGGAGCTCGGGCTCCGCAAGAGCATCGTGCACTACTACTTCGCTAGCAAAGCGGCCTTGGTGCAGGAGGTGCAGAGCTTCTCGTACCAGCGCGTCGTCTCGGGGATCCGCGCGGCGCTGAGCACGACGAGCGCGAGCCATCTGGAGGAGACGCTGCGCTCCTTGTGGGCTCCCCTCCACGGGGATGACACCACCAAAGGGCTCAACATCGAGATCTGGAGCGCGATCCGCCGCGACCCGGAGATGCGGCGGCGCGCAGCGGTCCTGCAGGGCGACGCGCGCAAGCTCTTGGAGGAGCGCTTCACGTCGCACGTCGCAGAGCCAGAGGCCTTCGCGATCCTCACCCTCGCCGTGCTCGACGGGCTGGCGGTCGCTGAGTCCGTGAGCGGCGATCAGGAGGCGACCCGCGCCGCCTTCGACGCCTTCGTTCGACTCGCGGAGTCGAGCGCCGCCTCTTCCGTGAACCCGACGGCAGACTCCGGGCGCATGACGTCCGGTCGCCCAGAGGCGCGGAGCTCCGCCGCCTGAGGCCTCGAGCCAGCCCCGACGACAAAGGCGCGAGCGCGCCCAGGCGACCGAGGCGCGAGCGCGCCCAGACGGCGGGAGCGGGACCAGCTCGGCTCGAGGGGGGTCAGGGGGAAGCACCCTTGACCCCCTGACCGCTCCATCCCTTACTCTCGGGCATGGGTTTCTCCTCCCTGCTCGGGCAACCGACGGTCGTGCAGACGCTCAGCCGAGCCCTGACCGGCGGGCATCTCGCGCACGCCTATCGCTTCGAGGGACCAGACGGCGTGGGCAAGGAGCTAGCTGCCCTGCGGCTCGCCCAAGCGCTCGTGTGCGAACAGGGAGAGCCGCTCGGATGTGAGACCTGCTCGCCCTGTCGCCGCGCCGTTACGTTCCATCCCGAGCCCCCTCGAGTACCCCAGCACCCGGACGTCCTCTTCGTGCAGCGCGGCCTCTATCCGGCATCGGTCCTCGGCTCCAGCAGCGAAGCGACCGGCATCGGCGTGGAGCAGATCCGCCGCATCGTCCTCGGCCGGGTCGGCTTCCCACCCCACGAAGGACGGGCCCTCTGCGTCATCGTGCGGGACGCCCACGAGCTGACCCTGTCGGCGGCCAACGCCCTGCTGAAGACCTTGGAGGAGCCCGCGCCGCGCACCCATTTCATCCTCCTGACGAGCCAGCCTCGACGACTGCTGGACACGATCCGCTCCCGGACCCTCGCGGTGCGCTTCCGCCCGCTCCCCGAGCCGATCGTAGGTGATCTGCTCGAAGCCCGCGGCGTGTCCCGAGAGGTGGCGGCCTTCGCGGGCGGCAGCGTGGCCCAAGGTCTCGCCCTGGCCGAGGAGGAGGTCCGCAGCGCCCGGGAGCGCTTCGTGGCAGCGGCGGACGCTGCCCTTGCAGCGCCGGACCTGGCGGGCGCGCTGCCCCTCGCCGAGCAGCGCCCCGAGGAGCGGGACCAGCTACTGCACCTCATGAGCCACCTGGCGCACACCTATGCCCTCCGCGCGCGCGCGGCGATCCGCGAGGAGACGGACGAAGCCCAGCGGCTCGCAGAGCGCCATGGCGTCGTGACCCGGGCCATGACCGACCTGCAGCGCAACGGCCAGGCCGGGCTCGTCCTCGAGGCGATGCTCACCCAGCTACGCAGGACCTGACGTCTCGCCGCCCACGCACAGGGCGCGGGTGCGGGCGTAGATCACCGCGAGGGCCGGTTCGGGGGCGTCCACGGCGAGCTCCGGCAAGAGCGCCGCGATGACCGCGGGGACCGCGCCGGTCGCGCGGACCTGGTGAGCGTTTCGTGAGTCGATGCCCCCTATGGCCACCAGAGGCACCGCCGCCGCAGTCGCCAGCGTCGCCGCGCTTGCCAGCAGCTCGAGCCCAACGAGCGGGTCGAGCTGGGCCTTGCTCCGCGTCGGAAAGACAGGCCCGAAGGCGACGTAGTCAGGGCGCTCCGCGAGGGCCGCTTCGAGCTGCTCGAGGGAGTGGGTCGACACGCCGACCCGGAGCTCGGGGAACAGGCGCCGCACCTCGGTGAGGGGCAGGTCGTCCTGCCCGACGTGGACGCCGGGGGCGCCGGCGACCGCGGCCAGATCGGCGCGATCGTTGACGAACAGCGGGACACCTGCCCCCGCTGCCAGGGGGACCAGCTCCTCGAGCCACTCCAGGGTCTGCCGCGCCGAGCGCCCCTTGGCTCGGAGCTGCAGCACGCTCGCGCCCCCGCCCAACATCGCCTGGGCCGCTGGCGCCACCGCGAGCCCCCGCGCCTCCAGGCTATCGACATCCAAGATGGCGTAAGGCCCCGTGCTCCTCAGCAGTTGCTCCACGATCGCTCCATGAGCACGCGCCTACCAAATGGTCCTGGCAAAAGGAACGGGCCGGGCGCCGAGGACGGTATGGATCGCCGCGGACCTCGTGGTATCGGACGGACCATGCGTTTCCGATCCGCCCCGCCTCGGGCCCTGGCCCTGTTCGCGGTCCTGGTCACCGCCTGCGGAGGGCGTGGCGCCGTCGCTCCCAGCTCGACGGAGGATACCACCGGGGACGAGGCCTCTCCCGAAGACCCTCTCGCGGAGGACGAAGACGAAGAGCCCCCGCGCGCCCGCCGCCCGGAGCCTCCCTTCGCTGGCGATGCTCGCCGCAGCCTCCGCGCCGCCGACCCGCCGCCGAGCACCCTCGGTCTCGGCTTCGCGGTGAGCCAGAGCGGCGCGGATCTGCCCTGGCTGGCGATCGTCGGCAACCCCTCCGAGGACCCCGTCGAGGTCGCCGGGGACATGCGCCTGCTCCGCTTGGAGATCCGTCCGCCACAGGACGCGGACGCCGCGAAGGGCGCCAAGGCGAAGGACGAGGTGCACGTGTGCGAGCTACCCACGGCCGATCGCCCCTCGCAGGTGGACCCGGAGCTCTTGGTCGACCTCCAGCCTGGCATGCTCCTCGCGCAGCAGTTCGACCCACGTCTCTACTGCGATCCGGACCGGCTCGTGCCGGGGGCCGTCGTGACTCCAAGGTTCGGTTGGCCCTTGAAGACCCGCGTGGTGTGGCGTCAGGGCAAGCGGGTGGAGGAGCCTGTCACGCAGACAGAGCCCTTCCTGGCGAGAGCCGCGGACCCCGCTGGAGAGGCGCCGGAGCCGGTCAAGGAGCTGTCCGGAGAACCGTTCACCCTCGACGCCAGCTACGCGCCGCTGCTGCCGGCGCCGCGCGCTCCAGACGCCCCTCCTCCCCTCGAGCTAGAGGTACTGTCTCCTGGCGCGATCACTGATCCCACCCAGGCCACGCTGACGATCGTCGTCAAGAACCCCGCGGCCCAGGGGCGCCACCTCTTCTTCCGGAGGGAGCTCGTCACCTACGAGGTAATCGGCCCCCAGGGGTCGAGCACCTGCAACGTGTACCCAGACGACCGCGCGCCCGAGCGGCAGGCCTTCGACTTCATCGGCGCGGGCGGGACGATGCGCGTCGCCAGTCGCCTGCCAGAGATGTGCCCTCCGCGCGTCTTCGAGGCGCCAGGGCTCTATCGGATCCACGCCCGCCTCGACGCCCAGGCGTCAGGCGAGGACCATGGCATCGACGCCTTCGTCGGGGTGGTGACCTCCCGCAGGCCTGCGCTGCTCCGCGTGCGCGGGGGCAAGCCGCGCCCGATGTGGCTCCTCCCCATCGCCCCCGTCGAGCGCTGATCCGCGGGCGTCCCCGGAGAGCGCGGCAGGCTCAATGGGCAGCGCTGGCCTCCAGCTCGTCCAGCTCCGCCGAGCTCGCCTGGGCGCGAGGATCGCTGGGATCGAGCTGGAGCGCGCGCTGGATGGCGCGCCGTGCCGCCGCCAGTCGACCCAAGCGAGCCTCCGCGGTGCCGAGGTTGATCCACGCGGAGCCGAGCCGTGGATCGAGCTCCGTCGCGCGCCGCGCGATGCGCAGCGCCTCCTCATGCCGTCCCGCGGCCAGGTGGGCGTAGGCCAGGTTGGAGAGGAACGTGGCGCGCTGCGGCTCGAGGGCGACGGCTCGGCTCAGGTGCTGCATCGCCCCCTCGAGGTCACCGCGCGCCAGCAGGGCCGCGCCCAGATCGTTCTGGTGTTGCGCGCTGTTCGGAGCGAGCCGCGCCGCAGCGCGGTAAGAGCGCACGGCGTCCTCGACGGCGCCCACCATCATCTGGGCGGTGGCCAAGTTCCCCAAACGCTCCGCGCGATTGGGCTCGAGCCGCGCCGCCTGCTCGAAGCGCTCCTTCGCGCCCTGGGCGTCGCCGCTCGCGAGCAGGGCCACCCCGAGGCACGACTGGGCCTCCGCGTCCCCGGGGACGTCTCTGACCACGCCCTCCAGGAGCGCCTTGGCCTCCAGCGGTCGTCCCAGGGCCAAGAGCACCCGCCCCTTCTCGAAGCGCGCCAACGTGAAGTCGCTCCGCACAGCGAGGGCGTGGTCGAGGACGCCGATGACCTCCTCGAGGGACTCATCCCCCTGGGCGGCCCCGTAGACCAGCGCCGCATCGCCCAGGCGAGCCCGCGCGATCCCGACCCAGGGCGCGGGATCCTGGGGCGCCAGGACACGAGCGCGCTCGAACAGCTCGACGGCCTCCTCCCAGCGCTCACCGCGCCAGGCCGCGTCCCCCAGGCGCAGCGCCTCGTCCGCGGGTGAGCCATCGCCTCGGGCCAGCCCCCGCTCGCCGAGGGCCACGGATGTCGACGCGCTCTGCTTCACCGCGCTCTGTTTCACAGCGCCCTGGCCCGCAGTCCCCCGATCGGAGGAGCCCTGACCGGGCGCGCCGGCCGCATCCGTCGGGGTCGTCGCCGCAGCTCCAGCACCGGCCAGCGCCGTCGCCGGAGAGCGCTCGACCGCCCCCTCCCCCGCGCTCCGGGGCTCGGCTGTGGCCCCGGCGCAGCCCACCACACCCACGAACAGCACCCCGACGCTCCATTCGAGCAGGCGCGCACGGAGCAGGCGCGCACGGAGCAGGCGCGCACGGAGCAGACGCGCACCGAGCAGGCGGGGGCCGAGCACCTGGGGACCAAGCACCTGGGGGCCGAGCAGCGCCGACGTACGGGGACGGGCGCAGCGAGCGCGAGGACGGGCGTTCATGCCCATCGGCCCCCCCACGAGCCCGTCAGGGCTCCGCGCTCTCCCGCTGGTGCTTCTCTCCGTCGTAGCTCATGAGCATCGGCTTGTCTTCGACCCTCGAGGCGAGGGTGACGGGCCGCTTCCAGAGCCGCACCAGGGACTCGAGGCAGCGCTGAGCGTAGTCGATCCTGAGATCGACCCCGCGGTGGTCGTGCCGCAAGAGGAGCTCCCCGCGGTTCTTGTAGTTGCCGTCCTCCACGAAGAGGAAGGGGTTCCCGGAGTTCGTGAGCTGCTGCAGGAGCTTCTCCTTCACCTTCTTGAACTCCCGGGTCTGGATCTCGAAGCGATCATTTCGGTCCGACCACTCGAAGGTGAACAACCCGTGCTCCATCGCGAACTCGGGGGTGAGGAACTCGTCGATGAAGGTGACGTCGGTGTACAGGGCGCGGACCTCGAAGATCTTCTCCTGCCCCAGCCCGAGGCGCAGATCCCAGCTCCGCTTGGCGTCCAAGTCCCGGCACTCGTCCCAGTCGCGCCCAAAGCGCCCCTTGTTCCAGCGCTCCTCGATGTGCCGGTACAGCTCCACCCCGAGCTTGTAGGGGTTGAGCCGCTTCCCGCTCGTCGCCATCACGCCCGCGTTGTTGTCCGCGTAGTCGATGATGTCGCTCCAATCGCAGACGTGCTCGGTCATCATGCGCGAGTGCATGTAGCTGGCCCACCCCTCGTTCATGATCTTCGTCTGCATCTGGGGCAGGAAGTAGTAGGCCTCCTCGCGGATGATCGACAGGACGGTGCGCTCCCAGCGCTCGAGGGGCGCGTGCTCGAGCAGGAACTGCAGCACGTCCTGCCTCGGTGACGCCGGGAACTTCCCCTTCTTCTTCTCGCGCTCCGCGCGCAGCTTGTTGCGCTGCTCCTCGAGGTACTCGGTGGGGTTGATGAAGGACTCCATGTAGTCCTTCGCCCGCAGGCGCGGCACCTCGACGTCCGACGGCTCCTCCTCTTCGACGGGCTCCTCGGCGTGCCTCACGATGAACGGCGAGTACGGATCGATCAGGTTCTCCAGGCTGAGACACACGTCGATGAGCTCTTCGACGGGCTCCACCCCATGGCGGGACATCAGCCGCCGGATGGCCGAGCCGTGGTTCGCCATCTTGTCGATCCACTTGCGCTCGGGGTCGTAGTCGTCGCCCCGACGGGCGATGTCCGTAACGAGCGCGCCCGCGTCGAGATCCGTCGAGCGAAACGCGAAGTTGTTCTTGAAGAAATCGACGTGCCCGTAGACGTGGCACATCACCAACTTCTGATCGGTGAGGCTGTTGCCCTCCAGCAGGTACGCGATGGATGGGTTGTTGTTGATGACCATCTCGTAGATCTTCGAGAGGCCATACTCGTAGCTCTTCGACAGGCGCTCGTACTCCATGCCGAAGCGCCAGTGGGGGTAGCGCGTGGGAAATCCGCCGTAGGACGCGACCTCGTTGAGCCGGTCGTAGGAGAGGATCTCGAAGACGGTGGGGAAGAAGTCGAGCCCGAGGGAGCGCGCGATGCCCTCGATTTTCTCCTGCTCGGCGCGGAGGTAGCTCGGCAGGGACGTCCTACGACCGAACGGGGGCATTCCAGTCACCTCCCCTTCCCAAGGAAATCCTTGATGCTGCCCATGATGGCGTCGCGGTCCGCGATCTCGCTCGTGACCACGCGCTCGTCGCCGCCGAAGTGCTCCGTCAGATCCTTGAGGAACTGACCCGAGCCGTAGGGGCTCTCCACCTGACCGTAGGCGAACATGTTGGAGACCGGCAAAATCTCGTTCTTCAAAATCTCTACGCAGGTCAGGGTGTCATCCATGGACCAGTTGTCCCCGTCGGAGAAATGGAAGGGGTAAATGTTCCACTCCTCCGCAGGGTATTCACGCTGAATGAGGTCCGCGCAAGCGCGGTACGCGCTCGAGATCATCGTGCCGCCCGACTCGCGCGTCCGGAAGAACGTGTCACGGTCGACCTCGCGCGCCACCGCGTCATGGATGATGTAGCGGCTCTCGATCCCGTCGTACTGACGCCGCAGCCACGTATCGATCCAGAAGCTCTCGATGCGGACGATCTCCTTCTGCTCGTCCCCCATCGAGCCAGACACGTCCATCATGTAGACGATCACCGCGTTGGCGATCGGCTGCTGATCTTCCTTCCACGCACGAAAGCGCTTGTCCTCGCTCTGAGGCACGATGAGCGGCGCGCGCGGGTTGTACACGCCCGCGGCGATGCTGCGACGCAAGGCCTCCTTGTACGTGCGCTTGAAGTGCCGCAGGGACTCGGGCCCGACGCGCCGGATGCCCGTGTAGCGATCCTTGGCGCTGATGATCTTGCTCTTGCCCTTGTCCTCGATGTCGGGGAGCTCCAGCTCTTCCCCCAGGATGTCGGCGAGCTCGTCGAGGGTGACGTCGACCTCCAGGATGTGCTGCCCCTCCCCCTGGCCCGCCTCACCCGCGCCCGCCTCTTCGCCCTCCTGTCCTCCGATCGGATCTCCGGCCTGTCCGTCCCCCTGCCCCACCCCGCCCTGTTGCTTCGACCCGAAGGTGAAGCGCGGGACCTCGATGTGGGGGATCGGGATGGAGACCAGATCCTTGCCTTTGCGACCAATCATCTCCCCGTGGGAGATGTACTGGCGCAGGTTCTTGCGGATGCGGCCCCGCACGATGGCGCGGAACCGCGAGTGATCGCGGTCAATCTTCAGAGACAAGTCCTCGGTCCTTGTTATCGCACGCTCCTGCCCATACGTCAGCCGCCGCGCAGACTTCGCTGCACGGTTGCCGCCCCTGCTCAGGTCGACTACCCCTTCCTGGGATGACCAGCACGCGAGAACCTCCTGGCCCAGGAGCCCCGGGGGGCGTGGGCGGGACCGAGGGCGGCATCGAGCAGAACGGCATCGAGCAGAGCGGCCCGGCCCTGGCGACGGGGTCTCGGCTCGTGCTCACCGCTGTCGGCCCGGACCGCCCTGGGTTGGTGAGCGCCCTTTCTTCCTGGATCCGGGAGGCCGGGGCCAACCTGGAGGACACCCGGATGGCTCAGCTCGGGGGCGAGTTTGCCCTCATCCTCCTGCTCACGGGGCCGCCGGAGGCCCTCGAGCAGGTCGAGGGCCTCGCCCCCCGCATCGAGCGGGAGCTGGGCCTGACGTGCTCGGGCCGGCGTACGAACCCCGTGGTCCCCCCCGTCGGAGCCCTCGCTTACCGCCTGAAGGTCAGCGGCATCGATCGGCCCGGCATCGTGCAGAGGGTGTCCGGGGTGTTGGCTCCGCGCTCGATCAACGTCGCGTCCCTCAGCTCCCGCGTCGTCAACGCGCCCCTGACGGGCACGCCGATGTTCCACCTGGACGCGACGCTGCAGATCCCGAGCGGCGTGGCCCTCTCGGAGCTGCGGGCAGCCCTGGCCACGACGTGCGACGACGAGAACCTCGATTTTTTCCTCGAAGCCGAGGGTAGGTAAGACGGCACCAAGCATGCTCTTCGTTTGCGGCACTCACGGACACTGCTTCGACGGCCTCGCGAGCGCCGTGACGTTCACGCACCTGCTGCGACAGCTCCGTCCAGAGGCCAAGTTGACCTATCGCGCCTGCGGCTACGGACCGAACCAGCAGAAGCCCGACGCTCGCCTGCTGGTCGGCGAAGAGAACGCCATCCTGGACTACCGGTTCTACGATGTGCCGCGCCTCACCTGGTACTTCGATCACCACAGGACGGCCTTCGCGACCCCCCAGGACGAGGCGGCGTTCCGCGAGCTCCAGGCGAGCTCCCCCGATCGCTTCGTGTTCAACCCGGAGTACACGTCTTGCACGAAGCTCATCGCCGACGTGGCGAGCCGACGCTTCGGGATCGCCCTGCCCGAGCTCGCGCCCCTCGTCGAGTGGGCCGACGCCATCGACTCGGCCCGGTTCGACAGCCCTGAGCTCGCGACGGACTTCTCCAACCCCATCATGCAGCTCGCCGCCGTGGTGGAGCACTACGGCGACGATCGCTACCTGGCCAAGCTGGTGCCCGCCCTGCTCGAGCAGCCGCTGGATCTCGTGGCGCGCTCCAAGCTGGTCACCGCGAAATTCAAGGGCCTGGGTCCCCGCTACGATCGGTTCCTGAAGCGGGTCCGGGAGCGCGGTCACCTGCGGGGGCGGGTGGTCCACGTCGATCTCACGGAGGCCACGGTCGACGCGGTCGCCAAGTTCGCCACCTACGCGCTCTTCCCGGAGGCGGTCTACTCCGTGATGGTCGGGCTGATGTCCAGCGCCGTGAAGATCTCCGTCGGCTACAACCCCTGGAGCGGCGCGGACCGCGACGTGGACATCAGCAACATCTGCTCGCGCTGGGGCGGAGGCGGGCACCCGGTGGTGGGCGGCATCGCCTTTCCCCGCTCGGAGCTGGAGCGAGCCCAGGCAGTGGCTGCGCAGATCGCCGATGAGCTCAATCATTGATTGGATGGCCAGGCGCGCTGGGGGCCGGCGCTATCGCGAGCGGTGCCAGGCCTGGAAGCGCGGCCCGAACCAGCGCCCGCGGATCCTCGGTCACCGCGGCGCTCGGCACGCCCACCCCGAGAACACGCTCTTGGCCTTCGAGGAGGCGCTGCGGGAGGGAGCAGACGGGATCGAGCTCGACGTGCGCGCGACCGGGGACGGGCTCCTCGTGGTCTTTCACGACCCAGCGCTGCCGGGCGAGCTGGCGGGTAGTGTGTCCAACGCGTCCGGTGCGTCCAACGCGTCCGGTGCGGGGCCGGCCCTGAGCCAGCTATCCGCCAGTCAGCTCGCTCAGGTGCGACTCCCCCGTGGACAGAAGATCCCCACCCTCGCCGAGGTCCTCGCCTGGCAGCGGGACACGGGGGCCTGGCTGAACGTGGAGCTCAAGGGGGACGTCCCGTCCCAGAGCCACGTGGCGCGGGCCGCGTGCGCGCTCTTGAACGCGCACGGCGGCGAGCGCGTCCTCATCTCGAGCTTCTACCCGCGCATGTTGTTCGAGTGCGCCCTGCGCGCCCCCGACATCCCGCGGGCCTGGCTCGTCCACGCCGAGCAGCGGCTGCTGAAGAGCGCGCCGGGCTGGAGCTGGACGACAGCCGCCGGGGTCCACCCTCAGCTCGAGGGCCTCTCCGTGACTCAGATCCAGCGGCTCCTGGCCGAGGGCGCCATCGTCAACGTGTGGACCGTCAACGACGCCGCCGAAGCCGTGCGCCTCGGCGGTCTCGGAGTGGACGGCCTCATCAGCGACGTGCCCGGGCTCCTCCGGGCGGGCCTGGAGACCGGAGCGGCCCCCAGCGTGACCCCCTCCAGAGCTCCCGCTCAGTCCACGCAGACGGACTCGCGGATGGAGACGCCCGCTGGCGGCGTCTGACGAAAGACTCCCTCCGCCAACCCGGGGTTGTGCCAGACCTGGTCGTTGCGGATCACTAGATCCTGCCCGGACTCCGGCACCGAGATCCGCAGCCGGCGCGGCAGCTCCGCGTCGCAGAGCGGGCCGCTCGGAGCCAGGGGCGGGATCCCCAGCTCGATCTCTTCGGGGGTGGGGTCGACGGGCCGGCGCCGCGCGGGTTTGTGCCCCGCCAGCTCCGCCCGATAGAGCTCATAGCCATCTTGCCAGACGCGCACCGACTCCACCCGGAGGCGCTGCTCCGCGTAGGGCCGCTCGAAGTCCTCGGGGCGAGGCTTCAGCTCGATCTCCTGCCGGGCGCTGTGGGCGCCGTGCACCTCCAGCACGTAGCGCCCCCCGCCGAAGAAGCCCGAGCGCCACTCGACGCGGGCCTGCCCTGGCGTGTGGGCGAGCACGGGCGCCTGGCCGCGGAGCAGCTCGACCAAGGCGAACGCGGGCACCGGCACCCGCGTGAACCGCTCGACGTTGCAGGTGGTGGCCGGACCATGGAAGTACTCCTTGGTCCGGAGATCGAGGAGCGCGAAGCGCTCCCCATCGGACGTCAGGGTCGAGAGGGTGACCCCGAAGGGACTGTAAACGTCGAAGCGCAGGCGGGCGGGCGCGGCCCCCAAATAGAGCACCTTGCCACGAACGCGCCCCCCTTCCCCAAAGTAGTCGAGGGTCGCCTCTCCCTGGACCGCTCGGCTACAAGCGCTCGTCGCGCGCATGCGATCGAGGGCCGCCTCGGCGGTAGGAAACAGAGACGGAGGGGTACGGGCGCAGCCCGCGCCGAGGGTGGCAGCGAGGAGGAGCCCCAAGCGGCCGAGCCACGAGCCGCCGAGGCGCGATGACTCGGCAGCTCGGCGGCTCCCCGCCTCGGTGCGCGACGCTGGCCCGGGCCGGACCCGCGCGGTGCCCGACCCCTCGATGCTCTGCGTGTCCATCAGCCCTGCAGGGTCTCGAGCAAGGAGACGTCCACCACCGGGATCTCGATACGGGTCGTGGTCACCCCCACGCCAAACTGCTCGCACAGACGCGCCAGCTCCAGGCCGTCGGTGAGGGTCACCGGAGCCGCGCCCGGCACACCCGCCTCTTCCCTGGCGCCGCTCAGGACCTGTCCGGTGGTGATGAGCCAGCCCTGGGTGGCCGGACCGTAATGATGCAGGGCTCCCCGCAGCTCCGTCACGCGCTCCCGGCCGATGTCCTTGCCATCGCGACGGATCAGGATGGCTACGGGGATCGCCCCCGTGGCGCCCCGGACCACCCCCTGCAGGTGCAGCTCGGCACCATGGGTCCCGGGCCGCCGCACGGGCGCGATGTCCTGGACACCGGCCTGCTCGAGCGCGACGACCAGCAGCTCGCCGAGCCCCTTCTGGGAGAGCCCGCGCAGGGCGTCGAGGAGTGAGCGGCGGGTCATCTCGCGCAGCTTGGCGACCTGCGTCTCCACGAGCCGCTGCTGCGCCTCGACGCGCCGATCCCGGCTCCACTCTGCCAGCGCCAAGCGGCCCCCGCCGATGCGGAACCGCGGCATGCGACCCTCTCGCTCCGCGCGGAGGTTGTCCGCCGCCGCGGCCGCCGCCACCGCGCCCGCCGTCAGGGTGAGCTCACCGTTCGCGCGCAGCTTACGGCGCACCGCGTCCGCGACGTTCTGGAGCGACACAGGGCCCCGGCTCCGATCGAAGCCCGCCAGCGCGCGCGCCACGTTGTCCGCCAAGCTCCGCCCGAGCTCGGCGGGGGTGCCCTCCAGATCGGACTCCCGCTCACCGCGATCACGGTCACCGCGATCGCGGTCACGCTCGCCGCGCTCACGCTCGCCGCGATCGCGGTCACGCTCACCGCGGTCACGGTCGCGGTCACGGTCACCACGATCACGCTCGCCGCGGTCACGCTCACGGTCACTACGATCGCGCTCACCGCGGTCGCGGTCGCCACGATCACGCTCGCCGCGGGCCGGCCGCTGAGCGGGCTCGTGCACTTGCTCTTCAGCCTCCTCCGAGTCCTCGGCGAGGTCCCCCAGATCCGCCGGCGCGTCGGAGAGCGTGTAGCTGGGCAGATCGTCGTCGCCCTCGCCCACCTCGTCCTCCCGCTTGCCACGACCGCGCCGCCGCCGCCGCCGTCGCCGCCCATCGCGCTTGGAGTCGCTGTCCCCGTCCGCCTCGGCGTCCGCTTCTTCCTCGGGCGCCCCGAAGATGGGCTGATCGTCGTCCTCCTCCTGCTCGAAGAGGCCCGTGGCGGCGGCCGACAAGGCGGCGCGGTGGCGCTCTTCGTCGTCGGTCGGCCCCGCGCCTTCGCTCAGCTCTTTGTGAGAGGCCACGGACCGCGGGCTGGACGGACGCGCCCCGTTCTCTACGACGGGCTCTGCCTCCACCTCCTCGGCCGCGGGCTGCTCGGGTTCCTGGGTCGAGCGCTCGGCCGCGAGCTGCAAGGCCGGCGTGCGGTCCGCGAGCCCCTTCTCGATCGTCGTCTCGTCCCACTCACGAAGAGCAAACACCCCGGGCTTGATGCGCACCAAGGGGTTCTCCTTGTCCCCCTTCTTCACCAGCGCCGCCAGGCGGGCACCCATGGTGACCTCCGGGCTCTTGCCTACGTGACTCAGGAGGTTTCGCTCGATCGCTACGTCCGTGATTTCCTTGTAATGGAGGGGCTTGCCTACGAGGCGCAGGACTTGCGCCGCCGCTTCGGTGAAGGTCATTCAAATTTCTTTCGTCAGGGGAGAACGCTCGTTCTCACGTCCTCAGCCCGACGCTCCTGGAAGGCTCCATGCCTCCACCACCGGCAGCGCCGAGCGCACGGCGCGGTTCTTACCACGCCCCCCGGAGTGGAACCATCGTTCAACCGCAGAAAGCACCGCCTCCCCCCGCCGAACTTCGGCGACGCCAAACACCTAAAACTGCTCGTGATTGTCTGACCTCGGGCGATGAACGGTTCGCCGAGGGCAGGCCGATCGTCGCGAGCTGAAGAGCACCGAGGGCTCCGATCCGTGAGCAGCCGCCGGGTTGGACGAGCCCATCAAGCCCCCGCAAAGGTTCGGGGCCTGGTGGGCGAGGTGTTGCTCGTTGGCAGGGTGTCTTCGATACCCTGCTATACTGCTCGGGTGACCCGGGAAGCCCTCTATGAGGAGCTCTGCCGCCTGCTCGACGAGGCAGGGGTCGAGGTGCGCGTCGAGCCGTTCCAGCGCCCCTCCGACCGCAGCGGCGGCTTGTGTCGCCTCAAAGGGCATCACCTGGTGCTCCTCGACGCCCTGGCGAGCCCGGCGCAGCGCGCCCGCGCTCTGCTCGAGGTGGTGGAGCGCATCGGCCTCGACGCCCTGGGCCTCAACGGGGCGGCGCTCAGCCCCGACCTACTCCGCCAGCTGAGCCGTCGAGGGCGCATGCCGTGGCCACATCCCCGGGAGGCGCCGGGGCTGGCCCGCTGTGAGCCGCCGTCCCCCTGGGGGAAGACGACGGGCCGCGGCAAGTAAGCCCTGTGCTAGACCCGCGCCGTGTTGGTCGAAGCCCAGGTTCCCCTCGCGCCCCTCTCCACCCTCGGCGTAGGGGGCGCCGCCCAGTATCTCGTGACCGCGACGACGGAGGCGGAGGTCATCGACGCGCTCCGCTGGGCCCACGAGCGTGGGCTCCCGGTCCACGTGCTCGGCGGCGGCAGCAACCTGGTCGTCAGCGACTCGGGCGTCCGGGGGCTGGTCCTCCGGATCGCGCTCCGCGGGCTCACGCGCGTCCGAGCGAGCGCGGGGGTCTGCACCTTCAGCGTCGCAGCGGGCGAGGCCTGGGACGAGCTCGTCGCCCGGACGGTGGAAGAAGACTGTCAGGGCTTGGAGTGCCTGAGCGGGATCCCTGGCCTGACCGGCGCGACGCCAGTTCAGAACGTCGGCGCCTACGGCCAGGAGGTCTCGGAGACCATCGAACGGGTCCGCGTGCTCGATCGTCACGGGCTCACGGTGTCGGAGCTCCCAGCAGCCGACTGTGGCTTCGGTTACCGCGATAGCCTGTTCAAGAGCCAGTGGCCGGAGCGCTACGTCGTGCTCGGCGTGACCTTCCGCCTGCGCCAGGGCGCCCCGGCCAAGCTCGCCTACGGGGAGCTGACGCGCCACTTCGACCTCCCTCTCCCTGGTGCCCTCGGTGCGACGCAGAGCTGCTCCACGCCAGCGCCCGCCTCCGGGCCGTCCCTGAGCCAGGTGCGCGCCGCCGTGCTCGAGCTCCGCAGGCGCAAGTCGATGGTCCTCGACGACGGCGACCCGAACCGGCGCAGCTGTGGTTCGTTCTTCGTGAACGCCCTCGTCCACCCAGAGGACGTCGCGCGCATCGCGGCCGTCGCGGGAGCACCTCCCCCCGCGTTCCCTCAACCCGATGGACGGCTGAAGGTCCCCTCCGCGTGGCTCATCGAGCGCGCCGGGCTCCCCCGGGGGACGCGGCTCGGCCCCGTCGGCTTGTCGAGCCGGCACACCCTGGCCCTCGTCGCCCACGACGGCGCCGCGGCGAGGGACGTACTCCGCTTCGCTCACCACGTGCGCCAGCGCGTGCTGGAGCGCTTCGGGGTCCGCCTCGTCCCGGAGCCGGACTTCTGGGGCTTCGACGAGACCGAAGCCCGGCTGCCCGTGCTCGCCGCTCAGGCGCCCGCCACGACGCCGTAGATCGCCTCGATGGCGTCGTCGAGCTTGGCCACCTCGGTGCCCCCCGCCTGGGCCATGTCCGGACGTCCTCCGCCCGAGCCCCCCACCTGCGCCGCGATGGGGCGGATCAGCTCGCCCGCCTTGAAGCGCTCCGTGAGGCCCTTGGAGACCGTCGCAACGAGCTGAGCCTTGCCCTCGCTCGCCGAGCCCACGAGCACCACGCTGTCGCCGAGCTTGTCGCGCAGCTGCTCCGCGAGCTCCCGCAGGGCGCCCCGATCCGTGACCTCCGTGCGGAGCCCCAGGACCTTGACCCCGGCCACTTCGCGCGCCTGCGCCACCATGGCGTCGATCCCGCCGGAGCCGCCGCCGCTGAGCAACCTCCGCTGCAGCGCCTCGACTTCCTTCTCCAGGGCGCGCTGGCGATCCATCAAGCGGCCGATCTTCTCCGTGAGCCCCTCGGGGGTGGTCTTGGCCGTTCGCGCCGCGTCCGCGACGGTCGCCTCCAGGTCGTGCACGTAGGCGAGCGAGCCCTCGCCCGTCGAAGCCAGGATGCGCCGCACGCCTGCGGCGACGCCCTGCTCGCTGACGATCTTGAAGAGGCCGATGTCCCCCGTCGCGCGCGCGTGCACGCCGCCGCACAGCTCCGTCGACGGTCCGATGGTGAGCATGCGCACCACGTCGCCGTACTTCTCTTCGAAGATCATCGTGGCGCCACGGCCGCGGGCCTGCTCCATCGTCAGCACCTCGGTGCGGATGGGCGCGTTCTGCAGGATGGCCTCGTTGACGAGCTCCTCGACGCGGGAGATCTCCTCGGAGGTGAGGGGATGGTTGTGGGTGAAGTCGAAGCGGAGCCGATCCGGGCCGACGAGCGACCCCTTCTGCTGAGCTTGAGGCCCCAACACCTGCCGCAGCGCCCAATGCAAGAGGTGGGTCGCGGAGTGATTGCGGCGCGTCCGCTCCCTTCGCGCCACGTCCACCAGGAGCTTCGCCTCCTGACCGATCTCCACGCTCCCGGAGCTCACCTGGCCCCGGTGCACGACGATGCCCGCGACGGGCTTGAGGGTGTCGCTGATCGTCACCCGGGCCGCGTCGCCGCCCACATCGATCACGCCCTGATCCCCGATCTGACCGCCGGAGGCCGCATAGAAGGGCGTGCGCTCCACGACCAGCTCCACGGAGTCCCCCGCGCTCGCGCTGTCGACGAGCTCTCCGGCGCGGACGATCGCGACGACGCGCGACTCATCCGCGTCTCGCTCGTAGCCCGTGAAGCGCACCTCACCGCCCGGGACCTGCTCGAGGGCCTCGCGGTACACGGCCTCCACCGCCTGCTCCACGCCCGTGAACTTCGAGCGCTTGCGGGCCTCCTCCAGGGCGACCTCGTAGCCGGCCAGGTCGACGGCGAGCCCGCGCTCCTTGCAGATCACCTCGGTCAGATCGACGGGGAAGCCGTACGTGTCGTAGAGCTGAAACGCGTCACGACCATCGAGCAGCTCGGAGCCCGCGCTCGCGAGCTTGTCGAAGCGCTCCTCCAGCAGCAGCAGACCGCGCTCGATCGTCTGCCGGAAGCGCACCTCCTCTGCCTCGGTCACGCTGGCGATGAGCTCGGCCCGCTCCCGGAGCTCTGGGTACTGCTGCCCCATCGTCTCGACGACCCGCCCCGCGACCCGGTGCAGGAAGGGCTCCGCGATGCCGAGGCGATGGCCGTGCCGCACCGCGCGGCGCATCACGCGCCGCAGCACGTACTCACGCCCCGTGCTGTCCGGCATCACCCCCTCGGCGATGAGGAGCGCCGTGGTGCGCGCGTGGTCGGCGATGACCCGCATGCTCACGTCGTCCGGGGCCATGCTCGCGCCGTAGGACTTGCCCGAGATCTCCACGGTGGCGTCCACCAGCGTACGCAGCAGGTCGACCTCGTAGTTGCTCGTCTTGCCCTGCACGACGCTCGCCAGCCGCTCGAGCCCGGCGCCCGTGTCGATGCTCGGCTTCGGCAGCTCTCGCAGCTCCGCCCGGCCGTCCACCAGCAGCCGCTCGAACTGCATGAAGACCAGGTTCCAGATCTCCATCCAGCCGTGACCCTCGGCGGTCTGCTCCTGACCGAAGCGCGCCACGTCCACGTCGGGGCCGTTGTAGAAATAGATCTCGCTGCAAGGACCGCAGGGGCCGGTCTCGCCCATCTGCCAGAAGTTGTCGTCCATGCCGAGGCCGACGATGCGGTCCTCACCGAAGCCGGTCACCTGCTTCCACAGATCGCGCGCCTGCTCGTCCGCGCCCGCGACCCCCTCCTCACCCTTGAAATAGGTGAAGACGAGGCGCTCGGGGGGCAGGCCCAAATCCTTGGTGAGGAAGTCCCACGCGAAGACGATCGCCTCCTCCTTGAAATAGTCGCCGAAGCTGAAGTTCCCGAGCATCTCGAAGAACGTCTGGTGCCGCGGCGAGGGCCCCACCTCCTCCAGATCGTTGTGCTTGCCGCTGATGCGGATGCACTTCTGGCGCGAGGCCGCCCGCGTGTAAGGCCGCGACTCCTTGCCCGTGAACACGTCCTTGAACTGGACCATCCCCGCGTTGTTGAACATCAGGGTCGGATCGTTCGCGGGCAGCAAGGAGGCGCTGGATACGACCTCGTGGCCGTTGCGGCGGAAGAACTCGAGGAACGCTTGGCGGAGCTCGGAGGTGGTCTTGCTCATGGCGATTGCCCCGCCCTCCTAGCACGCCTTGGGGTCATCGGGGATTGGCGTCGGGCGCCAGCTCCAAGTAGAGCCGCTCATAACGCGCGGCCACGCGAGCCGCTGCGAAATGGCTCTCTGCGGCCTGCTTCCCCCGCGCGCCGAGCACGGCGTCGCGCCCCGCCCACAACCCCATCACCGCGTCGCGCCAGGCGCGGTCGTCCCCGGGCAAGAGCTCCGCGCCCGCGAGGTCTCGCAAGGGCCCCTCGTCGAGGGCCAAGACAGGGACGCCGAGGGCCATCGACTCCAGCAAGACGATGGGCAGATCCACCTTCCCCCAGAGATCGTCGACGGGGAACAACACCCCCGTCGCTCCCTGGATCAGCGCCAGGATGTCGCCGAGGTGCCTCGAGAAGCGCACCTTGCTGGGGTCGAGGCGAGCCGCCAACCCCCGGGCGATCTCGTCGGCGCGGGGCGTCTTCTGACGATAAGCGAACACGACGCGCGCCCGGGGCTCCCGCTCCGTCAACGGCGCCACGAGCCGGGCCACCCGCTCCGCCCCCGAGCTGACCTCCAGGTCCCCCGGGTACACGAACACGGGGGCGTCCTCTTCGAGCTGCAGGGACCGCCGCACCTGGGCCACCACCTCTGGGCTCCGCCGCTCGATGGTGGGCACCGGCGGAGGGATCACCTCGAGCCGCGGCGCGGTCCGCCCGGCGGGATACCCGGCCCGGAGCCGCTCGGCGGTCCAGCGGCTCTGGGCGACGACCACGTCTCCAAACAGGAGCTTCTGGGGGTGGTTCATGTCCCGGGGCGGCGAGGCCACCGTCTGCACGACGGGGGTCCGTCGGAGGGCTCGCAGCGCCCGCCCCACCGCGCTCGACCTCGGGTTCGGCGCGAACACGAAATGCCACACGTCCGCCCGCGATCGCGCCCCCACCCACAGCGCGGCCCGCAGGTTCTCCCGCAGGCTCGGCGTGAAATGCCCCGAGCTCGCGTACACCGGCGCGATCTCCCAGGCCGGCGCTCCCCCAGGCCCTGTCGGGGCGGTCGCGCCGACGGTCGCCATCACCATGGGACGGACCGCGTCGAGGTGCGACGCGATGTCTCTGACCAAACACTTCGTTCCATCGTGGAAGGGGGCCACGATCGGCTTCGAGACGAACAACACCCGGGGCTTCACGGCGCGCACCCTGGCTGACATCACAGCCCGAGACCAGAGGCCAACGGCCCCTGGCCGACCAGATCGGCGGGGTCCGCGAGAGCGCCGCCGCAGCGCTGAATCAGCGCCGCCACGGCTCTGAATCAGCGCCGCCGCAGCTCCGCCGAGGAGCGCCCCTGAACCCCTCACTATGAGCATTTTTTAATAACGACACCCTGCAGCCGACGGCCGGGCGGCACAGGTGCGATGCTAAACCACAAATCGTCGACGCCCTGAGCGGCACACTGAAAACCCGACGCATTGACCATTGTCGCCCCAGGGCAACGGGACCGAAGATGGAGGGATGGGGTTCTCAATCGGGCTACGACGTGTCCTCGCGCTGCTCTCCGTCCTGCTGGTGCCCTTCGCCTGCGGCGGCGGAGCGAAGGTGGACGGTGAAGGTTCGGGGGGCGGAGGGAACGACCCCACCGCCTGCCAGCGGCTCTTCGGCGACGCCTGCGGGAGCCCCTGCGACGAGGACAGCCCTTGCGCCGAAGGCATGCACTGTCGCGCTGACAAGTGCCACGCGGAGTGTGGCGAGGGCGTCGCCTGCGGCGGCGGCAGGAGCTGCTCGGACACGGGGGTCTGCGTCGGCCTCGCCCCCTCTCCCAACGACGAGTGTGAGCCCCAGACCTGCGCAGAGGCCGGCTTCGCCTGCGGCATGATGGTCGACGAGTGCGGCAACGTCGTCGACTGCGCCGAGGAGGGGCTCAGCTGCACCGCCAATGAGGTGTGCAGCGGCAACCCGACGGAGTGCAAGGAAGCCTCGGGCTTCGCGGACTGTGAGGTCTGCTCGGACATCCCCGATTGCAGCGGCGAGGATCAGGTGACGGTGCTCCGCGGGCGCGTAATGAGCCCGGGCCGCGACGACGACGACACCGCCAACCAGGTCGGCATCCCCAACGCCGTCGTGTACTTGCTGCGCACCACCGACGTCGGGGATCTCCCCGCGATCTCCCGGGGCCTCCCCGACGGCGCCGGGCAGAGCTGCGATCGCTGCGACGATCAGGAGTTCGGGCCGCTCCTGGTGGGCGCCGTCTCGGACGCGAGCGGCTACTTCGAGATCGAGGAGTTCGTGCCCGTGGAAACGGAGCTGCTCTTGGTGGTGAAGGCCGGCAAGTTCCGGCGCGCCACGAAGATCACGGTGCCCGCGAGCGACGCGTGCCAGACCAGCGAGCTGCCCACCGCGCTCCCCGACAACCCGGCGCGCCTGCCCCGGACGCTGGACGACGGTCTGGCGGTGAACATCCCCCGCATGGCCGTGTCGACCGGGCGCATCGACGCCATGGAGTGCGTCTTCCACAAGATGGGTCTGAGCGCTGAGGTGTTCGGGGCTCCCGGCGCTGACACCCCCGTGCACATCTACCACGGCGCTAACTCCAGCGATCGCCCCGCGGGCGGCGCCTGGCCCAACGACGACGCGGACGCGAGCTGCGCCGCCTGCGACGCATGCGGGAACGGCACAGGGACCAACAGCTGCCGCACGAACAACTGCGGAGGCGGGAGCCAAGCGGCCAAGTTCGCCTTCCTCTCGGAGAACTGCGTGGCCCGCAGCTGCAGGAGCTGCGTCGCCTGCGGCACGGGCAACGGAAGCGCGGCTCAGCAATGCCGCACCGCCAACTGCGGCGGCAGCGCGAGCTCGGCGCGGACCAACTACCTGGACGACCATTGCCGCCCCTACCTCGACACCCGCTTCCTCGAGGACGCCTCGGCCATGGGGAACTACGACATGGTGGTGCTCGACTGCCAGGGGACCAACTACGACTCCGGGGGCCAGCGCCGCACGGCTCACGGAGAGCGCGTCCGCCACTACGTGAACCGCGGCGGCCGGATGTTCGCGAGCCACCTGGCTCACACCTGGCTCTACGCGAACGGTGACGAGCCCTACTCCGAGAGCGATCCCCTGAACACCGGCCTGGCCAGCACGGCCACGTGGGAGGCGACCTTCAGCTCGACGCCCAGCTCGGGCACCGGTCAGGTGACCCTCCCGGATTACTGGGAGGACGGCGAGAGCGCCTGGACGACGGAGAACGTGAGCCCCCGCATCGAGTCTTTCGCGGAGTGGCTCGGGAGCGAGGGCATCACGGACGCCGACAACGACCACAAGTTCGCGCTCCGGGATCCCCGCAGCATGTGCATCGAACCCGGGGAGCACACGGAGGTCTTCGTCGATGGGGTGGACAGCACGAACGCCGTCGCCACCCGGGTGCAGCAGTTCTCCTTCAACGCCCCGTATGGCGCTCCCGAGGAGGCCGCCTGCGGGCGCGTGGCTTACAGCGGCTTCCACGTCGCGGCCGAGGCCGGGAGCGGCTCAGACCCCTTCGAGCACGTGATGTTCCCGGAGCACTGCGAAGGCGACCTCTCCGACCAGGAGAAGGTGCTGCTCTACATGCTGTTCGATCTGGGCGCCTGCGTGGGCTCGGAGCCCCCGATGATCCCCTGCGTGCCGGCCACCTGCCCCTCCGACGCCTGCGGCTTCATGCCCGACGGCTGCGGCGGCGTGGTGGACTGCGGCGCCTGTGTCCCCACCCCCGTGAAGTAACCCAGCCCGCCTCCCACCCTCTGCTGCCCACCCTGCGGCCCTCTCCCCCCGGCGAGGGCCGCACTCATTTCGGAGCCCCACAGGCGAAGCGTACAAACGCACCCTCTCCGAAACCCCGCCCCCACCGCGCCGCACCGCTCGCACAGCCCTCTCCGGCGGCACCTCACCCGCCTCATCCGCCTCACCCTGGCAGGGGGTTTCTCT
>JAEWOQ010000193.1 GCA_023460875.1 Pseudomonadota bacterium
CCGTCTCCGACAGCTGGCGCTGCAGATCCGTGCGGTCCGTGACGACGACGATCTTGAAGCTCCGCAGATCCGGCAGCGACCGCATCTTGCGCACCAGAAACACCATGGTGAGGCTCTTTCCCGAGCCCTGGGTGTGCCAGATGATGCCGCCGCGGCGGTCGGACTCGCCGTCCTGCTCGCGGGTCTTGCCGGTGCGGAGGCGCTCGATGGCCCTCTGCACGGCCCGGAACTGCTGGTAGCGGGCGACGATCTTCACGGTGCGCCCGGACTTCTGCGGGAAGAGCGTGAAGTGCTGGATGATGTCGAGCAGGTGCGCGGGGCGCAGCATCCCGGCGACGAGGCGGTTCTGGCTGGCGAGGGACGTCTTGCCGAGCTCCGCCTGCACCTGTTCGAGGGGCACGGGCGCGGTGTCCTTCCACTCGAGGTAGTGGGCCGCCTCCGCGCCGATGGTGCCCACCCGGGCCTCGTCGTAGGAGGTCGCGACGAGGAACTGGTTCGTGTAGAAGAGCCGCTCGTTGCCCTCGCTCTCCTCCACTTCCCCGGCATGTTTGCGGGCGTTCTGATAGCGGCGCAGCTGGTCGATGGCCTCCGGCAGGGGCTCGGAGGTGTTCGGGCTCTTGCACTCGACCACCACCACCGGGATCCCGTTGACGAACAGGGTGATGTCCGGTCGAATCGAGCCCTTGTTCAGGCCGCCGGGGCACTGCACCTTGAACTGGCTGATCGCCGTGAAGGTGTTGTTCTCCGGGCGCTCCCAATCGATGAAGTGAACCTGCTTGTCGCGCCCCTGGTCCCAATCGGGCACGCCGTCCACCGTGTGCCCCCGCACGAGCAGATCGCTGGCCATCTGATTCGCCTCGATGAGCCGCGGCGAGCTCAGCCGCTCCAGCGCCCCGATGGCCTGCGCCACCCGCGCGTCATCGAGCCACGGCTTGCCCTCACGCAGGTTGATGCGCCGCAAAGCCCGCTCCAGGTCCGGCCGGATCAGCACCTCGCGGAAGCTGCTCCGCCCCGTCACGGAAGGATCGTCCAGGTTGCCCGTGACGACCTTCCAGCCCATGAGGGCGAGCTGATCGAGGAACGGACGCTCGACTTCGGTGTACTCAGGGCCGCTGGTCATGGGTGGAGCTCCCTCGCCCAGTGCAGGGTGCCGCCAACATGCGGGGTCTCATGAGGGGTGACATGCGGGGTC
The DNA here is from genome assembly GCA_023460875.1 of Pseudomonadota bacterium. Classification (GTDB taxonomy): domain Bacteria; phylum Myxococcota_A; class Polyangia; order Polyangiales; family Polyangiaceae; genus NIC37A-2. The sequence goes on from JAEWOQ010000193.1 coordinate 1,193, forward strand.
TCATGAGGGGCACCGACGACTTGGGGGGTAGCTTGGGGGGTGACTTGGGGGGTACTTGCCCGGTGACCTGCCCGGGACTTGCCCGGTGACCTGCCCGGTCCGGCCCCTGGGCCTGGCGTGGATGGGGAGGCGGACGACGGAAATCCGGGGCTCGCCCGGAGGTTTCCTCGGAGCCTGGCGACCTTCCTCGGACCTCGCGAAAACTTTCCTCGGAGCTCTGGCGACTTCCTCGAAGGTTTCCTCGGAGCTCCGGCAACTTTCCTCGGAGCTCGGGGACGGCTCTTGGAGACGGGGACGGCTCACTCGCCCTCCATGATCGACCAGACCCGGTGATAACTGATTCCCCGCTCACCCATCGCCTTCGTCCAGACGCTCACATCGGTCGTTCGGAGTCGTGTTCGGAGCTGGTGGAGCGGCTCATCCGCCCCGACGGCAAGCTCCTTCGCGAGCACCGGAGCGGCCGTTCTCGGTACGCCCAGCAACCTCAGGGCTACCGCCTCGTCGCTGTTGACGCCGTAATACACGCGCGCCGGTAGGTTGCGGAGGTTCCGCTGCTCGTCGGACGACAGCTCGTCGAAGGAATCCGCCAGCGTCAGCGATTGCAGCGCTGAGAGCCCCCAGGAGGCTGTCTGCGTCAGCTTCCCGAACACGCTCCTGCAACAGCGGGTCATGGCGACGACCGGATCGCCGACAGCTTCGTCGTTCTCCTCTTCGACGGGTTGGCTGAAATAGACGGTTGCCATCTCGGTGAGCGGTCGGCCCTGAACCCAGTCGCAGATGATTCGAGCCAGCTTCTCTCCGTCGGGACTGGTCCCGCCAGTCACATACTCGAGCGAGTCGCGAAGCTCCGGCACTTGCAGCAGCAAGCCCATCATTCGCCGAAGGTCGTCTCTGCGGCTTGCGAACAACTCGGACGACCAGACATCGTCCGGCAGTTTCTCCTGTCCTAGCCGGGCCAGGGTGGCATTCACTGACTCCCAGGAGAACCCCGTTGCATCGACAAGACCAAGCGGCTTCCCCTTGATCCGCTCCGCGTAGGCGTACACGCCCTGCACCAGAGCCTCCGCCCAGCCCTTGTGGCTCTTTCGGAGGGATTGAAAGCCCAGCGTGCCGCGAAGCACCTGCTCCACCTGAGCGGCGAACTGCTCGTGGTTCCCGATCTGACGGTACGTATGGGCAAGATACTGGACAAAGGCCGACCAGTTTGGCTGATGGGCCAACTGGTCCAAGCGCAGCAGCGCGCCCGTGTTCGCCACCGCCTCCACCATCTTGATCAGGGTCGAGTTAAGATCGCCGACTGCTTCATCAATGAACTTCTCGAGCTCCCGTTGCTTGAAGTCGTCCTTCGCCGCAAGCGCAACGATGCCGAGATCCCCTTGGTCCACGCGCCCGGCCCGCCCGGCGATGTTCCAGAAGTCTTGGGGCGGCATGTTGGTCCGGTAGGGGAACCTCCGTGACTGGTACTGATGGCTCGCGAAGACGACGCCGGATACCGGGAAGTTCACGCCTTGCGCGATCGTCGTCGTTGCAACAAGGACACCCAGTCGACCATTTTCCGTCAGCCACTCGATGAGAGAGCGTGTGTCCTCAGACATTCCACCATGATGAACGCCCACCCCGTATTCCAGCAGGCTCACCAGAGGGAAGTCCGACCCCATCTCGTCGACGAGAAACCGCTGCACGTGTCCGAGCTCGTCACCTTCCAGCGTCCTCTTGTTCTCTTCGACCTTGAGTGCGCTAGCGATCCTCCATGTATCTGGGACGCTCCCAGCGAGCACGATGACCGTGCCACGCTCTTGTAAAACCTGAGCTGTTGCTGCAGCTATCCTGCCAAGGGACCCCGCAACTTTGTTCCAAGCAAGCCCGAGAGGACGCGGCTCTCCGACATGAATCTGATCAGGAATATCGAGCGTGTTGCGGGTCGTGTGCCGCGTGTGCAACGATAGACTGAAATCTCCTCTATCCTCGCCGCGTTCCACCCGCGCAATCGCCACGACGCGATCGTTCGGAGTCCAATCGACCCCCAAATCGATGTTTCTGTGGTTGTCGGGCGACAGCCAACGGGCAATCTCGGCCCCGTTGTGGATGAAGGGTGTCAGCAAGAGGAACTGCGCGTAGCGGCACTCTCGATTGATGGTCGCGAGGAGGAGCTCCAGCTTGATCCCCCGATTCTCGGAGCCGAGTCCGTGGGCCTCATCAACGACGACGAGCGTCAAGGGGCGGCCAATCTTGTCCTCCCAGCCTCCGCGCAGCATCAGGTCGAGCTTCTCGGGGGTAGTCACGAGGATCCGGAACTGTTGCGCCCGGTCCGCCTCGGTCAGCATTCCGGCTTCGAGGCCGTCCACCTCGAGCGCCGGGCTCACCTTCTCCACGACGGTCCCCAAATGGGAAAAATCTTGCCTGAGGCGCGTAGTCAGCTGATTGACGAGGGCCCTGGTGGGGGCCAGATAGGCGACCCACCCGTTCTCCGGATCGAACTGGTTCAGCGCCTGGAGGATCCGGAACTCCGCGATGAACGTCTTGCCGCTCGACGTCGGCAAGCTCACCACCACCGATCGGTGGCTGGACCCGAGGAGCCCTTCTTCCGCAAGGGTCCGCCTCTGTGGCGGTAGCATCTCGAAGATCGGGCGCCTTCGATCCCGCGCCGTCAGAGACTCCACGAACCGAGTCACCCGGCTGTTCACTGCGCGGGTCACGGTCCAGATGCTGTTGTCCACCATCACCCGGGCAGCACGCGCCAGGAGTCGCGATAGTGTCTCGAGCTCGATGAGCTGCCCGCGCGCCGACGCGCCGACCGCCCGATCGAACTGCGCTTCGAGCTGTTCGCGGACATCGAAGTGACCATCCACTGACCCTTGGCCAAGGTACGTACCCAGCACCTCCGCGGCCTTTGCGAGGTGATAGCGGGCCATGAGCTCCCAGGCTGGCCGCACGTCCTTGCGGGCCTCGGCTTCCTGGAGAAACGTGGGCTCGATCGCGCGCTGGGCCGCCCGGAGGCCGACGATTCTCTCCTGGACCGCGTCGAGGTCCTCCCACCCGCGCTTTCGCAGGAGGCGCAGCCAGACGTCCAGGACCGACGCCCAGACCCGAACACCCCAGTCTGGCGAATCGAGTGGAAGTTGTGGGGGCTCCCGCTCGGTGACGATGCGACGGAAGTCCGCCGAGCGATCCCCAAGCACCGCGATGCACCCGAGCCGGACGAGCCACTCCGCCGCGCTGATGGGCTCCTCGGGCCATGTCAACGTCCTGGCGAGCTGAAACGTCTCGGCGGCGACAGCGCGAAGCTCCGCCTGGTGCTCCTCGTCATCCAGGAGGTCGAACAGCTGCAGCTCGAGGGCGTTCGTGACGAACTGGAGCTCCCGATCGTCGGCTGAGTGCCCCGATGACCCCAGGGCGGCCGTCACTCTGCGCCGACTCGCCTCCGTCGAGGTCCGACGAAGGCGCTCCTCACCGACCGCCGTTCGGATCCACGTCGAGCTCATGGCGCTCCGCCTGGGAGTGACGCAGGCCCTGGGAGTGACGCAGGCCCTGGGAGCAACGCCGGCCACTGCTCGATGGGCACGGGCAGATACCAGGCCGTCACCTCGATACGGGTCGGATCACCGAGGTTCTCCGCGAGGAACTTTGCTCGCGCAGCCACGTCGAGCTCATGGGGCTCCGTATCGCGAAGGAGGATCCCCACCAGGAGGATCTCCTTGCCCGAGGACTGAACGTAGCGCTTGACGGCCGCCTGGTAGAGCTCCCTGTGCTCCGTCGATTCACATCGCGCGCGGAGCCACTGCAAGAGCGCGCGCTGGATGTCGAGCCGTGTAGCCTCCTCCTGGAGTTGCCACGCCATGCCCCCTCTGCCGTTCATCACTTGGGGCGGCGCCTTCGAGTCGGACGAGGTCTTCACTTCGCCGAAGAGGAGGACGACCGCGTCCCCCTCCTTGCAGAGGCCGACGAGATCGGCTCCTGGCAGGCTCGCCTGCGGCGTGCGACGGTCGCGCGCCAGGTTCCACGGCCAGCACACCTTTCGGGTCTCGTCGTCCTCCAGGACACACTCCGCGAGCGCCTCTCCGACGGCCCAAGCCTTCTCTTCGGGCACAGCGCGCAGCAGGCGTTCGACGAACTCGGTCGACATGCCCGTCGTCGCCATGCCCCGGAGCTCTGCGGAGAACGGATCCCGAGCCGCGGCATCGTCGACCCGGCCCTTGACCCGGTCCGCCAGATAAGCTCGGAATCGCCCCTCGTCGCTGACGGCACGCCCCAGCCACTTCGCAGACCCTTTCGAGCCCGAGTAGCACGTCTCCGGGGACAGGGCGCGGACCATCGCAGGACTCCTACCAGGCAGGCGCCAGATCGACCACCGGTGGGTTCAGGGGCGCACCTTGCGCCGCTGAGGAAGGTGCGAGGGTGCATGACCTTCGCGTCGCGTCCGGCGGAGCGAGCCCTCTGCCGGAGACCGCGGGGTGGTCACGTCGGGCGACTCTCCGATGGAAGGACGTCACGTCGGTATGGTGAGCCTCGGATCCCCGGCTCATTCCGCCGCTTGCTCCAGGAGTTTGGCGACGCGGACGCGGCCAGTGAGGAGATCTTCCATGAGGCCGGATTTGAGGAGGCGGAGTTTGTCGAGGAAACGCTCTTCAGCCTCCGATGCATCCTCCAGCGCATGTACCCGCCGGCGCAACTCGAGCTGCTCGGCGTCGGAGGGAACGCCGAAGCGAATAGCCCGCAGACTCGCCTTGTTGAGCTTGAACCTGCCCGCCCCCTGACGAGTCAGATGCAAGGTGATGTCCCGATGTCGGAACCAGGTGTCCAGCCAGTCGGTCCGGCACCGGACTCCACTCAGGATATGGGCGTGATTGTTCACATTGAACTGGCCCGACACGAGCTGAGTCATCGGCCACTCCGAGAACTTCAGGAAGTGGTCGCCGTCCTCGCCAATTAGGACGAATGTACCCTCCACGCGGTACTCATTCAACCAATCAAGTATCCCGGTTGGACCGTAGTACGGGTACGGCCCCCGCATCTTCTCTCGCACCTCAACAGCGAGAGGCTTACGCAGCGTGTTGTGAACAACACAATGGGTTCCAATCGCTCCGATGTCCCACTCCTTCGGAATCCGCCCCAACGGCGAGTCCTTGAACTGCTCGGGGTGGCGGACGGGGTCGCGGAGCTCGCCGTTGTCGTCGATGCCGCGGGTGAGCAGGTCGTGGAGCAAGCCCTGCTTCACCTGCTGGAGCTTGGCGATGATCTGCTCGGTCTTGCGGATCGCCTCGTCCACCGTGTCGAGGATCTCGGCGATTTGGCGTTGTTCAAGAAGGGGCGGGACGGGCAGGGAAATGGCTCGGAACTCCCGGGCTGGAATCTCGAGAAACGTTGTGCCGGAAGCACGGCGGGACAGCTCGGGGTTCAGCGTCTTGAAGAGATGGTAGAAGAACGACGGGGCGCAACGGCTATCAAACGTAATCGACTTGAACCCTTGGTTCGTTGCCAGCGGCGCCTTCGCAAGCGCAACGGCGCCCAGCGTCGCTCGGCTCGTAACGAGCAGGCTCTCAGCCTGGAGGAGGCGCGCTCCACAGCTCGCGAGACCTGCCTCGGTTATCTCTTCTCGTGTCTCTCCCAGGTACTTGGTTGACAGGCCTGTCAGCTCGCCGGGAGTGACCCAGGAGATGTCTCCACCCCAAAAGCGAGGGTTATCGCGACTGGGCGTACTCCCCCCAACAACTTCCCCGAGCTCATCGATTCGGGCCTTGTCCCAGTCGGTAGGCAGGTCGTCCAGAAAGAGCTCGTGGCGGTTACGCATACCCCAACTCCCCCAAGAACCCCCGCAGCTTCTCCGCCGCTGCATCGCGCTCGTCCTCGATGCTCGTCAACGTGACCCGGTACTTGTCCCACCAGCTCTCGAAGGCGGCGATGAGCTGCTGGCGGTGGTCCGCTACGTAGCGCTCCAGGATCGCGTGCAGGTCCGCGCGGAGGATGCCGAGCACCAGCTCGCGGGCGCTGCCTTCGTCGAGCTCCGCCCGGGCTTCCTTCAGGCGCTTCGTGAAGTTGCGCGTCTTCGCCTTGAGCTGCTTTCTCACGTCCGCCAGCTCCTGCCTGAGCGCCTTCACCTCCTCCTCGGAGAGCTGCTCCCCGCCGTCGTCACCCTCCTCGCCCTCCTCCTCCTCGTCGCTGCTGGCGGCGCCCTTGAGGGTGGCGTCCAGCTCGGCCTTCTTGGCTTCGAGCTCCTCGAGGTCCGCCAGGTACTCGGGCAGCAGGTGCTTGACCAGGCGGTGCTCCAGGGGGTTGTCCTTGCTCTTGTTGCCCTTGGCGTCCTCCTCCTCGAAAGGAGCCAGGATGCTCGTCTCCCAGGCCTCCACCAGGCCCAGAAAGCCGCGGGCGGCGGTGGTGCGGAGATCGCTCTGTACCTCGCCCCACCAGGTGGCCACCACGCCCGCCACCTGGAAGCGATCGAGGAGATCCACCGGGCGGAGCGCCTTCTCGAAGGAGCTGAGGAGCTGCGCGCGGCCCTTCATCAGCTCCTGGGTCTCGGGCAGCGCGGCGATGACCTTGCGGCTCTTCTTCCACCAGGTCTCGACGGCGTCGGTCAGGGCGCGCTCCCTCTCCAGGACTCCGGCGTCCTGCTCGATGTGCCGCTTCAGATCGGCCTTCTCGGTGAGGTCCTCACGGAAGTCGAGGTAGAGGCGATCCTTTCGACCCGAGCGGGGCGCGAGCAGCTGCATGGGATCGAACCCGTGGGCGTCGAAGAGGGCCTGCTTCGCGGTCACCTCCGCCTGGGGGACGCCGCCGTACAGGTGCGCGCGCACGTCGTGGGGCTCGGGAGGCGGCGCGTTGTCCGCGTAGCGGCGGATGTTCAGGTTGTCGTCGTTCTCGCGCAGCTCTTCGCGGGGGACGACCCGGGCGAAGCCTTCGACGTCCTCGAAGGCGCGCCAGGTGCTGACGATCTTTTCGATGTGCTCGGGGTAGAGGTAGTTCTGGGCGCGGCCCTCGGCGTACTCCCGGTCCGCGTTGATGAAGAGCACCTTGCCCCGGCGCTCCTTGGGCTTCGACTTGGGCGCCCGCAGCACGAGGATGCAGGCGGGAATGCCCGTGCCGTAGAAGAGGTTCGGGCCGAGGCCGATCACGGCGTCGAGCAGGTCCTCGTCGAGGATCCCCCGGCGGATGTCGCGCTCCGCGCCGCCCCGGAAGAGCACGCCGTGGGGCATGACCGTGACGACCATGCCCTTGGGGCTCAGCACCGACAGCATGTGCTGCACGAACATGAGGTCGGCCTTCTTGCCGCCCTCGGGGCAGAAGCCGAAGCGGAAGCGCTCGGGGAACGGGATCCCCTCCTCGGTGTAGTTCTGGGAGAAGGGCGGGTTGGTGATGACGCGGTCGAAGCGCATCAGCTCGCCCCCTTCGACGTGCTGGGGGGCGGCCAGGGTGTCGTCGTTGTGGAGGACGGCGGTGCGGATGTTGTGGAGCAGCATGTTCATCTTGCTGATGGCCCACACGCCGCCGTTGGACTCCTGCCCGAAGAGCGCCAGGTCGTTCGAGTCGAGCCCGTGCTCGTCCAGGTGCTCCTTGGCGGTGATCAACATGCCGCCGGAGCCCGAGCAGGGGTCGTACACGCGCATCCCCTCCTGGGGCGCCGCGATCTGCACCATCATGCGCACCACCGAGCGGGGCGTGTAGAACTCGCCGCCCTTCTTCCCCGCCGAATCCGCGAAGTCCCGGATGAGGTACTCGTAGGCCGCGCCGAGCAGGTCCGGGTACTCGAAGTCCTCGTCCCGCAGGCGCTTGCCGGAGAAGTGGACGATGAGATCCCGGAGCCGCTTGTCCGGGATCGTCGACTGTCCCACCTTGCGGGTGAAGTCGATGTGGGCGAGCACGCCGTCGAGGCTGGGGTTGGCCGTCTCCAGCTCGCCCAGGGCCTTGTTCAGCTCGTCACCGACGTTCTTGTGGGCGTGGTCCCGCAGGTAGCTCCAGCGCGCCTCCTCCGGCACGAAGAACGTGTCCGCGTAGAAGCTCGGGTGGTTCGCTCGATCCTCCGCCTGCTTCTGGGTGCGCCCCTTCTTGCGTTCCCGGGCCAGGATCTCCTCGAAGCGCTGCTCGAACACGTCCGAGCAGCGCTTCAGGAACAGCATCCCGAAGATGTATTCCTTGAACTCCGAGGCATCCATCTTGCCGCGCAGGATGTCGGCGGCAGAGAACAGGTGTCGTTCGAGCTGGGGCAACGTCAAGGTCATGGGAAAGCAGCAAGGAGGGTACACCGATCCGGGCCGCCGGGGGAGCGTAGGGCGGACGTTGATTGGCCGCGGAGGTGCCGTTTCGTCGTAGGAGACGAATCTTGCGGACCCCTCCACCTCCGTCCCGCGGCCCCGGATTTCGGGAGGAGCCGTGGACGGCCGAGCTCTGACCCTCCACGTGCCATGCGAACCGGGGCTCCGATGGGGAACCGCTCACTCCCGATGACCGGGGTGGTTGCACATCAAAGCCCCATTTCCTCGAGCTCGCCGCTCCACTGCTCACGCCAGGTGTTCAGGAGGCGACCGACGTCCTCGGCCAGGGGGTGATCCGAGGAGGCGAGGGCTCGTAGGGCGTCCAGGGCAGTGCGCACGCGCGCGTCGTCGTCGTCCTGTACGGCCAGGGTCGCCAGCTCCAGGAAACGCGCGGCGAGCGCGGCGCTCGGAAAGAGGTCGACGTAGGGGCTCAGGAGGCGGAGCAGGACCGACCAGCCCTCCGTGTCTTCGAGGTAGCTCGCGAAGAGCCGCTCGCGCGCGTCTGCCGAGAGTCGTTGGATCACCGTACGCGTGAACTCGACGCCTTTGTGGGTGTCCAGCCGGACCAAAGGTACCCATCGTTCCGGCAAGGGAGCGCCGTCGGGGAGGGCCGCGACCACGGGCTTGAGCACGAGCCGTGAGGTGCTCACCCCGATGCGCCGCCGTTCGGGCACGCGCAGATCGTATCTCAGCCGCCCCCAGAGCTGCTCCGCGTACCGCTCCGCCCACTCCACGTCCTTCGCCGAGAGCGCCGCGAAACACTCGGCGGACACCTCGTCGGGGGGCGAGCTCACGTAGGCTGCCCCGGCCGACGCTTCGCCGATCACCTCGGCGAACTGATGGGGCGTGAGACGCTCCTTCAGATACTCGTACGCTTCCTTCTTGCGTCCCTCATCGTGCCAGCGCAGGAGGAGCGCCGGCACGCTGCGTGTCTGACCGTCATCGTCCTCCACGAGGAGCTCGAAGGCCGTGGCAGGCGCGAGGCCCAACCAGCGCCGCCGCTCCCAGCAGCTCGACGGCAGACCGAAGCCGTCGAACCGGGCCGGCGTGTCGAACTCCGAGAGCTTGCCGAGCACCGACCGCTGCAGCGGCGTCAGGTCCGCGCTCGTCTGCGGCAGCTCCCCCGCTCGCGGCCACAGCAGGTTCAGGGCGGTCATCGTCCATTCCCTGGCCCGCTCGCCCGGCACTTGCTCCGGGCCGAGGCCCACCACCGCGTCCGCCAAGGCGTTCGTCATCACCTCGAAGCCCGCCGGTCCGCGACGCGCCACGGCCCGAGCCAGCAGACAATCCAGACGTCCTGCGTCGAAAGGAAAGAGCTCCTGCAAGCACCAAGGGCGCTGGGCGAGCTCCGCGAAGAGACGGGCGGCGTGCTCCGCCTCGCTGCTCGCGTCGGCGTTGGTCGCAGCGCTGGCGTAGGCCTTGCCGCAGCACCACGCCGCTCGTTGCTCGATGGCTGCGTCGGGCGCTGGCTCGGGCACGTCCCAGGGCAGCTTCGCGTAGCGACACGACAGGCCCAGCGCGACGAGCAGAGAGCTGGCGACGAGCGGGTCTTGCTCCACGTCGAGCCGCTTCCGCAGGTGCTCCGCGGATTTTCCTGCTGCCCCCGGGAGAAAGGCCAACGCGAACGCGGCGGCGGAGCGCGTCGCCGGCTCCTCGGCGTTCAACTCGGCGCTCAGCTTCGGAGCGAGCTTCAGCGCCGCCTTGTATGCCGCCTGGGCATCTGGATTGTCGAAGCGCTTGGCGAGGACCGGGTCTTCCAGGTCGAGCCCGTAGTCAATCACCGTGCGGTGGTTGCCCGTGACGACCTCGGTGAGGAGCCGCATGGCGAGCGCTCGCGCAGCGAACTTGGGGGCATCGAGCAGCTTCGCGATCTCATTGACCACGCGGTTCGGCTTCGGTCCCCAGCTCCGCGTGCCGAACAGCTGCGGCCCCAAGTTCCAAAGGAAGGGCGCCTGCTGTTCAGGAGGCAGCTCGACGACGCGAGGGAGCTGTTTGAGAGCGTGGTTGAACATGTCCATGTCAGAAGGTTCCTAACGGACCGAGAGCATTCGTTTGGTTTCTGTAAGTCTGCCGTGCATCACTGTAGTCGACCCAGGTACCGTTGGGGTTCCGGGCGTACGCGTCAAGCAACGCGGTACCGTTGTTCGTTCCCCCGGGATTCG